>JARIEX010000028.1 GCA_031127095.1 Gemmatimonadota bacterium
GCAAATCCCCCTGCATCCGAGAGAGGTTGTACTCCGCGCGGCGCGCCAGCGTGTCCAGGACGGACGCGCGCAGGAACGGCTCGTCGTCCGCAAGCGGATTGCGTACCCGCGGCGTGTGCTCGTCGCCGGTGGCCGTGAACGGCATGGGTCGGGTTTCGGCCATACCCATCCCCACCAGCAGATCGCGGACGCGTCGCCCGGCCAGATGCAGCGGATGATCCGGCGCCGTCCCCGGACGGAACGGACGGAGTTCATCCGGCAACGTGTCGAAACCCACCAGACGCGCCACTTCCTCGATCAGATCCACCTCCAGCAGCAGGTCATGGCGCCAGGACGGCGGCGTGACCAGCAGACCGTGCGCGTCCTCGGTCACTGCGCATCCCAGCGACTCGAGGCGGTCGCGCAATTCGGAGGGCGGTACAGCGACGCCCAACACGCGCGCCAACCGGGACGGGCGCAGCGTCACGGACGTACGCGGTGTGACGGGCGCGCCGACATCGAGGAACGCGACCACTTCACCACCCGCCACCTGCACGATCAGGGCGGCCGCCGTTCGCGCCACGTCGAGCGTGTCACCGGCATCGACCCCGCGCTCGAAGCGATACGATGCATCGGTGGAGAGATTCACCGCACGGCGTACCCGCCGCACAAAGCGCGGTTCGAACACCGCCACTTCGAGCAGGACATCCGTCGTGGCGTCTGTCACTTCCGTGTCGAGGCCACCCATCACCCCGGCCAGCGCCACGGGTCGCATGCCATCGCAGATCACGGTGGTGCCCGCGGTGAGGCTGCGTGCGACACCGTCGAGGGTGACCAGCGACTCCCCGTCTCCGGTGGGCCGCACTACGATCCCGCCGCCGGCAAGGGTGGCCAGATCGAAGGCATGCACCGGCTGCCCAAGCCCGTGCAGCACATAGTTCGTGGCATCGACCACATTGCTGATGCTGCGCTGCCCGATGCTCTCCAGCCGTCCGCGCAGCCAGTCAGGGCTGGGGCCGACGCGCACGCCGCGGATCACCGCCGCGACATAGCGCGGGCACGAGAGCGCATCGTCGATGCGCACCGACACGCCGGCGCCGCTGACCTGCGCCATCCCCGTGTGCACCGGCGCCTCGTGGAGCACCGCCGCGATGTCGGCCGGGCGCGCGTGCATCGGCACGCCGAGAATGGCCGACACTTCACGGGCAACCCCGAGATGCGACAGCAGATCGGGACGATTCGGCAGCACATCGAGGTCGATGCGGGCATCCGCGCTGGGCAGTACCTCGAGCAGTGGCGTCCCGGGGGCCACATCGGTGTCGAGCGTCAGGATGCCGTCGTGTTCCTGTCCGAGTCCGAGTTCGCGGGACGAGCAGAGCATGCCATTGCTGGTCTCTCCGCGGATCTTGCGCTTCTCGATCTTGAGCCCGCCGGGCATGATCGTGCCGCTGCGCGCGAACGGGTACTTGGCCCCTGCCACCACGTTGGGCGCACCGCACACGACGTCGAGCAGCGTCCCGCTACCGTCATCGACCTTCGTCACCCACAGGTGATCAGAGTTGGGATGCCGGCCGGCCTCGACGACCTGCGCGACCACGAACGACGCGAGATCCGCGCCCAGTCGCGCAATGTGGTCCAGCGTCACGCAGTGACGGCTCAACGCATCGCCGACATCCTGAGCGGAGCGGTCATGCGGAACGAACTGCTTGATCCATTCATGAGAAACGATCATCGCGCGAACTGCTCCAGGAAGCGAACGTCGGAATCGTAGAGCACGCGGATGTCGCTGATGTCGTAGCGGGACATCGCAATGCGCGCGGGGCCCATACCAAAGGCCCAGCCAGTGAACTTCTCGCTATCAAGCCCGGCATCCTCGAGCACATGCGGATGCACCATCCCGCAGCCGAGAATCTCGACCCAGCGCAGTCCCTTGCCATCGTTGAGGTCGACCTCGACATCCATCTGCGCCCCGGGCTCGACGAACGGGAAGTACGACGGCCCGAAGCGCACCCGTCGCGAGGCCCCGTAGAAGCGGCGGGCAAACTCGGCCAGCGTAGCCTTGAGATCGACGAACGAAATCCCCTCGTCCACCGCGAGCCCCTCGAGCTGCATGAACGCGGGCGCGTGCGTCGCATCGAAAAAATCCCGCCGATACACCTGCCCCGGCGCGAGCACCCGCACGGGCGGCTTGTACCGCTGCAGGGTGCGCACCTGGACAGGCGACGTGTGCGTCCGCAAGACAGTGTTATCGCCGAGATACAACGTGTCGTGCAGCTCCATGGCCGGATGATCAGGCGGGAAGTTGAGCGCACCGAAGTTGTACCACTCCGTTTCCGCCTCTGGGCCGAGGGCAATCGTGAATCCGAGTTCGCGGAAGATGTCGCAGATCTCGTCGATCACGATGGTGACGGGATGCAACGAGCCGCGCCACACGCCGCGCGCTGGCATGGTGGCATCGAAGGCCACGACGCCGAGCGCTGCCGCCTGCCGTGTGGCGAAGGTGTCGAGCCGCTCCTGGATGGCCTGCTTGAGCGTATTGAACGCGGCGCCCGCGGCACGCCGGTCATCGGGCGGCAGCGCGCGGAGGGCGCCCTGCAGCGCGGCCAGCCGGGCGTCCTTGAGGGCGTTCAGCTGCCCTTTGGCGTCGTCGAGGCGGGTGGCGGACTCGAGACCGTCGAGTAGCGCGCGCGCGTCCTGCGCGAGGGCATCAGCCTGAGCGAGATACTCGGAAAGTTGCACGAGACGAGATCGGAAATCGGGGAATTGCGGGGCACCGGGAAGGCGATCCGGTGCGGATGCACGAAGGGCCGGTATCACCTCGATACCGGCCCCACAACTTAATCACGAACGGCACCGCCGCTCATGTCACGTGCCGGTCCGGTTCAGGCGGCGGCCGTCTTCGCGTCGACGGCCTTGCGCACCTGCTCAGCGATCGCAGCGAATGCATCCGGCTCACGCACGGCGAGGTCGGCCAGCACCTTGCGGTCGATCTCGATACCCGCGGCATGGAGGCCGTTGATAAAGACGCTGTACGACATGTCGTGCATGCGGGCGGCGGCGTTGATACGCACGATCCAGAGGCGACGGAAATCACGCTTCTTGTTCTTGCGGTCGCGGTAGGCATAGCGCCAGCCACGCTCCACGGTTTCCTTGGCGGCCTTCCAGAGCTTGGACCGGCCACCAAAGGCACCCTTGGCGTGCTTGAGAATCTGTTTCTTCCGCTTGAGGCGGACGACGTTTGATTTTACGCGGGGCATGGTAGGTCCTCAGGCCAGGATGAGTCGCTTGATACGCTTCACTTCGCCGTTGGTCGCGACGATGGTCGGACGGCGGAGATTGCGCTTACGCTTCGACGTCTTCTTGGTCAGGATGTGGCTCTTGTACGCCTTCAGACGCCGCACCTTCCCCGATCCCGTCACGGAGAAGCGCTTCTTGGCGCCACTGTGGGTCTTCATCTTCGGCATGATCTACTCACGGCTGCGGTCAACCGCTCCGATGCGGAAGCGGCCCTGCTGGTGATCACGCGCCGACTACTTCGGCGCGAGAATCATCGTCATCGATTTTCCTTCCATGGACGGCGCGCTCTCGATCTTCGCGAGGTCCATCAACTCCTGCGCGACACGGTCGACCACCAGTCTCCCGAGTTCGGGGTGGGCGATCTGCCGGCCACGGAACATCAGCGTCACCTTCACCTTGTTGCCTTCTTCGAGGAAGCGCCGCGCATGGCGGGTTTTCGTCTCGAAGTCGTGATCGTCGATCCCGGGGCGGTACTTGACCTCCTTGAGATGGATCACGTGCTGCTTCTTCTTCGCGATTCGCGCCTGCTTAGCCTGTTCGAACTTGAACTTCCCGAAGTCCATGATGCGGACGACGGGCGGCCGCGCGGCAGCCGCCACTTCGACGAGGTCCAGTCCCTGCTCCACTGCCTGGGACAGCGCCACGTCGACTTCCATGATACCGAGCTGACTTCCGTCGGCGCCGATCACGCGAACGGGGCTGATCCGGATCTGCCGGTTCACCCGTGGCGGTCGCTTCGTCGAATCCTGAATAGGCCGTACTCCCGTAGAAGAAACAGAAAACGCGGACCCCTGTGGAGTCCGCGTCGAATACCGTGCTGCTCCGCCTGCACGACCCGTACGGGCGCGCAGGGAGACACGATGCCGATCGACTCCAGCAGCACACCTCCGCAGGACATTGCCTGGCGAGAGGGCCGAAGGGTGGGACCGGCGTCGCTGCCGGTCCGCTTCTCAGTTGTGTGGGGACGCTACCGCGCCCCCGGACGTACGTTCCAACAATGCTAACCTCGGAAAGGTAGGCACCGGCTCCGCAAGGTCAAGGGGCACCACCAGTTCCGCGCCCCGCGCTACTCCGCCAGCCGATACCCCTTGCCGTCGAGCGCCACGCGCCCGAACCCCACCGCGGCGTCATGCTCGAAAATCAGCAGCCAGTCTTCCCGCAGCGCGTCCGCCAGCAACGCCCGCTTGGATTCCAGCGTGACCAATGGTTCGACGTCGTAACCCATGATCCACGGGAGCGGCAGATGGTGAGAGGTCGGGACCACGTCTCCCAGAAAGCACGCCGTCTCCCCGCCTGAGCGCAGCACCACGCTCTGGTGATACGGGGTGTGCCCGGGGGTGAGCCGCACGGAAATCCCGGGCACCACCTCACCTGGCCCCTCCAGAAACTCGTACCGACCGGCGCTCATGATCGGTGCCCAGTTCGCCGGGAAATAGCTCGCCGCCGTCCGCTCATTGGCCCGCTCGGCGTAGGCCCGCTCGCCGGCCTGCACGAGGAACCGGGCGTTCGGGAACGCCGACAGCACCTCGCCGCCCGGATTCCGCCACGTATTGCCGCCCGCATGATCGAAGTGGAGATGCGTGTTGATCACGAGCGACACATCCGCCGGCGAGAAACCCGCCGCCTGGAGCCCGTCTTCCAGCGCCGTCCGCCCCTCCCCGCCGGCATTGTCCACCCCGTAAATGTCATGGAACTTGGGGGTTTCCTTGTTGCCAAGCCCGGTGTCGAGCAAGATCAGCCCGTCGTCGTGCTCGATCAGCAGGCACCGCATGCCAAGCGGAATACGGTTCTTGTCGTCCGCCGCGAGACGACGCTCCCATAACGTCTTTGGAACGACGCCGAACATGGCCCCCCCGTCCAGTTGCTGCCCGCCCGCCTGGATGGCATGGATCCGCCATCGGCCGAGCGTACGGGTCTCGAGCAGGGGGTGCGGTGCGGTCAGGCGATCGCTCATGCGATGTGGTCCTCGGAAGCGGGAAGCGGAAAGGCCCGGCGCCGACGATCACTCGCCGTCGGCCGCGGGCGACCCGCCGGCGACGAAAGCAACCGTTCGAGCGCGGGCCACGAGGTGACGCCTTCATCCTCCGCAATCGCCAACATACGCAACAGGGCGTGGGCCGTGGCCACGGCGTCACCCTCCGCCCGGTGGCGCGCGGCGATCTCGATCCCGAAGTACCGCGTGACGTGATCGAGCGACTTGCGCGCGAGCGACGGCAGCAGGACGCGGGCCATGCGGACCGTGCACAACCTCGGTCCGGACAGCCGCTGCCCGTGACTCCGGTACAACTCTTCACCGACGAACCGCCAATCGAAGGCCGCGTTGTGGGCAGTAAAGACGTGGCCAGCGAGCCGATCCGCCACCTGCGGCGCGACATCCCGGAACGTGGGCTGATCCTTCACCATATCCCACGAGATCTGCGTCAGCTGCGTGATGTACGGCGGGATCGACCGCTGCGGATTGACCAGCTGCGCATACACGTCCACAATCTGCCCACCCTGCACACGGGCAATGGCGATTTCCGTGATCCGGTCACCATCCGCCGCCCGCGTGCCGGTGGTTTCCACGTCCGTCACGGCGAACGCGACATCGCGCAAGGAAACGCCAGGCACGACCGCAGCGGCCAGTCCGGGGCGCAGCGCCCAGTGGCCACTGGGCAGGCGCACGAACTCCGGATGGCTCGACAGCAGCGCGATCGCCATCCGCTCCGCCGCATCGGGCTGCAACCGCTCCACGCGGCAGACATCGCGCATGAGCGTGACCGGATCGAGCGGACCGTCGGCGAGTCGCTGCGCGGCCCTGGACGAGAGCGTAGTGGGGCGGGACATGAGGGGAAGATAGTGATGGGATGCCGCGCGCTGGCAAAAGCCCCGAGGGGTACGTAGCTTTGTGAAGAATTTCACAAGCAACCGACTCCGCCGTGAAACGCATCGCCGAATCGACCGTCCGACGTCTTTCGATGTACCTGCGGTATCTCGAGGACCTCGATACCCGCGGTCAGCAGACCGCCTCGAGCGACGAGCTGGCCCATCTGTGCGGGACCACCCCGGCTCAGGTCCGGAAGGACCTGTCATTCTTCGGGTCGTTCGGAAAGCGCGGCCTCGGGTACCCGGTGCACGAACTCACCGCCCACCTGCGCGAGATCCTTGGCCTCGAGCGGGAATGGAAGGTCGTCATCGTGGGCGCGGGTAAGATCGGCGCCGCGCTGGCCAACTACCGCGGGTTCCGCCAGCGGGGGTTCCGCATCGTCGGCGTGTACGATCACGATCCGGCCAAGATCGGTAAGCCGTGGGGCGAAGCGATCGTGCACGATATGGCCGCGCTCTCAACCGACATCGTGCGGGAGGAGGCGCAGATTGCCGTGCTGGCGATCCCGTCGGACGACGCCCAGGATGTGGTGGACCAGCTCGTGGGTGCGGGCATCCGCGCCATCCTGAATTTTGCGCCGGCTCAAATCACCGTGCCGGCCCACGTATCCCTCAAGTCCGTCAACATGGCGATGGAACTCGAGGGACTCTCGTTCGCCCTTACGAACTCACTGTCGGGTCAGGGCGCCGCCTGAGCACCCGGACCAGGCGGGCGAAATCCGCCGGGGTGAGCACCTCCGGCCGCACGTCGTGCGGGAGACCGGCGTCGGCGAGGACCGCGGCCGCCTGATCGGCGTCAAGCGACGCCACCGTGCGGACCACCCGGATGAGTTGCTTGCGACGCAGCCCAAAGGCGGCGAGCACGAAGCGGCGGAACGGAATCTCCAGCTCCGCCTCCACCCACGGCGTGTCGCGCGGCGTGACGCGGACGACGGCGGAGTCGACGGTCGGCGGCGGATTGAAGGCGGACGGCGGCACACGGCGCACCGACACGACATCCACCACCGACTGCAGGTTCACGCTCAACGCCCCATAGGTTTTGTCGCCCGGCGGCGCGGCCATCCGCTCGGCCACTTCACGCTGCACGAGGTACACGGCCACGTCAGGCCGCGGTTGCTCGAGCGCATGAAAGATGATCGGCGTCGTGATGTAATACGGCACGTTCCCGGCCAGCAGATACGGACCACCGGCCAGTGCCGCCAGCGATACCGTGAGGACGTCAGCCTCCACGATCTCCACGTGCGGCAGGTCCGCATAGCGCGTGCGCAGATGCTGCACGAGATCGCGATCGAGTTCGACCGCGACGACGCGCCCCGCCCGCTCGACCAAACGGTCAGTGAGCGCGCCGCGCCCGGGACCGATTTCGACCACGGTGCGCCCTTCGAGCGGGCCGAGCGCCTCCACGATGCTGTCGAGCACCCGCGAGTCCTTGAGGAAGTGCTGTCCGAAGCGTTTGCGGGCCGCCGGCAGTTCTCCCTCGCGACGCGGTGGTCGGCCGCCACGGGCACCGAATCCATGCTGCTGACTCATGCGGTGCCCGCCACAGGGCGATCCACGATCACGGCCGCCAGATCGTCGCGCAGCGGCGTCCGCCCCGTGTGCAGCTGCACCCGGTCGAACAGCGCCACAAGGATGTCCTCGGGCGTTTCGCCGTGCGTCATCGTGGACAACCGACTGAGCACGGCCTGCTCGCCCAGCCGCTCATCGCGCGCACTGCGGGCATCGGTGAGCCCATCGGTAAACAGGACCAGACGATCGCCAGGCCGCCACGACATGACGCACTCCTCAAAGGGGGCATGACTGAAACCGATCGGTGGGACCACGGCCGCGAGGCGTTCACAGTGGCCGTCCGCCCCGAGGCGGAACGCGTGGGGATGACCGGCGTTGGCAAAGCGAACCTCGCCGGCCCGGCTGTCGATAACGGCGTAGCACATGGTGATCGACATCTCCGTAGAGGTTAACTCGTCATCGAGTGAGCGGCGGACGGCATCGAGGGCGATCGACGGATCGAAGGCGGCTTGCACATGGATCGCCGCGGCGCTCAGCGCGAGCGCCATCACGAGGGCCGACTGATACCCGTGCCCCGAGACATCACCGATCAGTACGCCAGTGCGATCCCGGTCGAGCCGGGCGAGCAGGAAAAAATCGCCGCCGACGCTTTCCGCCGCGACCAGCCGCGCGGCTGCCCGCGCTTCGGGACCGACCACCGACGGCTTGGGGAGCAACTTCAGCTGCAGATCATGCGCGAGACGCATCTCCCGCACGAGCTGCTGCCGCTCCACCGCGGCCCGGACCAGCGAGGCATTGTGCATCGCGATCCCGATCTGCGTACTCACTGCGACGGCCAGCTTACGATCACCGGCCGTGAACGGCTGCCCATGCGTGCGCCCGCCGAGTACCAGCACCCCCAGCGGCACCGGCGCCCGTGACGCGACGCCGTCGCCGATGCGCACCGCAATCGGGTGCGTCCCCGTGATCCCCGCGCCGGTGCTCGGGCGTGTGATCGCGACCGCAAGCAGCGCAGTACCATGCACCGCGAGTACCGGGTCCGCCTCGCGTGCCCCGTCACCCTCCTCGGCGATCGCGCCGCCACCGTGATACGCGCGGACGGCGATGTGGCCCAGCTGCGTCAGCGCGACGTCCGGATAGGCACCATCGCCCACACCAATCGTCGCGATGGGACTCAAGGATCCGGCGCCGCGATCATTCAGCAGGAAGACGGCGCGCGTCGCGCCGATCGTCACCGCCAATTCACGCAGCAGCGTGTCGGCCACGTTCTCCACCGACGTGCTGCCGCCAAGCAGTTCGCCGATCGCGTACAGCAGACTGATCTCTTCGTAGCGCTCCACGAGTTCACGCGTGGCGCCGTCGCGCTCGGACGCGAGGCGGCGCACCAGTGGCACGAGACGCGCGAGCAAACGGTCGGCATCGAAGCTGTCGCCGGCCTCAACGAACAACCAGCCGACGCTCTCACCGGTCGTGACCAACTGGGCATGCAAATCGTTCGCGCGGGCCCATGCGATGACGTCCCACGCGGCGACGCCTGGCTCAGCGCGGGTGGCGAAGCGATCGGACGACGCACCGAGCAGCAACGGGCTGCCGCCGGCACGTCGCTCCCAGATGGCCGACTCGCGCCCGGTGGCCTCGAGAAACGCGGCCAGGAGCGCCGACAGCTCGATCATGTACGGCGTAGCGTCAGGCGCACGCAGTGACCGGCACCGGCCGCGGGCGGAAGGCTGTCAACGTGGTCCATCAACTGCCGCATCAAAAACACGCCGCGACCATCCTCGCGTTCGAGCCAGTCCGCCTGGACCGGGCCCTGCTCCACTGACGCGAGATCGAACCCGCGACCCTCGTCGATGACCTCAACCAACAGGCGCTCGCGATCGATGTCGGCACGCACCTGCACGCACCGGGTGCGGTCGCTCCCATTCCCGCAGACGATGGCATTGGCCAGCGCCTCGGTGACCGCCACCGGAACGTGCAGCTGGCAATGGCGCGCCGAAAAACCAGCCTCCCGGCACAGCAGCACGACGGCCTCGACGATCGACTGGATCAGCGTCACGTCCGAGGCGATGCGCCACTCCTGTACCCGTGATGCGGTCGGCACATCAACGGGAGGCTGCGGGGGACGAGAGCCGGTCATCGGGTCCGCCGCCGCCCGGACAACGGGCGGCGACGTGAGTCGAGTGGCCACGCCGTCAGCGCACCCCGAGCGCGTCGGCCCGGGTCGCGAACAGCGGGAAGAGCGCGTCGAGACGCGTGAGTTCGAACAGCGTCCGGAGGTCGTCGTTGAGACCGGCAAGTCGCAGGTCGCCACCGGCGTCGCGGACACGCTTGCTGATCGAGACGAGCGCGCCCAGTCCCGAACTGTCGATGTAGCCGGACTTCGAGAAATCGACGATGACCGTGCGGGCGCCCTGCTCGAGCGCATCGAGGATCGCCTGCTTGAACTCCTGCCGGTTGGTGACGACAAGCTGACCGTCGACATCAACGAACAGCACATCGTCACGGCGATCCAGGGTGAAGCTCATAGGAGTCTCAGGCATCGGAGAAAGCAGGCACGGCGGATCCCGCCTGCAGCGCGGTGATCGCGGCCACATGAACAATGTCATCGGACGTCGCGCCGCGCGACAAGTCGCTGCAGGGACGCGCCAGCCCCTGCAGGATCGGACCGATCGCCGTCGCATGCGCGAGGCGCTGCACCAGCTTGTACGCGATGTTGCCGGCATCGAGCGACGGGAACACAAGAATGTTGGCTCGGCCGGCCGCGGCATCGCCCGGCGCCTTCCGGCGCGCAATCTCCGGTAGTAACGCCGTGTCGGCCTGCACCTCACCGGAAACGCGGAGGCCCGGTGCCTCCGCCCGCACGAGCGCAACAGCCTCACGGACTTTGCTCACCGAGGGGCCATCGGCGCTGCCCATGCTGCTGTACGACAGAAAGCCCACGCACGGCTCATCACCGACGATCCGGCGACGATCGGCCGCGGCCGCGAGTGCGATATCGGCCAGTTGGCGCGCGGTCGGATCCGGAATTACCGCACAGTCCGTGAACGTGAGCACTTCCGCGTCGCTGCCCCGGAACGCCGGCACGATGAGATAAAACGACGAGGACACGGTGCGTA
The DNA here is from genome assembly GCA_031127095.1 of Gemmatimonadota bacterium. Taxonomy (GTDB): domain Bacteria; phylum Gemmatimonadota; class Gemmatimonadetes; order Gemmatimonadales; family Gemmatimonadaceae; genus Gemmatimonas. The sequence continues at coordinate 10,767 of JARIEX010000028.1, forward strand.
CTCCCGGCGCCGCGCCGATCGTCCAGATCGCGGCGCGTAACACATCGGCGGTGGTGTGCACCGCGCCGGCCACGCACCCGTCCGCCTCACCAAGCGCGACCAGCGCGTCGGCGAAATACAACGGCTCCCGCGCCAACCGCTCGGCCTCCTCGCGACTGAGCCCCTTCGCGGCACGGCGCGCCAGCAGATGCGCGACCACCCGTGGCGTTCGCGGATCGGTGAGCGGATCGAGCATGCCGATGGGCCCTGCCGGGACGACCCCGGTCGGGGCATCACTGCGGCGTACGAGCACCGGCGTGACCGAGCCCACGCGATGCAGGGCGATCACCGCTTCAACCGTGCGGATGTCGGTGGCTTCGGGAAAGAGGATCGTGCGCCGCGCCGCGCCTGCGCGCTGGTGCACCGACCGCAGGAACGCGCCGGCCCCGTCAGACGCGGACGGCGCGGCGGTCATCGCGTCCCGGCGAAGCGCGCGCCAAGCGCAGCAGCCACGATCGGATGCACCAGCCCGCTCACATCCCCGCCGAAACGCGCGACTTCCCGCACCATACTCGAGCTGATGTACGTGGTATCCAGCGACGGGGTCATGAACACCGTCTCCATGTCCGGATACAGATGCCGGTTCATGAGCGCCATCTGGAACTCGTACTCGAAGTCACTGACCGCACGCAGGCCGCGCACGTTGACCTGCGCGCCGACGTCACGGGCGAAATCCACCAGCAGTCCACTGAACGCGCGAACCTCGACGCGGCGGTCATGGCCCATGATGTCCGTGATGAACTGGACGCGCGCGTCGACCGAGAAGAGCGGTTGCTTGCTCACGTTGTTCGCCACCGCCACGATTACGCGATCGGCAAACGTGAGCGTCCGTCGGATCAGGTCCTCGTGCCCATGCGTGACGGGATCGAAGGAGCCGGCATACAGCGCAACGCGCTCAGCGGAGACTACGGAAGACGACGTCACGAGGGGGCGCGGAAGAAGGTCAGTGCCGTACTGCCGTAGCGGCGTGTTTCGCCGATCGCGGGGAGAACCACCGAAGACGAATGTTCAATGCCGAACACATCGGCGAAAGGGACCGCCATCCACCGCTCGACCAACTGGCGCACGGTGTCGGATGCGTACGGTGGATCGGCGAAGGCGATATCGTACGCGCCCGGCGCGAGCCGCTCCACGAAGCGCAGCGCGTCCTCACGATGCATGTGGGCGTGCGGATGCCCCCCGAGCAGCTTGAGGTTGGTCGAGATGGTGGTCAGCGACGCGGGGGACTGCTCCACGAAGTCGCAGCGCGCCGCGCCGCGCGAGAGGGCCTCGAGTCCGAGCGCGCCGCTCCCGGCGCACAAGTCGAGCACGCGCGCATCGGGGAGCAGCTGGTGCACGATACTCATCCAGGACTCCCGGACGCGATCGCCGGTGGGTCGCACGGCCCCACCCTCCGGCGCATCGATACGTCGCCCCCGCCACTTTCCCGAAATGATCCGCATCGTCTACTCCGCAGAGGGCCGCACGCCGGCGACCCGAAGTTGCAAGCGTGACACGCCACGATACTCGTCGCGTTCAAGCCGATAGGCCAGATCGACCGGACGTGAGACGTCGAGCGACGGGGCCAATGCCGCCATCCCCCACCCGATCGCCTCCAGCACCCCATCGGAACCGTCGACGGCCAACTTGAGCCCGTCCGTCCCCACGCGGCGCGGCGGCGCCACGAGGCGGACACCGGTGGTACGCAACATGGGCGACGGATTGCCCATCCCGAACGGCTCGAAGTGCCGAACCATCTTCTCGAGCGACTCGCCCACGCGGTCGATCGGGACGTCGAGATCCACCCGCAACTCCGGGACGAGGTCCTGTGCCGTCAACCGATCGCGGGCCACTTCGTCGAAGCGCTCCACGAACGCCGGCAGCTGCCGGGCGTCCATGGTCAGGCCGGCGGCCGCGCGATGTCCGCCGAATCGCTGAAAGAGGGAGGAGCACTCCCCGAGGGCACCGTGCAGATCGAAGGCGCCGATCGACCGGCCCGATCCTTTGCCGATCCCGTCCTGCACGGCGACCAGCACGGCGGGGCGCGCAGTCTGCTCGACGATGCGGGACGCAACGATCCCGATCACCCCGGCGTGCCACCCGTCGCGGGAAAGCACGTAGGCATACCGGTCCTGCGCCGCGGCGGCATCGACCTGCCGCATCGCGTCGTCCAGCACCGTACGATCGAGCGTCTGCCTGGCCTGATTGAGTTCTTCGAGCTCGCGCGCAATCACGTTGGCTTCGTCGTCCCGTTCGACAAGCAGCAACCGCAGTCCGAGCTTCGCGTCGGCAATCCGGCCGGCGGCATTCAGGCGTGGCGCCAGCACGAAGCCCACGCGTCCCGCCGTGAGGGGCTTCCCCTCGAGGCCGGACGAACGGATCAGGGCGCGCAGGCCGGCGTGCGTGGTCTCGGCCAACAGCTTGAGCCCGTAGCGCACCAGCACGCGATTCTCGCCTCGCAGCGGGGCGACGTCCGCAATGGTCGCCAGCGCCACAAGATCCAGCTGACGATGGGCCAGCGCGGGGGACACGCCGAACGCCTCACATAGCGCGAGCGCCAGCTTGTACGCCACCCCGACCGCCGCGAGATCCTTGTCGGGGGACGGGCACTCGGGGTGTCGCGGATTGCAGATCGCGTACGACGCCGGCAGCGCGTGCCCGGGGAGGTGGTGATCGGTGATGATCACATCGATCCGCGCGGCATTGAGGGCATCCACCGCATCGCGAGCGCTGGTCCCGCAGTCGCAGGTCACGACGAGCGTGGCACCGGCGCGCTGTGCCGCCTCGACGCCCGCACTGCCCAGATCGTAGCCATCGGTGAGCCGGTTCGGCACGAACGGCACCACGTGCTGCGCCCCGAGCCCGCGCAGCACGCGGACCAGCAGCGCGGTGGAGCTCATGCCGTCCACATCGTAGTCGCCGTGCACAAAGATCGTTTCCTGTGCCCGGACCGCGTCGGCGATACGAGCGACGGCGCGCGGGAGATCGCGCAGCGTGTCCGGCGCGCTCACCTGCTCGAGCCGCGGCCGGAGGAACCGTTTTGCCGCCTCAACGTCGCGATAGCCGCGGGCGATCAGCAGACGACACACCGGCTCAGGAAGCAGCAGCGCGGCCGCCAACGCCTCGACGTCGCCGATGGCGGCGGGCGTCGCGGCAACCCATCGGGCGTCCGGACGCTGCCGCGCGGCCGGACGGGCAGCGGGAGGCGTCACGCCATCAAGGCGGCGAGTCCGGGGAGAGCGGGCAGTGTCGGTCACCCGTGCAATGTACCGGCAGCGCACCCGAGGGTGCACCCGAATGTCCGCAGGCATACCCACCGCGACGGGCGCCGACCCGGGAAGGTCGGCACCCATCCCAAGGAGCGTCAGCCCTGTGCCGCCGCCGGCGGGGTCGGGATGAAGTACAACAGGCATCCACATCCTTCGCACGGCTCGATCAACGCGCCCGTCGACATCGGCAGGCGACGCTGCAGCGGGATCGCGGTATCGCAGCTGCCGCATGAGAAATCCTCATGCAGCTGAAACACCACCGTGGTACGACGACGGGTCTGCACGCGGTCGTACTTGCTGAGCAACGACCGACCCACACCGACCGATGACGTGTCGCGCTTCGCCCGCGCCACCGCGATCTCCGCGTCGATGACCGCCAACTCCCCCGCGAGCGCCCCGCGTGCGGCCACCTGCTCCGCCGTGGTCCGTTCCAGCACGTCGCGGTGCGCCGCGACGGCCGTGCGCAGATCCACGATCCGGCGCGACACGGCCTGCGACTCACTCTCTTCGTCGGCCAGCAGCTTCCGGGCGGCCTCGACCTGTGCCGATGCTGCCGTGACCTCTTTCACCTTCTGCGCGTTGTTCAACACCTCAGTGTTCTTCTCGAGGCGCAGGCGGTGCTCGACGATGCGCGCCTCGAGCGCGCGATGCTTCGTCAGCTCACGTTCGAGCGCCGCCTCGTTCCGGGTGACCTCATCGGCGGCACGCTGACGTGCCTTGTCGAGGACCGCGAGGCGGGGAGACAGCGCGTCGCGCCGGGTTTCGATCGCGCGAATGACTTCATCGTCCTGCTGGACGATCAACAGTGCTTGGAGCTCGGGATTCACTACACCTCCAGGAGGGAGATCAGGTCGATGGTCGACCGTCACCCCTTCGGTTTAGCCCTCGGACTGCGAATAGGCAAGAGCCGACGCAATTCGGCCTCGAGCTCGAGCCGCTCCCGCATCAAGATATCCTGCTCGTCGCGCGTCGCCGTCCGCATCGCGCTGCGGATCTCATCGACCCGTTCGTCGAGCCGCCTGGCGTCCAGCTTGCTGAGGCTCAGACCGATGTCGGACGACTCGACGGTGATCGCCACCGCCCCGTCCGTCAGCTCCTGCAACACCGCCAGCGCAGCGGCGGGCAGACGTTCGGCGATTTGCTCCAGATCGTCCGTCAGCGCCGCCTCGAGCAGGGCCCCGAAGAGCGCCCCGTAACTCGCATGGCGAAAGCTGGACGGCGGATGGCGCTCGGCCACCCGCTCCGCGACGGCGCGATCGGCCAGCATCGCGCGCACGAGCGTGCGCTCCACCGGCTCGTCCCGCCGAGCTCGCGGCGGAATATTCGTGGTTTTCCATTCCGGCGCGTTGCCCTTGTTGCGCCGTCCTTTCCACACGGGCTTGTCCCCCGTCGGCGGCGGCAAGGGCGCCGGCTCGGCCTCAGCTGAGGTCCCCTCGAACTCCGGATACGGCTCGTCCGCCGCCCGGTCGGGGGGCCCGCTCTGGGTGCCCGGCGCACGCCGTCGTCCATTCTCCGCCACGGCGTCCGCTTCGGTCGCCAGCGTGACCTTGTCGAGGTGCGAGACATCCGCGAGCCGCGCCAGATAGAGATCACGTGTGAGCGGGTCCCGCGCCGCACGGATCGTGGGGAGCAGCTTGTCGATCGCGATGCGACGGCGACGCAGGTCGGAAAACCAGCCAAGCCGTTCGAGAATCTGGACCTGCCGGTCAAACAGATCGATCGCCAGCCCGAGCTGCACGTCCATCGCCGCACGGCCGTGGTCGCGCACGAAGGTGTCGGGATCCTCGTTCTCGGGCAGCGTCACCACGCGCACCGACGCCTTGTGCCCCAACAACTCCAGCCCCGAGCGGAACGTGGCCTTCTGCCCGGCCTCATCGCTGTCGTACAGCAGGAAGACTTCGCCGGCATAGCGCACCAGCAACTGCGCCTGTTCGTCGGTCAGGGCCGTGCCGAGGGGCGCGACGACCTCGTCGATCCCCGCCAGCGTCAACCGGATCGCATCGAGATACCCCTCCACGACGATCGCGCGCCCGGCCCGGCGCATGCCCTGCTTCGCTGTATGCAAGTTGTAGAGCGTGCGCCGCTTCTGGAAAACGGGCGACTCCGGACTGTTCAGGTACTTGGGCGCGTCGTCACCGAGCGCGCGACCGCCGAACCCGACGTGTCGCCCCAGCTCGTCGAGAATCGGAAACATGACGCGGCCCCGGAATCGCGGTCGCGGGTCGGTCTCCCCCTCGCGCACCACGAACAGGCCGGCCTCGAGCAGGCGCGCGTCGTCCGCGCCGAGCGAGTGCAGATAGCGGCGCAGCGCGTGTGGGTCACGCGGCGCAAACCCCAGCCCGAACCGCTCGCACGCCGCGTCGTCCAGCTGACGCTGCTGGAGATACGCGCGCGCCTCACGCCCGGTGTCGTCCGCGAGCTGTCGCTGAAACCAATCGGCGGCGGCCGCCAACACCTCGTGATTCGGCGCGTTCGGATCGGGGGCCTGCGCCCGCATGGGGACATCGATCACTTCGATGCCAACCCGTTCGCCGATCATCTTCACCGCGGCCGGCCAGTCCAGCCCGAGTCGCTTCCGGACGAAGCTGAACACATCGCCGCTCTCGTGACACACGAAGCAGTGATAGCTGCCGCGCTTCGGCGACACGGAGAAATTCGGATTGGTGCCGCCGTGAAACGGGCACGGTCCGCGATAATCACCGCCGGCACGCTTGAGCGGGACGAACTCGCCGATGATCTGGACGACGTCGGCCGCCGTACGGACCCGCTCGATGATCTCGTCGGAGATCATGTCAGTTCCGCCACGGTCACCCCCGCGCCCCCTTCGTTCCACGCACCAAGCCGGAATCCGGCCACACGCGTGTCCTTCTTGAGCATCTCGCTCACGCGGGCGCGCAGCGCGCCGGTGCCCTTCCCGTGGATGATCCGCAATTCCCGGAGATCCGCGCGGATTGCCGAATCTAGGGCGTGCAACACGTGATCACCCAACTCGTCGACGCGCATGCCACGCACATCGACTTCCCGGACCGGCTCGCCCTCGGGCATGGAACCCGCGTACGACACCTTCACCGCCGGCGGCGGTGGGGCCGATGTGCGGGTGAGCGACGCGAGCGGCACGGTAACGGTGAGCGAGCCCACCACCACGCGCGCATCGCCACCGCGCACGGACACCACGTGCCCGCTCTTGTTGTCGAGGGTCGCCACCAGTACCCGATCGCCTTCGACGATCGGCTTCTGCGCCGTGGCGGGGCGCACGGGCGACACGGCGGCCTGCACCTGCGCGCGCACTTTGGCCCGTTCGCGCGCGGCCCGCTGCTGCACGGCATCGACCGCGGCGCCCTGCTCCGCCGCCGCGTCCTCGACGGCGCGACGCGCGGCGCGCGCAGCCTCCTCGAGCGCCTCCATCTGCTCGCCGGCCTTGGTCCGGATATCCGCAATCGCGCGCTCAACCTGTCCGCGTGCCTCAAGTAGATATTTCCGCGCTTCCTGCCGTGCGACCTTTTCGGACTCACGCTCACGCTCGCGAACCTTGATCTCACGATCGGCGACGGTGCCGAGCCGCGCGCGCAGCTTTTCCTGCTCGCGATCCATGAGCCGTTCGCGCTCGCCCAGCGCACCCTCGCGCGCTTCCACATCGGACAGCAACACCGCCAGGTCGCGCTCGCCCTGCGGCAGTCTCGCCTCGGCCCGCGCAATCACCTCTTCCGGCAGCGCCAGGCGCCGCGCGATGCTCAGCCCATAGCTGCGACCGGGTACGCCTTTCAGCAGGCGATAGGTGGGGGCCAGCTGCACGGCATCGAATTGCAGCGATGCGTTGACGACGCCCTCGACCTCGGTGGCCAGCAGCTTCAGCTGCCCCAGGTGGGTCGTCGCAATCGTCGTCGCCGCGCGATGCGTCAACGTTTCAAGAATCGAGCCGCCCAGTGCTGCACCTTCGGCCGGATCGGTGCCCGATCCAAGTTCGTCGATCAGCACCAGTGACTGCGCGGTCGCGGATCGCAAAATCTCCCCAAGGTTCTTGAGGTGCGCGCTGAACGTGGACAGGCTTGCCTCGATGCTCTGCTCATCGCCCACATCCGCGAAGACATCATCGAAGACTGGCAGGCGGCTGGTGGCACCCACCGGGACGGGTACACCGGCCTGCGCGAGCATGCAGAGCAACCCGATGGCTTTCAGCAGCACGGTCTTGCCGCCGGTGTTCGGCCCGGACACCAGCAGCGTGTGTTCCTGCGCGAACAGTGTCAGGTCAAAGGCCACGACCGGCGTCCCACGCGCGAGCAACAAGGGGTGGCGCCCGTCCACAATGGCGAGCCCGTCGGCGGGCGCACAGAACGCCAGGGCGGCGCATCCGGCCTCGATGGCGTAGCGCGCCCGTGCGTAGAGGGCATCGAGCGCGACCAGTGCCCCGAACGCCGCAAGGGTCTGCTCGTGGTATGGCTGCAATTGCGTGGTGAGTTCACGCAGCACCCGCTCGACTTCCCGTTGCTCCTCGTATTCGAGTTCGCGCACACGGTTGCCGAATTCCACCGCTGCGGGCGGCTCCACGAATATCGTGGCGCCCGTTCCCGAACTGTCATGCACGATACCGCCCACGTAGCCGCGCGCTTCCCGACGCATGGGCATCACCCAGCGGCCGTTGCGCATGGTGACGGACAAGTCGTTGACCTGATGGTGCGGCTCGAGGCGGGACATCTCGCGTTCGAGCAGACGCACGAGCTCCCCCTCGGCCTGCCGGAGCTCGCGTCGGACCCGACGGAGGGCGGGCGACGCGTCATCGCGCACCGTGCCGTCGTCGGCGATGGCGCGGCCGATCGCCTCCTCGAGGGGGCGCAGATCGATGAGCCGATCGAGGAACGCCTGCAGGAACGCCACTGTCAGGCGCGGGCGCCGTGGATCGCGCAGCGCCTCCCGCACGCGCCGCGAGGAACGCAGCAGGATCGCCCCCTGGAGGAGCTCGAGCGCCGACCAGGTCAGCCCCTCGATGCGGAGCCGCCGGAGCGCCTCGCCGAGCTCGGGAATGGGCTCACTGGGCCAGCCCAGCTCAGAATCGACAAGGGCCCGCATCGCGCCGAGGCGCGCATGCTCCCCCTCGATCCATTCCCGGTCGGCCCGCGGCACCAGCGCACGCACCGCCGCCGCCCCCGGCGCCGAGTTGGCACGCCCGGCCACGTGCGCGAGCATGCGGGGAAACTCGAGAATGCCGAGTGCGTGCGCGTTCACCGACGCCCCCACGGCGCCGCGCGCCACGGACGCGCACGCAGCGTGTTCCTGAAACGGCACGAACCCGGACCGCCGCCTACGCTGGTCCGGGTTCGGAATCTGCAGTGATCTGTCATTCGACTGGCCGCGACGTGTCCTGCGTTGTCGTCATCACCCGCGCGCGAATTCCTCGCGCACGATCGCGTTGATCGTACTGCCGTCTGCCCGCCCCTTGAACAGGGGCATCACCTTGGCCATCGCGGCGCCCACGTTGGCTGCTCCGCCCGCGATCGCCGTTCGCACCGCCGCCCGGATCTCCTCGGGATCGATCTGAGCCGGCAAATACGTTTCGAGTGCGGTGACCTCGCGCTGCTCCTTCTCGCTGAGATCGGTCCGTCCCGCGTTCGCGTACATCTCGACGGACTCGCGTCGACGCTTGATGCCCTTGCGGATGACGTCGATCACGTCATCGTCGGTGGCATCGCGACGCACTTCAATCTCGCGATTCTTGACCTCGGAAATGATCATGCCGAGGAGCATCACGTGATCCTTCAACTGCTCTCGGCGCGCATCGGCCTGCTCGCGCTGTAAACGCGCCAGCAGTGAACCGGCGGCATCCACAGGACTGCTCACCCCTGACGGGTGCGCCGGTTCTTGCGGACGGCCGCGTTCATCTTGCGCTTGCGCTTCTCCGAGGGCTTTTCGTAATGACGATGCTTGCGCAGGTCGGACAGGATCCCGGCCTTCTCGCACTTCTTCTTGAAGCGCTTGAGCGCACGCTCGAAATTCTCGTCCTCGTGGATGATGACTTCGGACAAACGAAACCTCGTAAATGATGGCGTGACAGACACGTTGCGTTCGGACGACAGCCTTAAATCCTATCCGAAACGAGGGGGGCGGTCAAGGTACAACTGGCGGAATTCGTCTCGAATGAAGCATTTAGCCGGGGGGCCAGTGCATGGCACGGCCTCCGAGGATGTGAAAATGCAGATGATGCACCGTCTGACCGCCGTCTGCCCCGGTATTCGCGACCACCCGGTAGCCGCGGTCGGCCAGACCGACCGCCCTCGCCGCGTCAGCAGCTAGCAGGAGGAGCGCCCCGAGTTCGGCCCCATCCGTGGCCTCGGCCAAGGACGCGACGTGCCGGCGAGGAATCACGAGCAGATGCGCCGGGGCCTGCGGGTGCAGATCCCGAAACACCACCCCGTGATCATTTTCGGCGATCAGGGCAACCGGGAGCTCACCACTCGCGATACGACAAAAGATACAGGCCTCAGGCATGGAATCGGTCACGTTCAGGGGGATCCATCGAGATGATGGTCGGTGCCGGTTCCGAGGCTGGTCCGCGCGATCGCTAGGGCCGCCACGGCCGCGGTTTCGAATCGCAAGATGGTCGGGCCGAGGCGTGCCGGGCGAAAACCGGCAGCGCGCAGGGCGTCGAGCTCATCCGCCTCGATGCCCCCTTCCGGGCCGATGGCCAGCACCACCGGCGCCGCGATGAGCGGGATGCCGGCGCCGACGAGGGCGTCGCCCGACGGATCCAGCACCAGCCGATCGCCCGGCGGTGCGGCCAGCAGCGCCCGTTCAAGGGTCGCCTCGGGGAACGGCTGGGGCAGCCAGGCCCCCTCGGACTGCGCGAGGGCGCCCACCATGCGCGCGATCACTTTCTGCTGGAAGTTGATCCCCTCGCCGCGGGGGGACACGCTGCGGGACCGGCGCCAGAGCACCGGACGCCAGCTGGTGCAGCCCAGCTCGCAGGCCTTCTCCGCCAGCCACAGCATCCGATCGCGATCAGCCACCGGCACGAGCAGGTGCACCGCCGGCAGCGGCGCCACCTCGACGGACTCGGTGACCTCGATGTACGCCTGCGTTTTGGTGAGGCGCACCAGCTGCCCCGCGCCGACATGACCGAATCCGTCGCGCAGACCCACCGTCGCGCCCGGATCGAGCCGAAGGACGCGCATGTGCCGCGCCGCGTGCTCGTCGAGCACGCAGGTGACCCCGGCCGCGAACGGCTCGGTGGTCACGAAATTCGGGTGCCCCGCGCCTACGCCCTCGCGACCGAGACCGACCACCAGATGTCCTCCGCATCCTCGTCCAGCACGCGCCAGCCGGACGATTCAAGAACGGCGAGCATTTCGGCGCGCTCCTCTTGCAGAATACCGCTCAGGATGGCCCCGCCGTCGGCGGTCAGCGAATCAGCGATGATCGGCAGCAGCTGCACCAGCACCGACGAAATGATGTTGGCCAGCACTACGCGGACGGGTGCCAGCAGCGGCAGCAGGACACCGGCATCGGCCTCGAACACATGCACGCGATCGGCCACTCCATTGCGTGCCACGTTCCGCTCCGCATCTGGAATGGCCTCGCCGTCCAGCTCCACGGCGTACACGCGCGACGCCCCGAGTTTCGCGGCGGCGATGGCGAGCACCGCACTGCCGGCGCCGAGATCCGCGACGACATCGCCGTCACGCATCACCGTGGGCAGCAACCGCACGACGCCGCGCGTGGTGGCGTGCTCGCCTGTTCCGAACGCCATACCCGGGTCGATCACGATCGTCCGCGCCGGATCACGTCCCTCGGCAAGCCACGGCGGCGTGACCGTCAGCGATCCCAGGTCGTGCGCGCTGATCCGCGCCTTCCACGCTTCGCTCCAGTCGATATCCGGCACCGGTGCCGTCTCGATGGTGACCCCTTCGTCCGCTTCGGTCAGCGCCGCATGCACGGCCGCGAGATCGGTGCTGGGCGGGAAATGGGTGACCAGCGACAGCCCGTCTTCGTGCACGCCCTGTGCACCGACAGCGAAGAGCGCCGCCAGGCACAGCTCTCGGCACCCGTCCTCAGCACCGGGACGGACGCGGACGCTGGTCCACCGTGCGGAGGCATCAAGCACCCAGCGCCTCCTTCATCTTCGACCAGAAGCCCTTCTCGCGCTGCGGCGGTGCCTGTCCCTGCAACGCGCCGAGGCGCTCGATCACCGACGCTTCCTCCCCTTCAACAGCCTGCGGTGTCCACAGCTGCACCTTGACGTGCAGATCACCCGTTCCGGTGGCGTTCACCCGAGGCAACCCGCGTCCACGGAGTTGGAACACGGTGCCACTCTGCGTTCCGGCCGGCACCCGCAAGGACAGATCGCCGAGCACGCCGGGGACCCGGATATCGGCCCCGAACACCAACTGCGAGTACGTCACGAGCGCCTCGCAAAAGAGGTCCTCGCCGTCGCGCTCGAAGCGTTCGTCGTCCTCGACCTCGAACACCACCAACACATCGCCGCGCGTCCCGCCGCGCGGCCCGACGTTCCCCGAGCCACGCAGGGTCATGTATTGCCCAGTGGCCACACCCGCCGGCACCTGCACCTTCAGCGTGCGCTCCGCGCGCGCGCGCCCCTCGCCACGGCACTTCTTGCAGGGGGAGGACACCACGACGCCCTCGCCGGCACACGTCGGACACGGGGCCACCGACACGAACTGGCCGAAGAAGGACCGCTGTGCGCGACGCACCTCGCCGGCCCCACCGCAGGTGTTACAGGTTTGCGGCTTCGTCCCCGGCTCGGCACCTGATCCCTCGCACTTGTCGCACGCCTCGAGGACTTTTAAGACGACCGTCTTCTCGACCCCGGTCGCGACTTCGGCCAGGGTAAGCGGCAGCGGCAGCTTCACATCGGCACCCGCACGGGGGCCTGAGCGGCGACCGCCGGCCTGACCACCGAACAGGTCGCCGAACCCGCCGAAGTCGCGCATGAAAGTGTTGAGGGCGTCCGAGAGGTCCACGTGCTCGTACTGCTGCTGCCCCCCACCGCGCAGCCCCGCCTCCCCGTACCGGTCGAAGGCCGCCCGCTTCTGCGGATCGCGCAGGACGTCGTAGGCCTCCGTGATCGTCTTGAATTTCTCTTCGGCCTCCTTCGCTCCGCCATTGCGGTCGGGATGCCACTGCATCGCCAGACGACGATAGGACTTCTTGATGTCGTCGTCGGATGCATCGCGCGGTACACCCAGCACCGCGTAAAAATCAGCCATGTCGAAAATCCGGAGAAAGGCGCCGCGAACGCGCCACACAGTCGAACGACGGGGCAGGAATCCCGCACCCGTCGGTGAACGCTAGAACGGTACCCGCTGACCCGGCGAAATATCGACCGGACGGGCGGCCCGAAGCGAGGGGCGTCGGCTCAGCAGAGCAGATCGGACACGAGCCGTGAGGTGTGGTCCACCAGCGCAATGACCTTGTCGTAGGGCATCCGCGTGGGGCCGATCACGCCGATCACGCCGCTCAGCGACCCCGCCTGATACTCCGCCGTGACCACCGTGAACGGCTCGAGACGGGGATCCTTGTGCTCGTTCCCGATCGTGATGGAAATGCCGTTCGCCCCGGGCTTCGCCTCGAGCAGCGTGGCCAGCTGCTGCCGCGTTTCCGTGAGCTCGATGAGTTGGCGCAGGCGTTCCCCGGTGGCGAACTCCGGCTGATCGGCCAGCAACGAAGGCTGCCCGATCACGACGGTCTCCAAGGGATCGACCACCCGCCCGAACACCTGCTCACCCTCCTGCAGGAAGATGTGCAGCAGCTCCGCGGTCTCGGGCTTGAGGTGCACGTCGCGCAGCCGGGACGCCAGCGACGTGCGGACCTGATCGAGAGTGAGGCCGGATAAGCGCTCGTTCAGCACCACCGTGACTTCGATCAGCGCCTCATCCGCGATCACCCCGGGCACCTCGACAAAGATCGTGCGCACGGCCCCACCCTGCAGGGTGAGCACCATCAGCAGCCGATCCGAGGACACGCGCACCAATTCAAGCTGGCGCAGCGTGGCACGCTCGAAACGCGGGCCGAGGGCCACACCAAGCTCCTGCGTGAGAATCCCAAGCGATTGTGCCGCGCGACGGAGAATCGCTTCAATGGCGGAGCCACCGGCCGAGATGTCGGCATGCAGCTTTCGCTGAGCGTCACTCGTGACGGTCTCGACGCGCATCAGGGAGTCCACATACACGCGGTAGGCCTTGTCGGTCGGGATCCGGCCGGCGGACGTGTGCGGGTGGAAGAGAAAACCCTTCTCTTCCAGATCGCTCATGGTGTTGCGGATCGTGGCAGGGGAAATGCCCAGCCCGAAGCGACGCGACAGCGTGCGCGAACCTGCCGGTTCGGCCGTTGCCACGTAGCTGTGGATTACCGCTTCGAGTACCTGCCGCTCCCGCTCGGAGAGCTCCCCGCTGATTGCCATAAGTGTAACGCTACGAACGACTTCGAAATGCTGTCAAGTCGGCGGCCAGAGCATCGAGCCTCAGCCACCCGGAGGCGGTGCACCGAATCCGTGTTTCGTCGGATTGGTGGACCGGTTCAATCCACCCCTGTTCATGCCACGGGGCCACGTGCCCTACCTCACCCGCCTGCAGCACCAGACCGTCACGGGTGCGCAATCCAAGGTACACCATCTCCACCTCACGGTTCAGCGCGGTGAGCAATTCAGCGCCCTCAACCGGGTCGCGTCCGGCCAGCACGTCGGCCTCCCACGCCGCGAATGCGGCGCGATTCCAGCGGCGGGCCACACCATCAAACCCATGCGCGGAGGGGCCGATGCCCAGATACGGGACGCCCTGCCAGTACGCGCTGTTGTGACGCGCGCGATGCCCGGGACGGGCAAAGTTGGACACCTCGTAATGTTCAAACCCGGCGGCACGGAGCGCGTCGTGCGCGCCCAGAAACTCACGCTCATAGCGCTCGTCGGGCGCTTCGATCACATCGCCGCGCGCGTGCCGTCGGCCGAGTGCCGTGTGCGGTTCGATCGTCAGACCATAGAGCGAGATGTGCTCCGGCTCGAGCGCGAGGATCTGTGCCAGATCAGACTCCCAGTTCCGCGCGAGTGCCTCTGGCGCAGCAAAAATCAGATCGAGCGACACCGACGCGATCCCACCCCCACGCAGCGTCTCCGCAGCCCGCAGGGCGGCCTGGGCATCGTGCACACGATGCATCCACGCCAGCACCCCGTCGTCAAAACTCTGAACACCCAAGCTGACGCGGTTGACCCCCACGCGCCGCCATGCGGCCACCGCATCGGCAGTGACATCCTCGGGATTGGCCTCTACGGTGACCTCGGCGTTCGCCTCGAGCGACAGCTGCGTATGCAGTACCTCGAACAGGGCTTCGACACCCGATGGACCCAGCAGCGACGGCGTCCCGCCACCCAGATACAGCGTCCGCAGCGCGAGGCCGGCGGTCGCCGTCCCGTTGGGCCCGACGCCTCGGATCCGCAGCTCGGCCCCGATCGCGTCCGCAAACGCGCGCCACGGCACCTGCCGGCGGACCGCGATCGCGAAGTCGCAATACGTGCATCGTCGGGCGCAGAACGGTACGTGCACGTACGCATGCCGATACCCGCCCGCCCCTTCCGTCTGGACGCTCACGACAGACCGATGGCGGGCCGGATCTCGCCGGTCGGCCCGAAGCACAACAGCCCATCGATCTCCAGCGCGCTGAGCACCGCAGCGGCATCGCGCGGTCGCATACCCGCCGCGGCAGCGACCTGCTCGACGTCGTGGGCGCCGTGGCGTACCGCATCCCAGCAGCGCGCCGCGTCGTTATCGAGACTGATGTGCGTGGCCGGCGCCCGATCGACGCGCAGCAGTGTCAGGAGGTCCTCGGCCTGCAGAATCGGTTCGGCGTGCATCTTGAGCAGCGCATTGCTGCCCATCGATGACGGCTGGTCAATCGCATTGGGGACACACGCCACGGTGCGATGCAACTCCAAGGCACGCTCAGCCGTGATCAGCGCACCGCTCCCCTGCCCCGCCTCGACGACCACCGTGATGTCGGCTAACGCGGCAATGATCCGGTTGCGGCGCGGAAAGGTGCCGCCGTGACCGGCGTCACCGGGTTTCTGCTCGCTCAGCAGCAGCCCGTCACGCGCGATACGCTCCTGCAATGCACGATGCGTCCGCGGATAGTGGACATCGAGCCCCGTCCCCAGCACCGCGACCGTGCGCCCCCCGGCGTCGAGCGCGGCGAGATGAGCGGCCGCATCGATACCGCGGGCCAAGCCGCTGACCACGGTCACGCCGGCACGCGCGCAGGTCGTGGCGAGCGCCTTCGCCACGCGCAGGCCGTAGGCCGATGCATTACGGGTACCGACGATCGCCACGGCCGGCGGATGGGCCGTGGCGAGCGTGCCCTGTGCGAAGATTACCGGCGGCGCGTCCGCGAGCTCACGGAGGCGCGCCGGATAGCGCGGGCCGTCGGCATCCAGCGCCACGGCGCCGATCCGCCGCAGCGCGGCCAGAATCGTGTCCGCATCGTCCCAGGCCGCCGCACGCTGGGCGGCCGGCACGTGATGCATCGCCTGCTCCGCATCGCCGTGCGCACGCGTCATCCGCGCGCTGCCCACATCACCGATGCCGGGCACCTGCCGCAGCGCCAGCGCGCTGCGCAGGCGTGCCTCGTCAGGGGAGAAACTGGGCATCACGCTCCGGCTTCTCGGCTTCCACCCGCATCGCCAGCAGCTCGCGCCACCACGCATCGAGCAGCACGTCCAGCCCCATGCGACCGGCCGCGCTGATCGCGAACATCCCATAGGCGCCCGGCGCCTCGATGTCGGGGATATAGTGCTCACCGAGCAAGTCGAGCTTCGTGAACACGACGCAATACGGCTTGGCGGCCAGCTCGGTGGAATAGGTCGAGATCTCGTGACGCAACTGATCGAGCTCTGCCTGCCAGTCCTCCGCATCGATCGGAATCATGAACGCGAGCATCCGCGTCCGCTCGATGTGGCGCAGAAACCGGAGCCCCAGTCCCTTACCTTCCGATGCGCCTTCGATGATGCCCGGAATGTCGGCCACGACGAACGACCGGTGATCACTGAGCGGCACCACCCCCAGATTCGGCGACAGTGTCGTAAACGGATAATCGGCGATCTTGGGGCGCGCCGCCGAGATCACCGAGAGCAACGTGCTCTTCCCGGCATTCGGCTGGCCGACCAGGCCGATGTCAGCGATGAGCTTGAGTTCGAGTTCGAGCGTCCGCGCCACCCCTTCCTCGCCCGGCTGCCATTCGCGCGGCGACTGGTGCGTGGCCGTCACGAAAAAGGCATTCCCCTTCCCGCCACGGCCCCCCTTGGCGACCAGAATGGAGTGCCCATCCTCCATGACCTCGCCAAGGAATTCCTGGGTCTCGGCATCGCGGACCACCGTGCCGGGGGGCACCGGAAGGATGATCTCCTCACCGGAGCGGCCGGTGCGGTTTGACCCCTCACCGTGCTGGCCCCGTTCCGCCTTCCACGCATCGCGATACGTGTAGTCGAGCAGCGTGGTCAGGTTGCGATCGCCGCGCACGATGACGTCGCCGCCCCGCCCGCCATCGCCCCCGTCGGGACCACCCATCGGCGCGAACTTCTCCCGCCGGAACGAGGTCTGTCCCGATCCACCGGTGCCGGCTTCGACTTTGACGAGTACGCGATCTACGAACATGAATCACTTCCGAAACGAGAGAGGCGGCCTGCCACCGAGGCGCCGCCGATAACCTGCGACTACGTGGTTCTACTTACCCTGCACCCGCGCCCATAGCCCCTGATAACGCCGCTGGTCGTCGATGCCGACGAGCGGAGCAATGATCGCGAGTGCCGCCGTCACGACCGCCACCGCCGCACCGGCATTCACGGCCCCGTGCAAGTGCGAATGCAGCTGCCGATCCTGCCGGGCGACCGCACAGGCGGCCACCACGCACAACTCGCGACGCGCCAGATCGAGCTGCGGGCGCCCGAGCACCTTCCCGTACCCTTCTACGATCATCCAGCGATCCAGCGCCGGGTGCAGCCCGCGAATGTTCACCCGCAACCGGTCATAGAACGCACCATAGACCGTGGAGCAGGTCGCCTCCCCCCGCTGGGCGAATTCCGCGTCAGCCTGCAGACGCTCCGCATCGACCGTCGGCGCCCGGCGTCCGGAAATGCGACGCCATTCACGCGCCGCGTTCAACGCGCGCGGGAAGCCGGCGAACAGATACGTCTGCAGGATGACTTCCTCGATCCATACCGGATCGACCATCCCATGAACCACCGCGAACGCCTCGCGAACCTCAGCCTCGCTGCCGCCGGCCAGCACGGCGGCGAGACGCACCAACGCCGCCGTCTCCACATCAAGTGTGAGCAGCGTAACACCGCCGTGCGCAGGCGCCATCACCATTTCATCGCCACCGGTGCCCGACGAACGCGCAGCGAGGTCCGGCGCCGCCCGGGGCGAGGGAGTTTCATGCATGATCCATCGGCCCGATCAGGAGTGACGGATCGCAACAGCGCCGAGTGGCACCGCGCTCACGAACACCTCACCGACTTGCTCACCGCGCGTGTTCCGCACCACACGCACCGCCGCGTCGCGCAGGCTCTCGGGAAGAGGCGAGGGCAACGCATCATACGCGGCCAGCATGGCCAGTACCGCCACGAACTGCGCACGCTGCGACCCATCCTCGACTTTGAGGGCGAATCCGATCCCACGATCGAGAATCGCGAACGCATGGACACCCTCGGCGCCCACCTTGCACACCACGTTGCCGCCGGTTGCCTCCATGAGGCGTGTGTCGAACCGGTCACTGCCGCCCACGAGGAACGGTTGGCCAGTCATGGCATCGAGGACGCTCCGGCTGACCGCGTCACCATGGCGCGAGGCATGCGCAAGACGCGCATAGGCCAGCGCCATGTTCGCCAGCGGCAAGGAGAACACCGTCACGCCGCATCCGTCCACGCCAAGGCCGAGTTGCGCGGGGGCCATCCCGGCCCACTCGGCTACGCTGTCGCGGGCCTCGCGCTGAACCACATGCTCGGCGTGCTCATACCCGCCCGTGGGTACCCCCAGCACGAGTGCACGCGCGAGCATCGCGGCATGCTTACCGGAACAGTGGTTGTGCAGCCGAGTTGGCCGCTCACCCGACTCGCGCACGAGCCGCACCCCGCGCGACGACAGCGGCTCGTGCGGACCGCAGGCCAAGTCCCCTTCTTCGAGACCGATGCTGGCCAGCATCGAGGTGGCCAGCGATACGTGTTCCGGCTCGCCTCCGTGGGACGCGCACGCGAGCGCCAGCTGGCTCTCACCCCATCCCAATCGATCGAGCCCCCCATCGCGGACGAGCGGCATGACCTGAAAGGGCTTCGCGCATGCTCGCCACCACGTGGTGGTGAAGGGATCGCGCGCCCCCTCCAACAACACACCATCCGCACCGACCACCGCGGCGTGCACCCGATGGCGGGATTCCACCGTGCCGCCCCGCGTCACGACCACGTCGTATGACCGCTCACGACACGCGCGCGCAAACGCCACCGGAACGGACTCGGCAGCATAGGGACCCGGCTGCACAACACCGGGCAATCGGCCATGCGATGCGCCGGAGAAAATGGATCGGGGTTCACTCACCCGTGAAAAGTAACCGGACCACCGCCCCGACACGCAGGACGCCCTCCCTCGTCAGGCTACGGCCGTGCGCGCCATGCGGCGAGGAGCACGCCCACGAGCACGATGCCACCGCCAACCAGCGTTCCCACCCCCGGAACCTCTCCGATGCCCGGCAAGAGGGCGGCCAGCACCGTCGCGCCGATGGGTTCCCCAAGAGTTGTCAGATTCACCACGAACGCAGGGAGATGCCCCAGCGCCCAGTTCATCCCCGTGTGTCCGAACAGCATGGGCCCGATGGCGAGACCGGCGAAGATAGCCAGCTCACGCGGTGGCTGCGGAACGAGCGGCTGTTGGGTGGCGAACGCCAACGCGACGCAGGTGAGAAAGGCCGCGCCGTAGGCAATTGCCACGTAGGCCCACACACCGATCCGCAATCTGAGCCGCCGGCCGATGAGGTAATACAGCGCGGCCGTCACGG
>JARIEX010000155.1 GCA_031127095.1 Gemmatimonadota bacterium
GCCGTAAATACACTGTCAACGCGTGGGCGGAGGGGCATGCGGCAGCGCGGGATCGCTGTCCCGCTCATGATGCGATGCCCCTCGGTCAAGTGCGGTACCGCGCGATTGCGCACCGGGTCGTTTCTACGCATGGGGGTGAACCGTGCGATTCACGGCAATTTTTTCTTTCAAGGGGTCGGCGTCGTTGACCGGAGTCGTTGACCGGTATTGTGCGACCCGCGTGAGCACCGACTGGCGGGTGGCAAAGGCGCGATCGTCCTCGGGGAGCCGAAGGGGTCCTCCCACACGGCGGTGTGCACGTGAAATCCGGAGTGCGACCAGCTGAGCATGCCGGCGGCGAGATCGTGCTCACCCGTCAGCGTGTGAATGGCGACGGTGACAATGCCGCCGGCGCCACATCGGGCATGCGCGCTCCGGGACCGGGGAGCGCCGAGCATACGTTCGATGCGGGTGCGGACCGTCACCGTTCCGTTGCGCACGTGGCCGTTTCGACGCAACGTCCGCGCGGCGCCGGCGTCACGATGCGTGCTGCAGTCGGGCATAATCGGAAGCCCGCTGCAGAAGCCCGCGTTATGCCGCATTCTTTTCCCACCGACTTCGTCATGACCTCCGACTCTCTCCGTATCGCCGGCGCGCAGCTGGCGCCGGTCTGGCTGGACCGTGCCGGCACCCTCGTGAAGGTGATCGCGGCGATTCATGCCGCCGCCGACGACGGGGTGCAGCTGCTGGCCTTTCCGTCACTTGCTTCGTTCCGCTGCGTTGCGTAGTCCGGCAGCTCCTCTGCAACGAATCGCATGAACCGGTGCTCGGCTTCGTCTGCACCGTCCTTCATTGCAACTGCGGGAACGGAATGATCGATCTCGCACAGTGCCACTTCGCGCGCGATATCGGCGTCGCTCATGTCGTGCAGCGGCAGCGGGTGTGTTTCGAGCATCTTGAGCAGCGAAGTCCGCAGGGCGTCACTTACGCGCGCCGATGGCACATCTTTGTCAACGAGTTCAATTGCGTGATCGATCAGGCGCGCAATCTTGCGCCGGATCGTGCGCGCGGCATACTCGGCCTTTTCGAACACCCCAATCGGCACCGTGCACACGCTGTCCACGGACAGGACGCGACACGTCACACGGTCTGCAAATCGCGCCGAGCGCTCGCGAATACCGGCCGTGGGAAAGAGGTCGGTGAAGACCACATATGCCCGCGCGGCGAGTCGGTCGAGTACCCGACGATCATCGTCCCGCCGCCGACGCAACACAAATTGGTAGTGCAGCCCCAGTGCGTCGGCACGCCGCGCCGTCTCCCGCGCGCCCTGTAGGATGAAGGTGTGATGCCGGTCGGCGGCGTGGGGGTAGGTCGGATCGAGCCCCTGGTGGATCACCAACGGCCGGTTGATCCGGTTCGCGGTGCGGATCGCGGCCCGCAGCGCCCAGTTTTCCTCGAGCCGGTAGGTCGATTGCATCCACTACAACACGTACTCGCCCTCGGCGTGATAGCGCTTACCGTTCAGGTCGACCGTGCGTGGGACCAGTTGGTCGAGGACGTAGTCCGACGTGAGGGGGTGCGCGAGCGAATTCGTATCGGAAGACAGGGGCGCGTGGATCGGAAGTGTCGGGTGATGCCAACGACGTGCGTGGCGACTAAGCGTCACTCCGGCCCCTCTGGGTTCCCAGTGGCGGGATACAAGAAAGGCGCCGACCATCTGGTCGACGCCCCTCTCGGTTGGCCGCCCGTGGGCGACCACCTGATAGATGTGTCTTACGAGACGCGCTGCCGGCGGCGCAACGCCACGAGTCCGAGCATGCCCGCGCCCATGAGGCCGATGGTTGACGGTTCCGGAACCGTAGTGGCTTCGAGGTCCTGCGTCAGGACGTACCCGCCCTGAATTTCGATCGCGGAAATTCCGCCGGCGTATGCGATGCCGCGGAACGCACCTTGGTCGGTCCCGTTCGGCGTGGAGATTCCGCCAGCGGCCGAGAATAGATCGTATGACGCGATCAGGTTGTTCGACGAGTCGTAGCCGCGAAGCCATGCCGTGCCAGCTGCTCTACACTCGCCGTCACAATAGTTCATGATGCCGCCAACTGCAGTGACCGGTGCGGAGAACGTCAGCCACACCGACGACGTGCCGTTCGTGGCCGCGTAGGCCACACCACTCCAGATACCGTTGCCTGCCAAGTCGTACCTACCGCCTGGGCCGGACAGAAGTGGCGACTGGCCAAAGCTGACGTCTTCGACGGCCGTATACGTGACGTTGTAACCGTTGGCGCCGATCGCGGTCGGACCGTTGCCGAAGCAGTAGCTGGACGGGCAGGCATTGGTGATTTGCGTCGCCTGAGTGCCGCCGAACGAAGCCGTGAGGAGCGTCTGGGCGCCAGCAGCCTGGCTGAGTGCTGCGGTCGCAGCGAGAACTAGGAGGGTCTTTCGCACTCTGGAAACTCCGGAAGAAAGTGTGGGGAAGAACAGACACTGATGCAAGCGCGCAACACCAGATTGTCGCAACTCTCACCCGGAAACGGGGCTTTTACTCTCTATATTCGTGGGAGAGTGTTGGCGAGGTACGCCTCAGTGCACAGCGGAATGCGCAAGATACATGCCAAACTCGAGCGTGACGAAGTTAAGAATTTCCGCTCTTCACGAGAATGTGCGCCACCATCCAAGGCGTGGCAGAGAGTGCGGGCGCGATGAACTGTTCCCTTGACACCCCTGCACCGGTGGCTCGTTTGCCTCTCACATCCGACTTGCCCCGCGCTACCGGTGCGGGGCACTTTCGTCGGACTTGGTCGGCTGGCATAGTGACATTCGGGGTGACGTGACCCCCGAAAGCTGATCCACGTATTATGTCAGTCCTCACCAGGAGGACGGATGCGGAAGAGCCGGTTCACGGACGAGCAGATCATCGCGGTGCTGCACGAGTGGGATGCGGGAGCAAAGATGGTGGATCTCGTCCGCAGGCACGGGGTGACGGAGCAAACGCTGTATCGCTGGAAGAAGAAGTACGGCGGCATGCAGGCGACCGAGGCCAAGCGACTGAAGGCGCTCGAGGAGGAGAATCGGCAGCTGAAGCGGTTGGTCGCGGATCAGGCGCTCAATCTGCAGGTCGTGAAGGACTTGTTGGGAAAAAAAGTGGTGACGCCCGAGCAGCGGCGGACGGCCGTCATTCGGGATAGGCATTTCAATCGGGGTGGGTCGACTATCGGTCGAGCATACCGCGCGATCGCCGACCTCGCTCGGGCACCGTGAGCGCCGCAGGAACGTCGGGCAGGACCCTCGGCAACGGGGGTGGCCGAACCCGTCGGGGCCCCATCCGCCGTGCCGGTCGCAGAGCCGCGCACGCCGAACGTCCCCGCGCGTGATCGCGGGGCGTCAGGGGAGCCAGACGCACGGTTGGGTCGCGGGTGCCGCGCGGGTGCGGCGGTGGGTGAGGATCTGGTCGATCACCGACGCGCGGGTGATGAACGCGACGAGGCGCATCGCGCCGTGGCAGGTCGGTCGGCGCGAGTCGTGGCGCGGGAACGATCGCGGGCGGCCCGGCCGCGGCGGGCGCCGCCTTGTTCCGCATGTCACGGGGGCGGTTGGCATACCACCCGGAGTACCGCGTCGTGACGTGGCCCTGGTCGGGGAGGTGCACGAGCACCCGGGCGAGGAACTCGAGCGGGTCCACCGTCTCGGTGCCCGCCGTTCTCATCGAGCGACCGCTCGATCGGGGCGGCCACAGCGTGTACGCCAGCGTGGTCACGATCGACTCGTCGGGTAACGTGTCAAGGGGTCAGCGTCCTTTAGCGCCTAAGTACTCTGACCCCTTGAAGACCCCTTGAAGTCCTCGCGGCAAGATCGTGCTCACCCGTCAGCGTGTGAATGGCGACGGTGACGATGCCGCCGGCGCCGCGTCGGGCATCTGCGCTCCGGGACCGGGGAGCGCCGAGCATATCGTCGACTCGGGTGTGGACCATCACGGTTCCGTTGCGCACATGGCCGTTTCGACGCAACGTCCGCGCGGCGCCGGCGTCACGATGCGTGCTGCCGTCGGGCATAATCGGAAGCGCGCTGCGCACGCCTTCTACCTTGAACGCCCGCTGCAGAAGCCCGCGTTCGGCCGCATTCTTTCCCCACCGACTTCGTGATCACGTCTGTTAAACGGATGGCGCGAGCGGGGAGGCACTCGGTGACGAGGCGACGGGGACGCTAGTGGCGGCATGACGTGCCGTCGCGACGAGTACGCGGATGTCACCGGCAACGATCGTGTCGGACGAGAAATTCAGACTCGCTGCGGACGCGACAATGGACTGCACGGTGACTGACGCTCTGCCTGCTTTCCCACCAACCGTCGTGGTGATCGTCACGACGCCGGGGGCCACGCCGGTTATCGTGGTCGTCCCCACTGACACGCTGGTGATCCCGCCACTCGCGTCGACCGACACGACGCTCGGCACCGACGAGCTCCAGACCGCGGCCCGTCCGCGGAGCGTGGTGCCATTGGCCGCACGCACCACCGCGGCTGCCGTAGTGGTGCAACCAACCATGATTGATCTAGCGCTGAGCGCGACTGACGCCTTCGCCACCGGCAATGGGATGACGGTCATCGACGCCGCCCCCCACTTCCCTCGCTGATGGCGGTGATCGTGGCCGAGTCAGCGGCCAGCGCGGTCACGGTGCTCGCCCCCGTTCACCGTGGCCACCGCGCGCGACGAGAACCTCCAGCTCACCGCACGGCCCCGCGCCCACGACGCGGCCGTCGTGCAAGCTGCTTTGGGTGGTGACCGACGAATCCGGCATGGGAGAGCACCTCCCGTGGGGACGGCAGATCAGACTTGCGGGGGCCGCGGGCTGAGAGTGAGGAATGGGTCACGTCGCCGCCGCACATCGGCGATGGCGTCATCGGCCAGAGATCGTCAAACTCGTGCGCCCTGATCTCCTCGGCCACCGTGAGTCGTGCCGAGTCAGCATCCGGAAGTCTCGTCAATCGGGTGACAAGAGTCCTCTTACTGGTTGGCGCCTCACTGATCGCAACGCGTTGTCGCGCAGATGGTTAACGGTCGACTAACGCCCCGAAACGATCATAGCTATGTGGCATGAGCGATGGCGCTGGCGTGGGACGGTCAGTCGGCGCCGCGGTGGCCAAACGTCAGCGCGCCCCGGTACCGATCGCTCTCCCCTTTCACGGATTTCACGAGAACGCCATGACCCGCCGCTTTGAAGTTGCAAACGAGACATCGAGTAAGTTCTGGGAAATTACCGTCGCCGACGCGACGGTCATGGTGTCCTACGGCCGTGTCGGCACAGCGGGCGAAACGCAAGCGAAGTCTCATGGCTCGGCGGCCGCGGCGACCAGCTTCGCGGCAGCCGCCATCGCCATGAAGGTGCAGCAGGGGTACCTCGAGGTCCGTACGGCTGCCCCGCCGGCTCACGCCGACGCAGCAGTCGATCAACAGGTGGCGGAGATTCGGAAACTGCTCGGCCAGGCGGATGCCGCGGCCGTCTGGCAGGGTATCGCCCTGCTCCGGGCCCTCGACAATCCAGCCCTCTGGGCGATGCTGGCCGAGGGCGCGAGCGTTGATGCTGAGGGCGAGGTGCACACGCCGAGCGGCAGCGAAATACACAAGTGGGTGCGGGCGACCCCGGATGAGGAGTGGGGTGGCACCCCCAGATTTCGCGCGTCCGTGGCCATCTGGGCACTCACCAGTAGCGGGCGCCTGAGGGACACGCGCGAGCTGTTGCTCCGCGGCTATGCCTTTGAAGGTCTGGCCGGATTGCAGGGACTCGACGCGCTCACGAGCCTCGACCTGTCCGGTAGCGCGTCCCTCACAGACTTGACCGGCCTCGGCAACTTACCCGCGCTCACGAGCCTCGACCTGTCAAATAATGACTCCCTCACAGACTTGACCGGCCTCGGCAACCTGCCCGCGCTCACCAGCCTCAACCTGCCCCGTTGCGAGTCGCTCACAGACTTGACCGGCCTCCGCGACCTCCCCGCGCTCTCCCACCTCGACCTGTCTGAGTGCGCCCTCACCGATCTGACCGGACTTCAGAACCTCCCCGCGCTCACCAGCCTCGTACTGTCCGGTAACGCGTCCCTCACAGACCTGACGGGCTTCGGAAACCTGCCCGCGCTCACGAGCCTCGACCTGTCCAGTTGCGCGTCCCTCACAGACTTGACCGGCCTCGGCAGCCTGCCCGCGCTCACGAGCCTCACACTGCGCTATTGCGACTCCCTCACAGACTGGACCGGCCTCGGCAACCTGCCCGCGCTCACGAGCCTCGACCTGCACGGGTGCGAATCGCTCAAGAATCCGGTCGCGCTCCAAAACCTGCCCGCGCTCACGTGCCTCACCCTGTCCAAGTGCGCGTCCCTCACAGACTTGACCGGCCTCCGCGAGCTCCCCGCGCTCAACGACCTCGACCTAAAAGAGTGCAAGTCCCTCACCGATTTGACCGGGCTACAAAACCTGCCCGAGCTCAGATACCTCGACCTGTACGGGTGCGAATCGCTCAAGAATCTGGCCGCGCTCCAAAACCTGCCAGCGCTCACCCAGGTCAATCTGGACGATTGCAAGTCCATTCCGAAGGTGCACCGGAAAAGTTTGGAAGGAACGGCGCTCGACGCGTTTCTTAGTGAACTGCGTACAGCCGGCGTGTCACCCAAAAAGAAACCAGCAGCGAAGGGAGCGGTGGCCAAGGTCGACACGAGCGGTGCAATCCGTCTCGAGTTTCATGGTAGCGGCGGGGAGTACCTGCTCGCGCGCATGACGCCGGATGAGGAAAAGGAGGCCCGGGAGCTTGCCGCGGAAGGTGAATCCCGTGAGCTGTTCGACATGTACGACGACCTGTTACACACGCATGCGGTAGACCTCGATGACTGCACGATCAAGTGCATCGATCGGCGCGGTAAGCGAAAACTCGATCTCAGCGACATCGAACGGGAGCGCGCCTTGGTGGATGGGCACGAGATGCCGCCACCCGGCCTGCGTTTCCTCATTGGCTTCATGTATGACAAGGGATTCTTCGGGCACGTTGATCTCATCACAGACGGTGCGTTCGATCCCAAGAAGTTGGTATTGCGCTACGTCGACCTGGAAGAATGGGGAGGGGAAGGAAATCCGCTCAGGGGGATCGTGTACGATGGCACCGCTTACGCCATCGACCAGGAGGACAACAATACCAGCGGACCATCAAACCCGATCGTATCCATCGTTCAGTACGGCAAGCAGGAGATCGAATCCATCGATGAGATCGGCGCGGACGACGACTGACCGTACGGACCCGGATCCTCTGTCGGGCGACACGAGAAATTGACCCCCCGGGCGACATGAGGAATTGACCCCTCCCCCCTGAATCCCCAGCCGGAGGTCCCCTCATGACCGACTTACCCCCACCCTTTCCCGGTCCCCTTACCGTGGAGAGGTCCGCC
>JARIEX010000156.1 GCA_031127095.1 Gemmatimonadota bacterium
AGCGGGTGCGGAACCTTCCCAGCTCGCGGTCCTGAGATGATGGTCTTTTGATGGTCGTTGCCGCCGAACCCGCCATAGCTCGCTCGAGCACGATCAGGGTCGTATTGTAGGGTTCGCACGGTGGAGAGCCGCAGGCGGGGCGCGTCGAGCGGCCCGCGATGCCGCGCCGCCACGTACCAAGGCGGCCGCAAAGCCGGTCGCATCATTCTTCACCCCTACCGGACAGACTCCATGGCAAACGCGAACGACCGCATCTCGGGCAACCGGGTCCTCACCATCACTGGATCCGACCACGTGACCGTCGGCACGACGCAGACGGAGACGATCGCCGGTAGTCGCACCGAGTCGATCGGGATGAGTTCGTCGGTTCGCATCGGATCGGATCAGGCCACGACGATCGGTCAGAACATGAAGATCAGGGCAGGCAAGGTCGTGACCATCGACGCCGGTGACGTCCTTGAGCTCGTGGTGGGCTCCGCGCGGCTGACGATGAAGAAGGACGGCACGATCGAGCTCAGAGGCAGCAACATCACCATCGTGGGCACGGGCAAGGTGACAGTGAAGGGAGCCGGCGATATCGTGGTACGGGGCAACAAGATCGCGGGGAACTAGGCGAGATTCGCACGGCGCCGCCACGCGCTACAGGTGCGTGGCTTCGCCCGCCGCCACCGGTCCTCGACGTTGGGGTACGCGCTCCGTCCGCGAGTGGCACGAGGCCATGAACCAATTCGCCATCTTCTACGGCGACCGCTTCACGCGTCCCGCTTGACCTCGCGCCCACACATTCCGCCCCACACATACAACAACGCCCGGTCGACTGTCCAAGTCGACCGGGCGTCATCATTTCCATCCGCTCAATCGCTACCGATCAAACTCGGCATCCGGCACAAACACCGGCTGTGCCGCACCAGGCCCGCCCTTCTCCACCTTGCTCCGCGTGATCTCCGGCAATCCCGCCGCCTTCAACATCGCGTTGATCTTCGGCAGATCCGCGGCAATGATGCGCTCCATGCGCGCCATCTGCAGGTCGAGCTTCGGGTTCAACACCGCCAGCACATCGTACGCCTGCTTGGGCGGACGGCGCTCGCCGCTCGACACGAAGCTCAGCAAGCTCGAGAACTGGTTGTTGAGTCGGATCGGGAAGTTCAGCGGGTCCTGTCCCGACTGATTCTTCGTCTGATAGACCGAATCCTCAACGGCGCTCAACGAGTCCGCGAACTTCTTCGCCAACGGTGCGAAGGCGGCGTTCGCGGTCATCTTCGCGGTGCGATCGGTGACATCCGACTTCAGGTTCCGGATCTCGATCACGCCCTTGTTCGCGTCGCTCATGCGGTCGCGCACCTGCAGCGCCATCCGCGTCTGCTCCACGAGATCGGCTTCCGTCGCTTCCGAGCGCGGATCGGGCTTCACCACGAACGTGTACTGCACCGGCGCCGCACTGCCGGCGGTCATCTTCACGCTGTACGTGCCCGGCGCCATCGACGGGCCCGTGCCACGTCCGCCCCACAAAATCATGCCGCGGAACGTGGTGGCATCAGGGTGACGCATGGTCCACGTGTAGCGGTTCACACCCTTCCGGTTGCTTGGGCGAGCCGGCGCCGCAGCGCCGAAGCCACGTCCACCACCAGGGCCGCCCGCGGCGGGCGTGGGGTTGGTGTCGGTGCTCGCGACCGTGGCCAACAGCTTGCCGGCCTTGTCGTAGAACTGGAACGTGACGGGCATCGAATCGGTCGGCAGACGATACACGAACGTCGGCGCGGCCTGTCCGTTCAGGCGCAACACGGGCACCGGCTTGTACAGATACGGCGCGCTCGCGGCCTTTTCGGTTTCGGGCTCCCAACGCAACGGCGTGAGGTTCTCCATCACCCAGAACGCACGGCCATGCGTGCTGATCGCGAGATCGTCGTCGCGCAGCATCATGTCGCTCACCGGCACCGGCGGCAGGTTCTTCTGCAGGCTCTTCCAGTTCGCACCCGCGTCATGCGACACGTACACCCCACGCTCGGTGGCCGCGTACACCATGCCCGCGCGATGCAGGTCTTCACGGATCGCGCGCGTGAAGTGATCAGCCGCAATGCCGTTCGTGATCTTGGTCCACGTCACACCGTAGTCGGTGGTGCGATAGAGATACGGCGTGAAGTCGTCCATCTGATAGCGGTTGCCCGCCACCCACGCCGTGCCCGGGTTGTGCGGCGACGCTTCGATGATGCTCCAGCGCATCCACTCCGGCAGTCCCTTCGGCGTCACGTTCTTCCACGTCACGCCGTTGTCGCGCGACACGTGCAGCAGTCCGTCATCGCTACCGGTCCAGATCAATCCCTTCGTGAGCTTCGACTCGGCGATCGTGAACACCGTGCCGTAATACTCCACGCTGGTCTGGTCCTTCGTGATCGGGCCACCCGAGCTGCCCAATGTAGACGGATCGTTGCGCGTGAGATCGCGCGAGATCGGCGTCCACGTGGTGCCACCGTTGGTGGAACGGAACACGACGTTCGAACCGACATAGATCGTGTTCGGATCATGCGGCGAGTGCACGATCGGGTACGTCCACTGGAAGCGATACTTCGAGTCCTTCGCATCATGACCCATCGGGTCGAGCGGCCACGGATCGATGCTGCGCGACTTGCCGGTACGACGGTTCAACACGTCCATGCTGCCACCGTAGTTCGCGCCGAACATCATGTCGGGATCGTCCGGCTTGCTGCTGATGTAACCCGACTCACCGCCCGCCACACCGTAGAACGTGGAGAAGGGCGACGGAGGCGCCACCGGCGCACCACCACCGAACCCGCCGAATCCACCGCGACCGAAGGCCGGCGTTTCACGCACCGGTCCACACGACGAGCCGGCGTCCTGCTTCGCGCCGCACACATGGTACGGGTAGTGGCTCGTGAGATGCACGTGGTAGTACTGACCCGTCGCCACGGCCACGGCCTGCCGCGTGGTGCCGCCGTCCTTGGTGATGATCAAGCCGTTGTCGTGCGCCACCGCAATGCGCTTCGGGTCGGTGGGGTCGATGTAGATGTCGTGATTGTCGCCACCACCGAAGCCGGCCGCGAACGTCTTGCCGCCGTCCTTCGACACCATCGGACTCACTTGCGGCGCATAGACGACGTTGGTGTCCTTCGGATCGGCGTACAGCTTGGAGTAGTACCACGAGCGCTGACGCAAATTGCGATCGCCGCTCATGAAGGTCCACGTGGCACCGGCATCGTCGCTGCGATACACGCCACCATTCGCCTCATGCTCGAGAATCGCCCACAAGCGACTCGGCTTGGCCGGCGACACCGTGATGCCGATCGCGCCCAACAGACCGGTCTGCGGCAAGCCCTTCGCACGCGTGATCTCGGTCCACGTATCACCACCGTCGGTGGTCTTGAAGATGCCGCTGCCCGCGCCACCGCTCACCAGCAACCACGGCTTCCGCCCAGCCTGCCAGAAGGTGACGTACATGATCTTCGAGTTCGACGGATCCATGATCATGTCCGCGACACCGGTGCTGTCGTTGCGGAACAGGATGTTCTTCCACGTCTTGCCCCCGTCGGTCGTGCGATAGACGCCACGTTCCTTGTTCGGTCCGAACACATGACCCAGCGCGCCCACGAACACGATGTCGGGGTTGTTGGGATCGATGCGCACACGCGAGATGTACTGCGTCTCCTTGAGACCCATGTACGTCCACGTCTTGCCGGCATCGAGGCTCTTCCATACGCCGTCGCCATGCGACACGTTGCCGCGAATCGGCGTTTCACCACCGCCCACCCACACGACATCGGGATTGTTCGACTGCACGGCAATCGCGCCGATGGTGCCGCCGAAATACTTGTCGGTCACGGGGACCGACGTCTTACCACCGTCGACGGTCTTCCAGACGCCACCGCCGGTGGTGCCCATGTAGTACTCGTCGGGGCGCTGGGTCGAACCCGCCACGGCGACCATACGGCCGGTTTGGTTGGGGCCGATGTTGCGCCAGGAGACACCGAAGGTGGTATCGGCGCCGCGGGCTTGCGGAGGGGCGCCGGGGCCGCGCTGGGCGGACGCGGTGGCTGCGCCGACGGATGCGAGGCAGCCGGCGACGAGGAGGAGACGGGAAGTCGGGTACACGATTGGTCTTCGGGGTGGGCGGGGGTGGAACAGCTTCGATAAAGAAACGTTGCGCGGCGCAGGAGCGCTGGGGGCTTGGGGCTCTCAGCTCTCGGCCGTGGGCCATGGGACTTGGGCCATAGGTCTAAACTCAGAACTCCGAACTTGAACTCAGAACTCCGAACTCACGGAAAGCTCGTAGAACGGTAGGCTTCGCGGCCGCCGACGATGGTGAGGACCACCTTCGTTTTGAGCAGGGCAGATGGCGGAATGGCCAGGATGTCAGCCGACAGGACCACGAAGTCGGCGTACTTGCCGACCTCGAGTGAGCCGGTCTCCTTCTCCATGAACGCGGCGTAAGCGGCGTCCTTGGTGTAATGCCGGAGGGCGGCTTCCACGGTGATGCGGTTCTCGGGGTACCAGCCGCCCTTGGGGGTGCCGTCCGGCGTCTGGCGGGTGACGGCGGTGTAAATGCCCAGCAGGACATCCATCGGGAACACCGGATAGTCGCTGCCGAAGGCTTGAGTGGCGCCGGCGTCGTCAAATTTCCTGAAGGCGTTCGCCCGCGAACTACGCTCGGGGCCCAGCAGCGGGGCGTAGTTCTGGATTGTGGTCTGATCGGGGGTGGCGAAGATGGCCTGGGTGCTGGCGATGACGCCCAACTGCTTGAAACGGGGCAGATCGGCCACGGCGGGGACTTCGATGTGTTCGATGCGGTGACGACGGCCCTGGGTGCGGTTCACCTTGGCGGCGTTGGCGTAGGCGTCGAGGGCGGTTCTCACGGCGCGGTCGCCGATGGCGTGGAGCTCCACCTGCAGGCCGGCGGAGTCGTAGCGCGCGACGCCCTTGTTCAGGGTGGCGGCGGGCCAGAAGGGGAGCCCCGTATCGTCTGATCCGACATAGGGTTCAAGCATCGCGGCGGTCTTGGCGTCCACCGTACCGTCGAGCATGCCTTTGGCGATGCCGACACGCAGCCACGGGCCGGTGGTGCTGTCGCGGAGCGCGGTATAGCGCCGAACCGTGGCCGCGGTGGCGTCGGGGGTGAACGGGAACGCCGCGCGGTAGCGCACGCGCATGGTGTCGGCCTTGGCGGCGGCGCGCAGAATGGTGAACACGGGGTGCTCGGGGGCGCGGCCGCTGGCGTCCTGGATCAGTACGATGCCGAACGATACGGCCTTGGCGGTTTCCTCGTCGATGCGACGGGCGATGTCGGCCACGGTGGGCTCGGGCACGAGACGCACCACGAGCTGACGGGCGGCCTCTTTCAGCAGGCCGGTGGGCACGCCCCCTGCCTCGCGCTCGATCACGCCGCGCGCGGGGTCGGGGGTTTCGGCGGTCACCTTGGCCAGCGCCAACGCTCGGCCGTTGGCGATCGACTGATGGCCGTCGCGGTCAGTGAGGACCACAGGCTGGCCGGGAAAGGCGACGTCGAGGAACCGGCGATGCGGCGCGTTCCCGGGGAAATCAGACGGGGTCCAGCCTCGTCCCAGCACCCACGCCCCGGCCGGCCTTTTCGCCGCCCACGCTTTGAGCCGGCGCACGATTTCGGCGGGCGACTTGGCGTCGGTGAGGTCGGCCTGATCGGTGGTGGGGAGATGCCAGTGGGCATCGCTGAAGCCCGGCACCACTCGGCGCCCCTGCAAGTCCACCATGCGGGTGGCGGGGCCGCGGTGCTTCAGTGCGTCAGCGTCGCTCCCCACGGCGATGAGCGTGCCGTCACGGATCGCGATGGCCTGCGCCTGCGGGCGGGCGGCGTTTCCGGTCCAGATGCGGGCGTTGGTGTAGATCGCGTCGGCGGGCGCGTTGGCGATCGGAGGCGCGGGCTGGGCCTGCAGCGACGGCGCCAGGGCCGCGAGCGAGGCTACGACGGCGAACGTTCGGAAGGGCAGGGGCATCGGCAAGGTCGGCATGGTGTCCGATATAGTGTTTTGTCTCCCCGAACACTATATCCGACCACGACCGGTCGCCGATCGCGTGCGGCTCTCCTCCCTCCCGACTTCCTGCCATGCTCGTCGTTCAGGTGTTTGTGCACGTCCTCCCCGAGCACATTGCTGCGTTCAAGGCTGCCACGCTCGATAACGCCACGAACAGCGTGCTCGAACCGGGCATCGCGCGCTTCGATGTATTGCAGCAGGCCGACGACCCCACGCGCTTCACGCTGATCGAGGCGTATCTCACCGAGAGCGCCCCGGCCGAGCACAAGGCCACGGCGCACTATGCGCGGTGGCGTGATACGGTGGAACCGATGATGGCGTCGCCGCGCACGAACGTGAAATACGAGTCGCTGTTTTTTCCTGTGTGAGCTTCTCTCTGCGCCTCTGCCTCTCTGCGTTCCCGCGAGCGCAGCGAGCCCCTGCTGTTTCGGACTTTCGGCGGCATCGACGGAAATGATGACGCAGGGAACGCAGAGGGGCAGAGAGCGCAGAGAACCGATTTTTCTTTAGGGGTGTGATCGTGAAGATTCGTGCGATGATGGTGGTGGGGAGTCTGCTTGGCGTGAGCTCGACGGTCGGAGCGCAGCCGGCGAAGGCGAGTGCACCGATGGAGATCACCGAGGCGTCGGTCACCGATGTGCAGGCGGCGCTCACGGCGGGGCGGATGTCGAGTGTGCAGCTGGTAAAGATGTATCTCGCGCGCATCGCGGCGTACGATCACGCGGGGCCCGAGCTCAACTCGCTCATTCGCATTAACCCCAAGGCGGCGGCAGAAGCGGCGGCGCTCGACGCCGAACGCAAGGCCGGCAAGGTGCGCGGGCCGATGCACGGGATCCCCGTGATCATCAAGGACAACTACGACACCGGTGACATGCCGACGAGTGCGGGCTCGCTGGCGATGGCCACCAGTCAGCCGAGTCGCGATGGGTTCGTGGTGAAGAAGCTGCGCGACGCGGGGGCAATCATTTTGGGTAAGTCCAACTTGCACGAACTCGCGGCCGGCATCACCAGCATCAGCTCACTCGGCGGACAGACGCGCAACCCCTACGACCCCACGCGATGCCCCGGTGGCTCGAGCGGGGGTACTGGCGCGGCGATCGCGGCGAGCTTTGCCACGGTGGGCTGGGGCTCGGACACCTGCGGTTCCATTCGCATTCCCAGTGCCTTCAACGCGCTGGTGGGGTTGCGTCCCACACAGGGCATGGTGAGCCGTCGCGGTATCGTGCCGTTGTCGCACACGCAGGACATCGGTGGTCCGTTGGCGCGCACGGTGACCGATCTCGCGATCGCGCTCGATGTGAGCGTAGGCTACGACAGCGAAGACGCGGTGACCA
>JARIEX010000157.1 GCA_031127095.1 Gemmatimonadota bacterium
TCGATACTCCCAATGCCGCCTTCCGTAATCGCGGAGATTTGACCTTCGAAGAGGTGACGCAGGCTTGGGGGTTCGATGCGCCCGGGGTCGAACAAGGCATGGCCGCGGCCGATTTGGATGGCGATGGAGATTTGGACCTCGTGCTCAACGCCTTGAATGAGCCGCCGAAGCTCTACCGGAACAAGGCTACAGCCTCCCGGATCGCCGTACGATTGCGTGGTGGTGCCGGCAATTCTCGGGGCATCGGGGCCAAGATCCGGGTGATGGCAAAAGGGCTCCCGATGCAGTCCCAGGAGATGATGTCTGGCGGTCGCTACTTGTCGGGGGATGACGCGATGCGGTGCTTTGCTTTGGGCACAGCGACAACGGCGGACATCGAGGTGACTTGGCGCAGTGGACGAGTGACCCGACGTACCGGTGCCGGCCCGGGCGTTGCGGAGATTGCAGAGCTGGAGACGATTGCAGTCATGGCGCCACCGCCGGTACTGCCGCTCTTCGAGTCGATTTCGGATCGCTTGGCGCATGTCCACACCGATACCCCATTTGATGAATTTGGACGGCAACCGTTGAAGCCCTTCGACCTCAGCCAGACCGGACCGGGTCTCACCTGGGCCGACCTCAACGGGGATGGATGGGACGACCTGCTAATTTCTACGGGGCAGGGTGGAACCCTTGGAGTGTTCACCAATGACGCGCGGGGCGGATTCTCAGCCTTTTCCAATCCGGCATTGCTCAAGCCCGCGCCGCGTGATTTGACCACCGTCATGGTGCTGCGAGGGGTAATCCTTTCGGGCATTAGCAATGGTGAGGATGGAGTCACCAATGGTGGAGCGATCCGGATCGTGGACCTGACGTCCGGGGTGAGCGGTGAAATCCTGAGCGGCCGCGCTTGCCCGGTGGGTTCCATGGCGGCGGCCGATGTGGATGGGGATGGAGAGTTGGAGATTTTCGTTGGGGTTCGGGAAGTGCCGGGTCGTTATCCTGAGCCGGCGACGTCGTTTTTGGTGAAGAACCGCAGTGGGCGTTTGGGGATTCAGACGGCCTTCGAAAAACTGGGTTTGGTTAACGGCGTGGTTTTCACGGACTTGGATGACGATGCACGGCCCGATTTGGCGGTGAGCACGGCTTGGGGGCCGGTTCGCTTGTTCCGCAATCGAGGTGGAGCTCTGGAGGCTTGGGATCCGCCACTGCATGGCTCCGGATTGCCGGCCGGTGTGGAGCGTCTCTCCCAGTGGACGGGCCTCTGGCTGGGGATCACCGCCGGTGATTTCGATGGTGACGGACGCATGGATCTGGCAGCGGGGAACTGGGGGCGCAACCACTTCTTGGGAGCCGATGCCCGCCGGCGACCGTTACGGATCCGTTCCGGAGACCTGCTTGACGATGGAATTTGGGATATTCTGGAAAGCTACGTGGGACCCGATGGACGGGATTGGCCTGTCCGCAAACGGCCCGCACTGGTGCCGTTTATCCCGGATGCGGCGAAGCGCTTTCCGGATTCGGGGACCTTCGGGAAGTCTTCCATGGAGGATCTTTTTGGTTCGCTTCTGGGTCCAATGCCGAGCGTGTCAGCGCTCAATCTGGATTCGGGGGTGTTCTTAAATCGGGGAGATCATCTGGAATGGCGCCCCTTGCCGCCGAGGGCTCAGTTGGCGCCGGCCTATGGGTTGGCGGTGTCCGACCTAGATGGCGACGGGACTGAGGACGTATTCCTTTCGCAAAACCACTTCGGTGTGCATTCGGATGATGCTCGCTATGACGGAGGGCGGGGATTGCTCATGAGCGGATCGGGTCGCGGAGACTTCCGGGCTGACGAACACTCGGGCATCGTGGCCTGGGGCGAACAACGCGGAGTGGCCTTGGCGGATCTGGATGCCGATGGGCGCACCGATCTGGCTCTGAGCCAGAACAGCGGACCAACGCTGCTCTTCCGCAACCGCACCGCCCGCCCGGGTCTTCGGGTTCGGCTGAAGGGGCCGACCGGGAATCCGACCGGAATCGGCGCCTCCCTTCGCTGGTGGACCGGCGGCAAGGCGGGGGCCCGTCGAGAAATTCGTATGGGCGGAGGTTACTGCAGTGTGGATAGCCCGGTGACGGTTCTCGCATCGGATCGGGCGGCCGGTGAGGTCGAGGTGCGTTGGCCGGGTGGCGCTGTGCAACGCGTGCCGGTCGCTGCCGGGGTGGCCGAGATCACCTTGACGCCATGATGAATCCTCAACCCTCTAGGATGTTAGCGAACCTGCTGAGGTTCTTCGCTGTGCTGATGGTGTCCTTTGCTTTGGTTCCGGGATTGCGAGCGGCCCAGACGGGGCTTCGGATCCAGGCCTTGCCCTCGATCCCTCGGTCCTCACCTGGGCTCACTCGATTGTCGGCCCCGGGGTTGGGCATCGAATTCACTAATCGCCTGTCCGAAGAACGGGCGGTCACCAACCGCAATCTGGTCTCCGGCTCCGGAGTGGCGCTGGCCGATGTGGATGGCGATGGCCGTCTCGATGTCTTCCTCTGCGGTCTGGATTCCCTGAATGCGATGTACCGCAATCTCGGGGACTGGCGTTTCACCAACGTGACGGCCCGCGCCTTGCCTGGGGTGAGTTGGCTCAACCCGTCTTCGGGATCCAACGATTCGACCGGAGCGGCCTTTGCCGATGTGGATGGCGACGGGGATCCGGACTTGCTGGTCAATCAGTTGGGCGGCGGCACCCGACTCTGGCTCAATGACGGCAAGGGCCATTTTGAGGAAGCCACCGATGCGGCTGGGTTGCGCTCGCGCAGTGGTGCCACCTCGATGGCCTTGGCTGACGTGGATGGCGATGGGGATTTGGATCTCTACGTGTCGAACTTCCGCCCGACCACCGTGCTCGATCAACCCAACACCCGATACCAACTCCGGCAAACTGAAACCGGCACGGTGATAGTGGCGGTCAATGGGCGCCCGGTAACCGCATTGGATCTCACCAATCGCTTTGAGATTCGCGCCGGTGGAGAGGTGGTTGAAATGGGGGAGGAAGACGTACTTTTCCTCAATAACGGGCGAGGCCGTTTTATTCCGGTCTCTTGGATCGGGGGAGGCTTTTTGGACGCCTCGGGCAAAGCTCTGACAGCGCCACCCCGGGATTGGGGGCTGGCCGTTCGCTTCCAAGACATGAACGGGGATGGAAAGCCCGACTTGTATGTCTGCAACGACTTGCACACCCCGGATCGGATTTGGATGAATGAGACCGGACCTGATCACGCCCTGCGCTTCCGGGAACTGGCGTCTTGGGCACTGCGGAGCAATCCGACCTTCTCCATGGGAGTCGATTTCGGGGACTTGGACCGCGACGGGCAGGTCGATTTCTTCGCCGTCGATATGTTCAGCCGTAATCGGGCCTGGCGTCACACCCAGACGGCAGGCATGGCCCCCGTGTTGCGCCTGCCCGGCCGATCTGCCGATCGGGCCCAGGTCCAGCGGAATGTCCTGCAGCTCAATCGGGGGGACGGCACTTGGGCGGACGTCGCCTGGCAGTCGGGTGTCGAGGCCAGTGAATGGTCGTGGGGTCCGGTGATTCTGGATGTGGATCTCGATGGATACGAGGACCTGCTAGTTCCCAATGGCCAGTGGCGCGATTTCCAAGATGGGGACGGTGCGCGGCGCATTGCCGAGGCCCAGCGGCGTGGGGCCCTAAAGTCCCCAGCGGAGATCACCGAGATGGTTAAATCTTTCCCCAAGCTATCGACTCCCAACGTAGCCTTTCGAAACCGCGGCGATGCCACCTTCGCGGACGTCTCCCTGGCCTGGGGCTTCACTGTGGATTCCATTTCGCAGGGTGCGGCTATCGGGGATCTCGACGGGGACGGGGACCTGGACGTTGTGATGAACGACCTCATGGATGCGCCGGCCTTTTACCGGAATAACGCGAGCGCTCCGCGGATCCTTATCCGCCTCAAAGGCAAGCCCCCCAACACTCGAGGCATTGGTGCTTCGGTGACCCTTCGTGCGAGCGGATTGCCAGACCAGACTCAGGAGATCATCGCTGGCGGGCGGTACTTGAGCGGGGATGAGCCGGCGCGTTCCTTTGCCACGGGTCAGGCTGCTTCCGCAGGCCTTCGTGTTCGCTGGCCCTCGGGACGAGTCTCAGAATGGCAGGAAGTTCCGGTCGGTTCTGCGGTCGAGGTTTCGGAGGAAGAGTCACCGGGAGTCGAGGCGGTTCCTTCCGTGAAGCCGCCCGCCCCGTGGTTTGAAGACCAGACCGCACGCCTCGCTCACCGTCACGAGGATGAGCCCTTTGATGATTTCGGCCGTCAGCCGGCCCTGCCGCATCGAC
This sequence comes from Gemmatimonadota bacterium, assembly GCA_031127095.1. Taxonomy (GTDB): domain Bacteria; phylum Gemmatimonadota; class Gemmatimonadetes; order Gemmatimonadales; family Gemmatimonadaceae; genus Gemmatimonas. Next base: position 4,305 of record JARIEX010000157.1, read on the forward strand.
TGTCGCAACTGGGACCGAGCCTGAGCTGGACCGACCTCAATGGAGATAGGCGTCCGGACCTGGTCATCGGAGCCGGACGCGGTGGCAAGCTCGGCGTCCGCATCCAGGATGGAAAAGGCGGATTCGAGGCACGAGAGACTCCGCCGTTCCATAAGACAACCGGCCGAGACATCACCTCGATTCTTCCCATTAATGGAGTCCTGTTGGCGGGGATCTCTAATTATGAGGACGGTCTGACCAATGGCGGAGCCCTGCGCATGTATGACATAGCCGGGGGGCGCAGCGGTGAAATTTTGGTGGGCACGACCTTTTGCGTCGGGCCTTTGGCTGCCGCCGATGTGGATGGGGATGGATCGTTGGAGGTGTTTGTGGGTGGTCGATCCGTGGCCGGTCGTTATCCGGAGGCGGCTCCCTCGTTATTGTTGCGCAATCAAGGAGGGCGCCTGATGCCGGTGGCACGTTGGGACAATCTCGGTCTGGTGACGGCCGCCTGTTTCACCGACCTCGATGGCGATGGTTGGCCCGACCTGGTGGTCGCCCGTGAATGGGCTCCACCTCAATTTTTCCGGAATGACTCCGGTCGACTGACCGAATGGACTCCGACCCTGGAAGCCGCGTCCGGCCGGCTTTCCGGACTTTGGAATGCTGTGGTGGCCGGCGACTTCGATGAAGACGGGCGGATGGACCTGGTCCTGGGGAACTGGGGGCGCAACACCCGCGGGAGCGCGACGACGACAACGGCGGCGGCCCCACGGCGATTGTGGTATGGCGACTTCGGTTCCGGCCAAGGCCTAGACTTGGCCGAGAGTTGGTATGATCCAGTGCTCAAGGCCGACCGCCCGGAACGTGAGATGGGATTGTGGGCAGCCCTTTTTCCGAGCATGCGGGAGCGGGTGGATTCGTTGTCTGCATTTTCCAAGGCCACCCTGCCGATGCTTTTGGGTGATGCGTTGCCGGGGGCCCGATCGGTCTCGGTAGATACTCTCGACTCGGTGCTGCTGCTCAATCGGGGAGGGCACTTTGTCGTGAAATCGTTGCCGGCGGCCGCCCAGCGTGCCCCGGTGACCTCCCTTTGCGTGGCGGACTTCGACGGGGACGGACACGACGACCTATTCCTTTCCCAGAATTTGTCCACGGCCCATCCCTTTGCCGAGCGCTACGACGCAGGGCGGGGGTTGTGGTTGAGGGGCGATGGTCGGGGTGGATTTGTCCCGGAAGAAAACTCTGGTGTCCGCGTTCAGGGGGATGGTCGAGGGGCTGCGGTTTGCGATTACGATGCGGATGGTCGAGTGGATTTGGCGGTGGGGCAGAACGGCGCCGAGACGACGCTCTGGCGCAATGTGTTGGCGCGTCCGGGTCTGCGGATTCGCCTTTCCGGCGGCGGGGGCAATCCAACGGCTGTGGGGGCCCGGGTCCGATGGAGATCGACCTCGGGCTTCGGGCCGTGGCGGGAGATTCACCTGGGTTCTGGCGATGGGTCCTGCGATGACCCGGTGACAATCTTGGGTGTCGGAGATCAGAAGGTCGAAGCGGTGGAGATTCGTTGGCCCGGAGGCGGAGGGGTTTCGGTGCCGGTGATGGCGGGACAGCGCGAGGTCTTGGCCAGCCAGTCCGCCCGATTTGAGCACTGAATGAGCAGGCGGGTTGGATGCCCTTTTTTGATGGTATGACGGTTGCCTTTGCCGGAGGAGAGGCTTCAATACAAACGACTCCTCTTTCCCGTGATCCACAGCATCCCAAGACGACTCGGATTCTGGCTCGCAGCCCTTTGGGCTTCGGTGCTGTTGCTGTCTGCTGCAGCCACCTCGTCGGGCTCGGAGGATCCGCTGGGACGGAGCGCGGTGGTTTTGCTGCGCGATGAATGTTTTTCCTGCCACGGCGAAACCAAGCAGAAGGCTGGGCTTTCGTTACTGACCCGCGAGCAGGTGCTCAAGGGCAGCGAGGAGGGGCCAGTGGTGATCGAGGGACGGCCGAAGGATAGCCGACTACTAGAGGTAGTCCTTCTGGGAGCCGATCCGCACATGCCGCCCCGGAAGCAATTGGCTCCCGGACAAATCCAAACCCTCCGCGACTGGATTCGCCGCGGGCTGCCTTGGGATGCCCGTGTCCTGAGTGACGAGCCTGCTTCGAGGCCGGTGTCGCTGGAGTCGGCGGCCCCCTCCTTCCGACCGGTGGCCGCCTTGGCCCTCGACCCGGCGGGACATCGATTGGCGGTGGCGCGCAGGGGTGGGATCGATATCCATGACTTGCAGAAGCCGGGGTTTCCTCGAGTGGCGCGGTCGGTCGGCTCCGTGGATCCGGTGGAATCGCTGGCCTGGAGCCGAGATGGCCGCCAGTTGGCCTCGGGATCCTTTCGACGGGTGCGGTTCTGGAACCCGGAGACCCTCACGGTCGAGCGGGAAATCGTGAATGGCCTTTCGGGGCGGGTGATGAGTGTGGAGTTTTCTGCCGATGGGTCGCAGTTGGCCCTCGGTGACGGAGGGGGCGGTCTTCCGGGTTATCTGCGGTTGGTGAGCGTGGCGGACGGTCGGATTCAGCGCTCCTGGAAGGCTCACGCCGACTCCATCTTTGATCTGGAGTTCAGCCGGGATGGCTCCCGATTGCTTTCGGCCGGCGGTGACGCGCTCATCAAGGTTTGGGATACGGCCAAGGCGACACCGATCGCCGTGCTGGAAGGTCATACTTCTCAGGTGATGGCCGCTGCTTTTAACACCAACGCCACCCAGGTGGTCAGCGGTGGGACCGACCGGCAGCTCAAGGTTTGGGATATCGCTACCCGCGAGAAGATTGTCACGCTGGGCGATTCCATGGCGGCGATCACTGCCGTGGCTTGGCCGGGCGATAGCGCCTCGGTTTGGGCTGCCACCGATCGAGGGACCATTGATCGATATTCTCAGCTCAAGTCCCACACGGGCGAACAAAGTTCGGCCACCGCGGAGCATCGACGGGTGGCGCAATTGCTGCCGGTGGTGTTCAGCATGGCGGTCACGCCAGATGGTCAGAGGGTCGCTGCCGGTGACTTGGACGGGTTGGTCCGGATTTGGG
>JARIEX010000029.1 GCA_031127095.1 Gemmatimonadota bacterium
GATCACGAGATGCGGGATACCGGCCGTGGCGAACCCGACGGCACGTTCGCCGGCGCCGAGTGAAACCGGCATGCTTGGCCGGATGTCAGTGACCGGCTGGAGTACGATCTCCGGGAATCCCGCGCTCAGGCGGCTAGAGACCAGCCCGGCTGGGGTGCTCAGCGTCATGCCAGAGTCGGTGGCCAGCCCCAGGGCGGCGGACAGCGCCGTCGAGCAGAGCGTGGCGTTACCGCACAAATCTGCCGGCGTGCCATCGCTGTTGAAATAGTGGATGCGCACGTCGGCCACCGGCTGCGCCCCTTCGAGGACGACGAGGCCGTCCGCGCCTATCCCATTTCGGCGATGGCAGATAGCTCGGATGGCCTCAGGCGTCACCACAGCGCTGATCGGCACGTGCCGGCCGTCGAAGAACACGAAGTCGTTGCCAGACCCGGTCATCTTGGTGAACGGAAGTCCGTGCAGCGACGCCAGCCGCGCCGGCCCGATCACGCCTACGCCCGTCCGGTGATAGCCCACCAACGAAGGCGCCAGACCATCCAGATCGCTTCCCGGATGATCCGTTTGGACATCTTCGACTCCCCTTCCGTCCGATCGTGAAAGACGATCGGAATTTCGGCAATGCGAAAATTCCGCTTCCAGGCTCGGAAGCTCATCTCGATCTGAAACGCGTAGCCGTTCGACCGCACCGCGTCGAGCGGAATGGCCTCCAGGACCTCGCGACGGAAACACTTGAAGCCACCCGTGGCATCACCGAGGCGCAGACCGGTCACGGCTCGGGCGTAAATGTTGGCGCCGTACGACAGGATCAGTCGTGTGATGGGCCAGTTGACGACGGTGACCTTCCCGTCGCGGTATCGGGAGCCGAGCACGAGGTCGGCATCTTGCACGGCGGCGAGGAACTCCGGCAGGTGTCTGGGATCGTGGGAAAAGTCGGCATCCATCTCAAAGATGAAGGCGTAGTCCCGTTCGAGCGCCCACCGGAAACCGGCGAGGTAGGCCTTGCCCAATCCCTGCTTGCCAGCCCGGTGCAGCACATGCACGCGCGGGTCAGCGTTGGCCAAGGTGTCGGCGAGCTTGCCAGTCCCATCCGGGGAGTTGTCGTCGACGACGAGCACGTCGAGCCGTTCATCCTGCGCCAGGATCAAGGGGACTATCCTGGTGACGTTCTCACATTCGTTGTACGTCGGGACAATGACGAGTCCGCGTTCACCGAGGGCGAGTGAGGCGCGCGCTGGTGTCGGGGTACGGCTCACGGGAGTCGCTCGCCTGAACTGGCGTCTGCCGGGCGAACATCGGGTAAGCCGCCCGCCGAGGAGGGCCGCATCGCGTCAAGAGCCAGCAGTATCAACAACGTCCCCGCGTGATATGGTGCACTCGCGAACCTCGCCGCTCTGGAACAGACGTTCTGCGGCGTTCAGACACACGTAAGTGTAAAGCCGAGGTGGGCGGTTGCGGCAGGGTCGTGGCCAGCCGCGGGAAACCTTTCCGGACGCGACACTCGGCATGAGATGACCGCGTGGGCGATGGTTCCGGTGCGCGCGGTGTCGCCACCGCCGCATAATCTATAGGACAAAGAGCTATCTAAGTCTATATTTGACAAGAGTTTACTCACGCGACCTCACGCATCCTCTTAGCTGTGCGTCCGTCGGCGTGCCATCAGCTGAGCGGCGGGCGTTGCGTCGCGTGGTCCGCACGACGAAGTGCCGCGCGCTGCCCGGCCGGCGTGAGCAGCAGGCTCACCACACCGGGAAGAATTTCGAGCACGGTCAGCCACACTCGTGAGGTAACGCCCAGTATCACGGCGTCCCCCTGCCCCGCCGCGCCCACTCCAACCAGAAAGACCGACAGGGCCGCCTCACGGAATCCAAGACCCCCCGGCGAGAATAGCACCAGATATCCGATGAGATACGACGCCGTGAAGACGGCGATAAACAGTGCCGGATTCCCATGGATCTGCGGGGTGACCCCACGGGCGAACAGAAAGAAGGCAACGCCGTACCCGATCCAGGACGCGGCATTCATGACGGCCGCGATCCAGAGCGTGACGGCCGGGAGTTGCCGTGGCGATGGCGGGACGCCACGCGTCTTCGCGAACCATGCCAAGACGGGCGGAAGAAGGAGCGGCAGGGCCAGCACACCCACCACAAAGAGTGCGGCCGCGCTGATGGCACCGGCGCGAAACCCGGGGTAGACCCGGTCGAGGCCCTGCGCGCCGACCACGACCGCGATGCCGAAACCGGCGCCGATGTTGAGTAGGGTGCCGAGCACGGCAGCGCCGGCGGCGGCGGCGCCGGAGACGCCCTCACGGGTGGCCAGCACGCTCAGCGCGCCGATGGACCACACCTTGCCCGGGATCCATCGTCCAAGATTGGCGATCGTCCAGATGCGGACCGCGCTGCCGTATCGCAACTCACTGCCCCAGCCGCGCAGGAGCAGGCGCCAGCTCTGGATCAGCATGGCGTACACCGCCAATACGAGCACGCTCGCGACGGCGACCCAGCTCCAGTGCACCTCAAGATCAGTGGCCGCGGTTCGCATCGCTCCCCACTGATTGCGGAGCGCCCAGGCGATGGAAGCGGCCGTGAGCGTCAGGACCGTGGGCCGCACCGCAGGATGTCCCCACAGTCCACGCGGCGTCGGTGCTCCAGTCGTCGTCATGCGGCCGCCTCACGATAGTGCACGAGGTAGCGGTCGGCGACGGACGCCGGGGAGAACCGTGTGAGCATCTCCTCGCGGGCCAACGCGCCCATGCGTCGCGCCAGCGATTCGTCGGCGAGAAGACGCACGAGGGCCGTGCCCAGCGCTTCGGTGTGCCCCACGGTGACGAGTGTGCCGCCGTGTCCAGGCCGCACGACATCGAGCAGCCCGCCGTCGGCGTATGCAACGACCGGGGTGCCGCACAATTGCGCCTCGACGGCCACCAGGCCGAGCCCTTCTTCCCGCGAGGGGATCGCGACGACTGAGGCGCCCTGATACAACGGCACCAGAGCCGGCTGGGGTAAGGCGCCGTACCAGCGGACGCGGTGCGTGATCCCAAGGGCGTCAGCCTTCGCCATAAGGGCGTCGCGGTCGGGACCGTCCCCGACCACCTCCAGCATGGCCTGGCTCGGGCCGGAGTTCGTCGCGAACGCATGCATCGCCGGCATCGCCATGGCATCCAAGAGGTCGGCGATCCCCTTTTGTGCATTGAGGCGTCCCACGAACAGGACCCCGTTCCGGGCCGCGGGCGTGCCGTCCGGCGCCGGCTTGGGTGCGCCGAAGTGCCGCACATCCACCGGCATCGGTGACACCGCCACGGTCGAGGCCGGCGCGATGCGGGACGCCGAATCGGCGAGCCACCCGGAGACGGCGGTACGGACGGCGGCCTGCGCGAGCACCGCACGCATGATGCCGTGCGATGCGCCGACCTTGGTGGCGAGACGCACGTCCGATCCATGCATCGTCACGACGAGTGGTGGATCGCCGACCCAGCGGGCCCGCCAGAGCGCGAGCGCGGCGGGGAACCACCAATGTGCATGGACGACGGCATACGGGTCGCCGGCGGCGGCCGCCGCGCTGATCTGTTCGCGCACGACGCGTCGCAGCGCCCGCAGGAGGCCCACGAGTGCCAACTTGCCGCTCCACGAGGCCATGACCTGCTCAGCCATGCTGCCGGAGTAGGCCAGGGTCATCCGGTCCGGGCTGGCATACGGAACGCGACGGATCGAGACGCCCTCGATGCGATCAGCGGCGCCGGGGCCGGCCCCCCCGGGGGCGATGATGTCGACACGCGCGCCAGCGGCCTGTAACGCCACGGCGAGACGCAGCACGAACGATCCGGCCGCGTCGCCTTCGAAACGCGGCACATTGTGCGTGACGAAGAGAATCCGCATAGGGCGCGCCGTCGGGCCGCGGTCGGTCAGCGCGTGTCGCGGGCGACGCCGGACCCGGCCTCACCCGCCGCGCCGTGCCACGCCGCATCGGCCTCCGCGATTTGCTGGGCCGTTGCCAGTTCGTCGAGTTCACGCCGGAGCTCGCGCACTTCGGAGCGTTGCTGGGCGATCTGTTCTCCCAGCAGGCCGGTGGCGAAAAAGGTGGAGCCGAGCATGAGGCACGTCTGAATCACGGTCCACACCCATCGCTGCCCCTGCCCCGTGACCGCGAGCCACGCCAGCGCCCCCAAACCCGACAGGACGCCGATCGCGAAGAGGGCCACACCCAGCATGCCAAACGCCAGCAGTGGCTTCTGACCGAACTTGAGTTCGAACCAGACCGCGAGCATGTCGAGCACCCCGATCGGAATGCGCGACAGGCCGAACTTGGAGCGCCCCGAGTGGCGCGCATACAGTGGCACCGGTACTTCTGTGACGGTGAACCCCTGTGCCGCCGCCATCACGATCATGTAGCGGTGGAAGTCCGGACGCATCGGCAACGCGGCCATGACATCGCGCCGGTACGCCTTGACGTTGTTGAGGTCTCGGACGGGCACATGAAAAAGGGTTCGGCTCAGCTTGTTATAAATGCCGGAGACGAACGCCTTTTCGTACTTGCCTTGCTTGTACCCCGTGACCATGTCCGACTCGCCGGCGAGAATCGGTGTCACAAGCCGCGGAATGTCTTCCGGTTTGAATTGCAAATCAGCGGGGTAGAACACCAGCACATTCCCGCGCGCCTGCAGATATCCTGTGCGCAGCGCTTCCGCGATGCCACGCTGCGCCCGGTGGCGCACGGGATGCAGGAACGGAAACTGTGCGCGGAGCTCCTGCAGCAGTGCCCAGCTGCCATCCGTCGAGCCGTCATCGACTACGATGACCTCGTAGTGTGCCGGCTGCCCGCGGAATGTCTCTGCGCACAGCTGGAGGAAGAGCGCGAGATTACCCGCTTCGTCCTTCGCGGGCACGAGGACGCTGACATCGACGGTCGGCAGCGCAGCCGTGCGGGTGGCGTCGTGGCGGGCGGGACGAACGGAGGCGGCCATGCGTGGAGGAGTGGGGTCGCGATCGGACACGCGTCTCAGACGCGCTTGCGCATACGGGCCGGCAAGACGCCGAGCTGGTCGCGGTACTTCGCCACCGTACGCCGCGCGATCTGGACGCCGGTTTGCTGCAGAATCTCGACGATTGCCTGATCGGTCAGCGGGTTCTTCGAATCTTCACCCGAGACGAGCTTCTCGATCTGGTCTTTGATGCCGCGGGCGGAGACATCGTCGCCATCGCTGGTGGCAAGTCCAGACGAGAAGAAGAACTTGAGCGGCAGGACGCCGCGCGGTGTCTGCGCAAATTTCTCGTTGGTCACGCGGCTGACGGTCGACTCGTGCATCCCGACCGCCTCGGCCACCTCACGGAGGGTGAGCGGGTGCAACGCCTGCACGCCGCGCTCGAAGAAGTCCCGCTGCCGGTCGACGATGTAGTGCATCACTTTCAGCATCGTCTGACGGCGCTGTTCGATCGCTTGAATCATCCAGTTGGCGGAATTCAGCTTGCTGGCGATGAAGTCCTTGCTCTCGGCGTCGAATTTCTTCTTGTCGCGCGCGATGTCCTGATAGGTCTGCGACAATTTGAGCCGCGGCAGATTCCCATCGTTCAAAAAGATGTGATACGCCTGGTCGATCTTGTCGACGACGAGGTCGGGAATGATGTAGTTGTCGCTGCCCGCGCTGAAGCGCAGCCCCGGCTTCGGATCCAGCCTGGCGATCGCATCCGCCGCCGACTGTACATCCTGCGCCGTGATCGCATACCGCTTGGCCAGATCGCTCCAGCGGTGTCCGATGAGCTCCTCGAACGACTCATTCACGAGGCGGTAGGCGAGGTCATCGCCCTGCCCCGCCGCGCGCAACTGCAGCAGAAGGCACTCGCGCAGGTCGCGCGCGCCGATACCCGGGGGATCGAGCTCCTGGATGATCGTCAGCATCGACTGGAGCTCCGCGTCGGTAAACGGGGCCACATCGGCATCGCGCTCCTCCGCCTCGCGCTCCAGCAACTCGTTCACGCCGCGCCGAATTTCGTCGACTGGACAAGCGAGGTACCCGTCATCCGAGATGTTGCCAACGAATTCATCGGCGAGGAACGCCTCACGTGGTGACAGATCGAGCAGGGCCAACTGCGACGTGAGGTGATCGGAGAGATGGAGGGTATCCACGGTGACCGGCTCGTACCACTCACGCTGCTCGTTCTCCTCGCGATGCCCACCGGTTTCGAAGCCGTCGAGCAGGACGGCTTCCCAATCCACCTCGTCGTCGCCGGACTTCTCAGGCTCCGCCTCAACGGCGGATTCCGGTTCGGAGAGATCTTGCGCCTCGGACGCCTCGTCGGCGTCGGAGGATTCGTCATACTCATCTTCCGGCTCGACGAGTTCGAGAAACGGATTGGTGAGCAGCTCCTGCTTGAGATGCTGTTGCAGGTCGAGCAGCGGCATATACAACAAATCCATCGCCTGATACAGGCGTGGATTCGTCTTGAGCTCCTGCCGGAGTCCGGTGCTCTGCTGCAGGCCGGTTCTCATTCGGTCAGGGCTCCCTCGTCGGCTTCGGCGAATCGCGCCCGCAAGCGCGCCGTCAACGTGGGGCCAAGGTAGATCTCCGCGACGGTATCGTCGAACACCAGCTCCCGTACCGTCCCGGACACCTTGACCTGCCCGTCGAACATGATGTACGCCCGATCGACAATGTCCAGCGTCTGCTCGACGTTGTGGTCGCTGATGAGCACGCCGATGCCGCGGTGGCGCAGCCCCGCGACGATCGTCTGGATATCGTGGACGGCGATCGGATCGACGCCGGCGAAGGGCTCGTCGAGCATCATGAACTTGGGCTGCGTCACGAGCGCCCGCGTGATTTCGAGACGGCGGCGCTCGCCTCCCGAGAGCTGGAACGCCCGGCTGTTGCGCAGGTGCTTGATGCTCAGTTCATCGAGTAGCGTTTCGAGGCGGCTTTTCCGTTCCGCCGCGGAGAGCGGCAACGTCTCGAGAATCGCGAGGATGTTCTGCTCGACGGTCAGCTTGCGGAAAATCGACGGCTCTTGCGAGAGATAGCCGATGCCCTGGCGGGCACGCTGGTACATCGGCATCCCCGTGATATCCTTGCCGTCCAACGTAATACGGCCGGACTGCGGCTCAATGAGGCCAACGAGCATGTAAAACGTCGTCGTCTTGCCAGCCCCGTTGGGGCCGAGTAATCCGACAATCTCGCCCTGCGCCACGTTGAGCGCGACATCGTTCACGACACGACGGCCACGGTACGCCTTGACCAGTCCCTCCGCGGCGAGCACGGAGTCGCCCGCAACGGATGCCACCGCCGCATCGGGCTCGATGCGGCCGGTCGCCGTCATCTCGCCAACGCCTTTGAGGTGGCGCGCGAGATCCGCGCGATGGGCGCGGATCGTCTCCCACAACGGGGTCACGATATGGACCGGCGACTCCGGTGACGCGAGGCCGGACGCTGGTACCGTGATCACGCCCGCGCTGGCGAGGCGCGGAAGGAGGGCGGCGGCCAGATGGCTGCGCACTTCGTCCAAGGGAAGACGCCGGCCGTCGTCGTGACACTCCAGATAGCGACCGACGACGGCGTGGAGCGCCGCACTCCCATGCGCGTCGGACGCCTCGATGACCGCACTGAGCGCCTGCGCCAGCGACCGGTCGCCATGCACGATGCGATCGAGCAGCGCCATCGTGTCCTCCAGCGTGGTCGGCGTGGGCGAGGCGGCGTCGGTCATGACCATGGGCGGAAGGTGGTGATGTACATCGTGTCGTTCACGGACGGCAGCAGTATCGGGCCCAGCCGGGCCGATGGCGCTCGGGTCTCGGGCCGAACAACGGCACCGCGGCGCATCGCCACCGGAGGAACTGCCACTGGTCTGGCCGGTGGCTTGGCCGGCGGTCTGACCGGTGGCTTGGCCGGTGGTTTGGCCGATGGGCTGACCGGTAGCTTCGTCCCCTTCGCTGTGCTATCGGCAAGACTGTCGGGGGCCGGTTCGAGATACACCCCCGATGCAGAGGAATCTACACGAACGTCCCGTACGGAACCGGTATCGAACTGGACGAAGATCCGTTGACCGCGCACATAGTTCAGTCCCGGCGGCGCCGTTGGCCCTTTGGCGGAGGGTATCTGGAACAGGGAACTGGCGTTGCCGTAGGCGCGGATTTCCTTGATCCGCGACTGCCGCGCCGAGTCGCCTGTGGCCGCGGCGCTGTCGAAATACGCGAACAGGCTGTCACCGCGCAGCATGTCACGATCGGTGGATTTGATCTTCGTGGTGTCGGCAACCCCCAGCGCCACGGCGGCGCCGATCGCGCGGACCTCACGCGGGCGCTGGTCCCTGATCACGATCCGCATGGAATCCGCCTCGACGTTCTGCTGGGGCGTCCGCGCTTTCGCGCGACCCTTCCCGAATGCATAGGCCTCATCGATGCGCTGCTCCTTCAGGCGCAGATCGATGCGTTCGGCGTTGATGACCAACTCCTTATTCGTCGCCGTAGCACTGTGCGAAGCGAGGACCCGATCGAGCTGCTTGTTGGCGGAGAACAGATCGATGGTATCGCCGGTGAGCGTAAAGGCCTGCGCGGTGTCCGTGCTGCGGATGCGCGCGGTCCTGACGAGCCGGGCCTGCTGCGTGATCTTGTTGAACGCGGAGGAGTCCGAGCGGCCGACGATGGCTTCCCGCCGGATGATGACGTCCCCCCAGCCCAGAATCAGCGTGTCGCCGATGTCCTCGAAACGGTCGGCCGTGAGGATCACCGGCGGCCGGGGCGTGCCGGCGCTGTCCTTTTCGATGATTTCTGCGGTCGGGCGGTTGGGGGCCACGAGCCGCGGGGTCGGACGACCGGCCATCACGCGGTAGTACTCGATGTTCGAGCCGCGGAAGGTGCTGCCCGTGGCGGACTGGGTGGCGACCACGCCACCATCCGCGAAGAGGCGTCCTTCGCGCGTAAAATACGTGGCATGCGCCGCCGTAAACCGAATCTTGCCCGGCTCTTCGTAGACCACGTTCCCGTACATGTTGACGATGCCTGCCGCCTCGAACTGCTCGGCGCTGTCGGCGCTGATGCGGTTGTTTTCCCCTTGGCACCGGCCGATGAATCCGCCGCCGATAAAGGTGTTCGCCGTGCTGTCCGACATCCGCGAGTACAGCATTCGCGTTTCCGGCGGGCTGTCGGCAAAATCGAGAATACAGTTGCGGCTGGCGGGCGCGGCGGCGGCTTTCTTCGGGACCTTTTTCGCGCCGGCTCGTGCCACGCTGTCGCGTGCCACGCTATCGCGTACCGCACTATCGCGTACCGCGGCGCTGTCTTTGCCGGCGGGTTTCAGCCGCGACATCGAATCGACGCGCTGCGCATCACGCACGGAGTCGCGACGTGCCGTCGCGACCCGAACTGAATCCGTTCGTCGGCGGTTCGACTGGGCGGTGTCGGCCGCCGGCGCGCCGGTCGGTGGAGCCGCGGGGGCGCGCCGCGCGCCACGGCAGCCGGCGATGATGCTCAGGACCGTCACGGCGACCAGCAGGGTAATCGCGCGTTGGCGCGGACCGGAAATGAGCACGCGCTACTTCGTGGGTATCTTGACGGGGGCCATCGCCTTGCACGCCCGGAGACACTTGAAATTCGTCAATCGGGGATCGGATTCGAAGCCGAGTCCCGTGAACTGACGCGTCGGCTCGTTGAGCACGAAAGCACTGTCGGTAAAGACCTGATTGCGCACCTGATCGTATACCAGGGACTGGGACGTGAGGCGTTTCCCGTCTTCCCGCACGATCACCACGTCCCCTCGGGCATCGAGCCGCGACAGGCGCGAGTTGTAGGTGCCGGCCTTCGAGGTGAGCACGCCGTCCTTGAGTCCCTGCGACGTAAAGAACGTGACGTTGACGCGGCGCAGCTCCATCCGCGTGCCGTCGTCATAGTTGAGCACGGTGTCAGCCAGCAGCAGCCCCTTCGACACACCCTGATCCGTGAGCACGATCCGACCGCCAAAGATGATCTGATCGGCGGAATCCGGAATGCTGGTCCGCGCGACCTTGGCCTTGACCCGCGTCTTACCCGTGGACGACGGGCAGGCGGCGGCGGACAGGAGAAGTGCACCCGCCGCAACGAGCAGTAGCCGGGTAACCATCACGCCGCCCCCGCGCGCAACAGATCGTGCAGGTGCACGATACCTACGAGCCGGTCTTCCCGGTCGAGGACCGGCATCGCCATGATGCCGTAGGTCTCCATGCGATGCACGACGGCACTCCCGAGTTCGTGATCCTGCGCCAAGCGCGGCGTCGTGGTCATCACCGACGCCACGGGTACCGACAACACGTCTGTGTGGCGCTCGAGCAACCGCGTCAAATCGCCAGCCGTCACGACCCCCAACACGCCGCTGTGTTCCACGACGACGGCAATCCCCCGACGTTCCGCCAGGAGCACGATCGCCTCGCGCATCGTGGCGTGACGGTCGAGGACCGGCAGGTCGGCGGACACCATCACGTCGCTCACGCGCGTGAGCAACCGTCGCCCGAGCGCGCCGCCGGGATGGAACTTCGCGAAATCCTCGGGGCGGAACCCCTTTTCTTCCATGAGCGCCACCGCAAGGGCATCGCCGAGGGCGAGGGTCACGGTGGTGCTCGTGGTGGGCGCGAGATCGTGCGGGCACGCCTCTTCACGTACGCCGAGATCGAGCGTGACATCAGCGTGCCGTGCCAACCGCGATTCACGTTCCGCGGTCATGGCGATCATCCCCACCCCCAGCCGCGCGAGGGCCTCGATGAGGCCAAGCAACTCCTGACTCTCGCCGCTCTTGGAGATCAGAATGGCGACATCGTGCGGCCCGACGATGCCCAGATCTCCATGGACGCCTTCGACGGGATGCAGGAACATCGCCGGTGTGCCCGTTGACGTGAACGTGGCAGCCATCTTCCGTCCGACCAGCCCTGACTTGCCGACGCCAGCCACGATGACGCGTCCGGCACAGCCGGCGAGCAACTGCACGGCACGCACGAAATCGTCACCCAGCGCCCGCTCCACGGAACTGAGCGCCTCGGCCTCGAGGTGCAGCACCCGGCGACCGCGTTCGAGAATCAACTCGGCACTCATGCGGACGCGCCCTCACGCGCAGCCTCGTGGTCATCCGGCACCGCGCTCCGGCTGGCCACGTACCGTTCGACGGCATCCATCCACTCGCCGCGCGCGTCCAGCAAGGCCTCCGCGAATTCCCGCACAGCGCCACTGCCGCCATGTGCCGTGAGCTGAAGCTGGGCCACGCGTCGGACTTCCGCGACCGCATTGCCCACGGCAACTGGCAGTCCGACCTCCCGCAGAACGGCCAGATCCGGCAGATCGTCGCCGACGAACGCAACCTCCCCGAGGGAACAGTCGAATTGCGCAGCCAGGGTCCGCAGCGCCGCCAGCTTGCGCGCGTGCGGGTCCTGGACGACGGCATCGACACGCAACTCCGCCGCGCGTTGCGCCACGCTGTCGGACACCCGCCCGGTGATGATGACCACCCTGAGACCGCACTCACGCAGCAGCTGGATGCCGAGCCCGTCCTGGATGTCATACCGCTTCAGTTCAAACGGCACCGCACCGGCCGACGACTGCGCGCACCCGAGGTAGACGCCGCCGTCCGTCAGGACTCCATCCACGTCGAGCCCGACCACGCGGATCCGGCGCGCGAGGGCCGGATCCACACGCGGCGTGTGCACGCGGAGTTCGGGCAACGTATCGACGGGGGTACTCAGCAAAGAGGTCACGGACGGACACGATCCCAGATGTCGGTCGCGCGCGCCATGAGCGCCTGCATCGCGTCTAACGGCATCATATTGGGCCCGTCGCTGGGTGCCCGGGCCGGGTCCGGATGCGTCTCCAGAAAGAGCCCCTGTGCGCCGGAGGCAATCGCGGCCAGCGTGAGTGACGGGATGAACTCCCGCGCGCCGCCGCTGGTGCCGCCAGCACCCTGCCCCGGGCGCTGCACGCTGTGCGTGGCATCGAAAATCACCGGCACGTCACATGCCTCACGCATGCGCGCAAAGTTGCGCATGTCGACCACCAGATCGCCGTACCCGAAAAACGTGCCGCGCTCGGTGACCGCAAGTGCACCCGCTTCCACCGCCGCGAGTGTTGCACCCGCCTCGACCTTGCGGACCGCACCACGCATCCCGTCCGGATGCATCCACTGTCCCTTTTTCACGTTCACGGCTTTCCCCGTGGCACCGGCGGCCAGCAGCAGGTCGGTCTGGCGGCAGAGAAACGCCGGGATCTGCAGCACATCCACGACCTGCGCCGCGATGGCGCACTGCGACGCCTCGTGTACGTCGGTAAGAATTGGCAATCCGGTGGCGGCCCGCACGCGCTCCAAGGCGGCGAGTCCCGCCTCGAGCCCGGGGCCGCGCACACCGTCCACGTTCGAGCGATTGGCCTTATCGAAGCTAGCCTTGAAGATGACGCCGCCCGGCACGTGCTCGGCCAGCCGCGCCAGTGCCTCACCGACCCGCAGGTTGAGGGTGTCGTCCTCGAGCTGACACGGACCGGCGATGAGAAATAGCCGGTCGGCGGGAAAGAGCGATGCGGTCACCGGCGTCGTCGCGTCAGTCACTGATTCACGTGCGCCAGTGCCGGCTGGCCGGCATGCGGTCCGTCCGCCGGATGCGCCGCCTGCTGCGCGTGGTGGTAGCGAGCCGCGGCCGCGACGAATCCCGCAAACAACGGGTGCGGACGCAGCGGGCGCGACTGGAGCTCCGGATGGAACTGACAGCCGATGAAGTACGGGTGCGACGGCAGTTCAATCATCTCCACGAGCGAATCGTCGGGCGAGAGGCCGCTGAGCCGCATGCCGTGTTCAATCAGGGTATCGCGATACCGGTTCGACACCTCGTACCGGTGACGATGCCGCTCGCTCACCTCCGGCTGTCCGTAGACTTCGGCTGCCTTCGACCCCCGCTGCAGGCGGCACGGATACGCACCCAGGCGCATGGTGCCGCCCATGTCGGTGACGTCACGCTGTGAATCCATCAACGAAACGACCGGATCACTGCACTCCGGTGCAAACTCACTGGAATGGCTGTCGTCGAGCCCCATCACGTGGCGCGCGAACTCGATAATGGCCACCTGCATGCCCAGGCAGATGCCGAAGAACGGGATCGACAGCTCACGCGCCGCACGGATCGCTTCCACCATGCCGTCGACTCCGCGCACGCCGAATCCACCCGGCACGAGCAGCCCGTGATAGTTCGCGAGGATTTCCCGGGCACGTTCCGGGGACGTGAACAGATCGCTCGACGTCCACGCCAGATCGACGCCGACATCATTGGCGATCCCGCCGTGAATCAAGGCTTCCTGGACGCTCTTGTAGCTGTCGATGTAGTCGGTGTACTTCCCGACGACACAAATCTTCACGCGCTCGCGCGGGTTCGTGATGTGCTGCACCATCGACCGCCACCGCGACAAGTCCGGTGTGGGGGCGGTGAGGCGCAGCCGCTCCATGACGCGTTCGGCGAAGCCCTGCTGCTCGAAGGAGAGCGGGATCTCATAGATCGTGGGCACGTCGGGGCTCTCGATGACCGCGCCGAAATCGACGTTACAGAACAGCGCGATCTTGCGCTTAACGTCATCCTGCAACGGCTTCTCGCTGCGGCAGATCAGGAAGTCAGGCTGAATGCCGATCTCCATCAACTCGCGCACGGAATGCTGCGTGGGCTTGGTTTTGACCTCACCGGCCGCCGCGATGTAGGGCACCAGCGTCAGATGCACGAACAGCGCATTTTCTTTGCCCACTTCGCGGCGGAACTGACGGATCGCCTCGAGGAACGGCAGCGACTCGATGTCGCCGACGGTACCGCCAACCTCAACCAGGACGACATCGTTGCCCGGCGCAATCCGCTTGACCGCGCCCTTGATCTCGTCAGTGATGTGCGGGATGACCTGCACCGTGGAGCCGAGGTACTCGCCACGCCGTTCCTTGGTGATCACGTTGGAGTAGATGCGGCCGGTCGTGATGTTGTTCGCCTGCGACAACGGCCGGTCGATGAAACGCTCGTAGTGCCCCAGATCGAGATCGGTTTCCGCACCGTCGTCCGTGACGAACACTTCGCCGTGCTGGAACGGCGACATCGTGCCGGGATCGACATTCAGGTACGGATCGAGCTTCATCATGGTCACGCGGAATCCGCGCTCGACCAGCAGTCGTCCCAGTGAGGCAGCCGCGATGCCCTTGCCGAGCGATGACACGACACCACCGGTCACGAAGATGTACTTCGGGGTGGTCGTCTGGTTCGTGTTCGGGTGCGTGGTGGACATCAGCAGGTTCTCGCGCAGGTGAGACAGCAGCCCTGTCGGATGGAATACGTCACGACAGCGCAGGTAACGTCAGGGTACTCCAGCGCGCGTTCGCGCGCGTGAGATCATCTTCGGTGTCGATTCCGCCTTCGGCGGCCGGCACCATGGCCACGCCGATCGCGAGACCGTGTGCCAGTGGGCGTAGCTGCTCCAGACGCTCGACGAGTTCCAACGGGTGCGGCGCCCAGGCCACCCACGCCTGAAGCGCCTCGCGCGTGTACGCGTACACACCGACATGCTGGCGTGCCAACGACTGCTGCAGGGGTGCTTCTGCCGGATCGCGCAGAAACGGAATAGGTGCCCGCGAAAAATAGAGGGCGCGGCCGTCCTCGGTACAGACAACCTTCACGACATCAGGCGTGCGCAGGGCTTCGGCCGCGATCGGGACCGACGCGGTGCCGATCGCGGCCCGCCCGCTGGCCACGATCGCAACCGCGCCCGCCAGCGCCTCCCGCGACACGAAGGGCTCGTCGCCCTGCACGTTCAAGATGACCGCGTGAGCGGCAAACTCGGGGCGCGCGGCGACCTCGGCCACGCGGTCGGTACCACTGGGATGATCGTCCCGCGTGAGCACCACCGGGATACCGCGGTCGGCGCACACCCGGTGGATGTCCGGGTGATCGGTGGCCACGACCGCAAGATCGGCCACGCCCAGCGCGACGACGCGCTGGTACACGCGGACAATCAGCGGTTCGCCGGCAAGCAGGCGCAGGGGCTTCCGCGGAAGTCGGGTCGCGCCGAGGCGCGCCGGGATTACCGCGAGGACTGACATTGCCGGGTTGGATGGGGCGTGGTTGCAGCAAAATTCACGCCAGTTAAGATACGATCTCCGGCGCTCGAAGGCAAACCGGACGCCCTCTTCCTTATGCTGCGCCCCGCATGCCGACGATTTCGTGGTGGATCGCGTTCAACGCGATGGTGCTGGCCCTGCTGGCCCTCGATCTCGGGGTGTTCAACCGGAAGGCCCATGCCGTCTCGGTTCGCGAAGCCCTTGGCTGGAGTGCCGTGTGGGTTACGCTGGCGGTCGCCTTCGGTCTGTGGATCGGGGCGTCGATGGGGCGGCAGGCCATGCTGGAGTTCTACGCCGGCTACGTGGTCGAGCAGGCGCTGTCGGTGGACAATCTGTTCGTGTTCATCCTGATTTTCGGCTACTTCCGCATCGCTCCTGAACTGCAGCATCGGGTGCTCTTCTGGGGCATCCTTGGGGCGCTGTTCATGCGGGGCGCCATGATCGGTGCGGGCGCGGTCCTGATCGCCCAGTTTCACTGGATCATCTACCTGTTTGGTGCCTTTCTGGTGTTCACCGGCGCCAAGATGGCTTTCGGCGGCGAGAGCGAGATCGAGCCCGAGGCCAATCCGGTGATTCGCCTGGTCCGTCGCGTCTTTCCCATCACGACGCACTTCCATGGCCAACGGTTCTTTGTGCGCGAGGCGGTCGATGGGCGCGCTGTCCGGCTGGTGGCCACGCCACTGTTCGTCGTGCTGGCGTTGGTCGAAACGACCGACGTGGTGTTCGCCGTCGACTCGATTCCGGCCATTTTTGGGGTGACGCGGAATCCGTTCCTGGTGTACACGTCGAACGTGTTCGCGATTCTGGGCCTGCGGTCCCTGTACTTCGTGCTGGCTGGTTTCATCGGAACATTCCACCTGCTCAAGTACGGCCTCGCGCTCGTCCTCGTCTTCGTCGGGGCGAAGATGCTCGTCTCAGAAGTCTGGCCGATCGGGATCGGCACGTCGCTGGCAATCGTCGGCAGCCTCCTGCTGGGCAGCGTGTTGCTGTCGCTGGTGGTGGCGCCACCGGTGACTACCGCGGAAGTTCCAGTGACCGCGGGGAACAGCGGTGCCGAGGACGACCGCGCACACTAGACCGTCGGGCTAAACCGCCGTGCTGCGAGTTGCCCGCGACATGGCGAGAAAGTTCACCAGCAGCTCCCGCCCGTGCTCCGTGAGAATGGACTCCGGATGGAATTGCACCCCCCACACGGGGTGCGTTCGGTGCCGGAGCGCGTGGATCTCCTCAGGGGCGTCCGCCGCCACGGCCGTTACCTCCAGCACCGACGGCAGCGAGGCGCGCTCCACGATCAGCGAGTGGTACCGCATGACGCCGAATGGGGAGGGCACCCCCGCGAAGAGCCCCGTACCATCGTGCACGATCTGCGACAGCTTCCCATGCATCACGCGGCTCGCCCGGGTGACGACCCCTCCGTACGCCTCCCCGATTGCCTGATGCCCGAGGCAGACACCGAGCAGTGGGATCGTGGCGCCGTATCGGCGGATCACCTCGACGGAGATCCCGGCCTCGCGTGGTGAGCACGGTCCGGGTGACACGACGATGGCGTCCGGTGCCATGTCTCCGATTTCCTCGACGGTGAGGGCATCGTTGCGGTGCACTTCCAGCGTTTCGCCGAGTTCGCCGAAATACTGCACGAGGTTGTACGTGAACGAGTCGTAGTTGTCGATGACGAGCAGCATGGGTGTCGCGTTCAGGGGCGCGGGTGAAACTGGCGGTGCACCGTTCGAAGATACTCGCGATCGACGTGCGTGTAGATCTGCGTGGTCGCGATGTCGGCGTGCCCGAGCATTTCCTGTACGGCGCGCAGATCGGCTCCACCCTCCAACAAGTGGGTCGCAAACGAGTGACGCAGGGTGTGCGGGGACACTTTCTGCGTGATCCCGGCCAGTGTGACGTATTTGCGGAGGATTTTCCACGCCCCCATACGGGTGAGTGGCTTCCCCTGTCCGTTCAGGAACAGGATGCCTTTCCCGTGGCCACGCTCAAGCACCGGTCGGAGTTCACGGAGGTAGACCGCCACCGCGCCGATCGCCGTGCGGCCGATCGGAACCAAACGCTCCTTGTTTCCCTTCCCCAGCACGCGAACGAGCCCCTCCTCCAGCAGCACGTCTTTGATCGAGAGGCCGATCCACTCCGAGACGCGCAGGCCGGCACCGTACGCCAATTCGAGCATTGCACGATCCCGGAAGGCGAGCCGTTCGTCGAGGCTGGGCGCCGCGAGCAGCTTGAGCACGTCGTCGATGCTCAGCACGATGGGCAACGTGCGGAACCGGGCGGGCGTGTCGAGACGCTCGGTGGGGTCCTGCACTACCAGACCGTCCGCGAGGAGCACCCGAAACCACGTGCGGATTGCGGAAATGTTGCGGCGAATCGACGTCCCGGCGAGGCCAAGATCTTTGAGATGATAGACGAATTCCCGCAGCGCCCCTGGCGTGATCGCCGCCGCGCTCTCGATCCCCTGCGCGCGCATGAACACGGCGCACCGAATGACATCGCGCCGGTAGGCATCGATCGTCCGCGGCGACGCGCCGGCTTCAAGTGACAGCGTGTCTTCGAACGCCTGCAGGTGAAAACCGCGGCGCAGCGCGCGCTCCTCCGATCCGAGTGCCGGCACGGGGAGGGCGGACGGCTCTGGCATCGACTGGCTCACCGCCGGTGCCGCCCTCGACGCCACCACAGGACGCCGGCGGCCACGATCACGAGCACGCCGGCTGCGATGCCGAGGGTGCGCTGGTTGCTGGCGATGCGCGACAGGACAGCGTCGGCGTTCGCGCCGGCCCGAAAGGCGATTATGCACACCAGCCCGTACCACGCGCCGGAGGCGACGGTCATGGCCACCGCCGAACGCATGGCTCCTAACCCCATGGCGCCGGCGAGCGGCGGCACGATCGCGCGAACGCCCGGCAGAAAGCGGCTGACGACGACGGCGAGCATGCCCTGTCTCGCGAAGCGTTCGGTGAGCTGATCGGTTGTTCCTTCGGGCATGAGCGCGGGGAACCGACGCCGGAGCCACGGCAGGCCGTAACGGCGCCCGAGGCCGAACATGAGCATGGCGCCACCGATGTTGCCGACCATGGTGGCCGCCCAGACACCGGCGGCCGTCCCCGCCCCGCGCGCCGCGACGAAGGCGCCGAGTGCGATTACCGTGTCGGCGGGGAGCGGTGGGAACAGATTCTCGGCCAGCGCCGCGAGGGCGAGCACACCGTAGAGCAGTGGCGCCGGGAGCGTCGTCAACCACCCGAGCAGGTCACTCATGGCGCCCCGTGGCAGGCGTGGTGCCCGCGCTGATCGATCAGCTGACGCGCGAGACGGTGGCGACGGCGATCACGGCAAGTCCTTCGCCGCGACCGATCCACCCCATCCCTTCGTTCGTCTTTCCCTTCACGAACACATCCGCGCTGGAGATGCCCAGCACAGACGCCAGCCGCTCGCGGATGGCCTGACGGTGCGGACCGATTTTCGGCTGCTGCGCGATGACGGTGATGTCCACATTGTGCACCGCATAGCCGGCCTCGCGCACGCGGCCGAACGCGGCCTGCAGCATCACGATGGAGTCCTTCCCCTTGTTCGCCGGATCGGTGTCCGGAAAGAGCTCGCCAATGTCGCCGAGGCCGGTGGCACCTAAGAGGGCGTCGGTCACCGCATGACAGATCGCGTCGCCGTCCGAGTGACCCGCACAATGCATCGCGGCCGGAATATCGATCCCGCCCAGACGCATCGGCCCGCCCTCACCGAACCGGTGTGAATCGTAGCCGATACCGGTCCGCGCCATTGCCGGC
Organism: Gemmatimonadota bacterium; assembly: GCA_031127095.1. Classification (GTDB taxonomy): domain Bacteria; phylum Gemmatimonadota; class Gemmatimonadetes; order Gemmatimonadales; family Gemmatimonadaceae; genus Gemmatimonas. Next base: position 18,847 of record JARIEX010000029.1, read on the forward strand.
GTCACGCCGCCGCCGGCGCACGTGTGTCGGCGGCCGGGAGCAGTGAGTAGTCCTGACGCCGCCGTGCCGGCGTGAACCCGGCATCACGGATGAGACGATCGAGCTCATCGGTCGTGGTGCGGTGCGTGGTGTTCGCGGCCGATACCACGTTTTCTTCGATCATGAGCGAGCCGAAGTCGTTACAGCCGTAGTTGAGCGCCATCTGCCCAACCTTCATGCCCATCGTGACCCAGCTGGACTGCAGATTGGGCACGTTGTCGAGCACGATGCGCGACATCGCGACCGTCCGCAGATACGTCACGGCATCGGTCTTGGGCATGTGCGACATGGACGGCGTGTTCTCGGGCTGCAGCGGCCACGTGATGAACGCCGTGAAGCCGCCCGTGCGCGCCTGCAGGTCGCGCACCCGCTGCAGGTGCTCGATGCGTTCGGCGAGCGTTTCACCGATCCCGTACATCATGGTGACCGAGGTCTTCATCCCTTCGTTGTGCGCGAGCTCCATGATCTCGAGCCAGCGATCGGCACCCGCTTTCTTGGGCGCAACGATATCGCGGACGCGCTGCACGAGAATCTCGCCCCCGCCCCCGGGGATCGAGTCGAGTCCGGCGGCCTTGAGTTCACGGATCACGTCCCGGGCATCCATCCGGAAGCGCGTGGCAAAGAAGTCGACTTCGCTGGGGGAAAACCCATGAATGTGGATCGGATGATGCTGCTTGATGTAGCGCATCAGGTCCAGATACCACTCGAACGGGATGTATGGGTTGTGACCACCCTGAATCAGGATCTGGACGCCGCCGAGCGACTTGGTCTCCTCGATCTTGTCGCCGATCTGCTCGAACGACAGCGTGTACCCCTCACCATGCTTCGGGCGCCGATAGAAGGCGCAGAAGCCGCAGTCGGCGACGCAGACGTTCGTGTAGTTGATGTTGCGATCAACGATGTACGTGACCACGCCGTGCGGATGTCGTGCCTGCCGCACCCGGTCGGCTTCCATGCCGAGTTCGAGCAGCGGGGCGTTCGTATAGAAATCGAGAAGGTCACGCATCAGATGCTCCGGACGCACCGGCAGAACGTGGTAGACCGCTCATGCCGCCGGCAGAAAAGCCAGCGACCCATCTGGGACGCGGCCGGCAAGGACAAGGCGGCGGAAAAATTCCGTGAGACCCGCGAGATGCGGGTAGGACAGGCGGTAGTCCAGCCCCGAGAAGTATACGGCGCACGTTTCGCGCGGCACCCCTGTGGCGATCGCCGCTTGAAGGGCCAACTGCTCGATGTGCTCGAGTCCCCAATCGCGCGAAGCAATCAGCGACGCGTGCGCCGACAGGGCGTCGCGGACCGGCGTCGAGCGCTGCGCCACCCAGACCGCGAAGACGAACGGCAGGCCGGTCCAGCTTTTCCAAACCGCACCGAGATCCTCACGGTGCGGGTAGCGCAGGGCCCAGGCGCCGCCGCGGTTGGCCTGATCAAACAGCTTCAGAGCGGCATCGCCAATCACGAGACGGGCATCATGCGGCTCATCCTCGAACCGTTCGACGTCGGCCAGTTCGGCGTCCCCCAGCACGAACTCGGGCCGGCAGCGCCACACATGCTCAAACAGCAGCTCGAGCAGCGCCACGGAGGTCATCGAACTACGACTGACAATCACCTTCCTGCCGCCAAGCGCCGACGGGGGCCGCTTGCTGAACAACATCACGCTGCGCACCGGCCCGTCACTCGTGATCCCGAGTTCCGGCAGCAGCAGGTAGCGCGTCGCGTCACGCGCGTACTCGACCGCGGAGACCACGCTGACATCCAGCTCGCCGCGCGCCATCAGGCCGTTGAGTGCGGTCGGGAAACCGGTCACCAGCGACCCGTCGAGCGACACGATGCCCCGATCGATCCCGCCGTAGACGGGATAGCAATTGATGTACGGAATGCGCCCGACGCGCAGCATGACGTCAGGCCACCGCGGCGGCAGGTGACCCGGCGGGCTCCACCTCGCCCGTGTCGCCCGGCGCGAACTCGCGGAGCACGCGATAGAACGAGTCGCGTTCGGCCGGTACCTTGCCCGCGCCACGGATCAGTGTGAGCAGCTGCGGCAGCGTCATCCCCTGCGGCGTGTGCGCCCCGACGGCGTGATAAATCTTCTCACGCACCACCGTCCCCTCGATGTCGTTGACCCCGAAGTGCAGCGCAATCTGCGACACTGGTGTGGACACCATGATCCAATGCGACTTGATGTGCTCGAAGTTATCGAGGAAGAGACGTCCCACTGCCAGATTGCGCAGATCGTCGAAGCCCGTGGTAGACGTCCCCTCGCGACCCAGCGTCTTGCCCAGCTCGTTGCCATCGGGGTGGTACGCCAACGGGATGTACGCGAGGAATCCACCGGTCTCATCCTGCAGATCGCGCAGCATCGTTAAGTGCTGGAGGCGGTCCTCGATGGTTTCCACGTGGCCGTACAACATCGTGCAGTTCGAGCGGATGCCCAGACGGTGCGCAGTGCGGTGCACGTCGATGTAATCCGTGCCCCCCAGTTTCTTGTCGGCGATCACGTCGCGCACAGCCGCGCTGAACGTTTCGGCACCGCCACCGGGCATCGTATCGAGTCCGGCCTCGCGCAACGCGATCAGCACGTCCTCGCGGCTCATCTTCTCGATGCGCGCGATGTGGGCGATCTCGACGGCGGTGAGTGCCTTGATGTGCACCTGCGGGTGGCGCTGCTTCAGCGCGCGGAACATCGACTGGTAGTACTCGAGACCGGCCTGCATATCGAGGCCACCGACAATGTGGAACTCCCGCGTGATCGTGCCATCGGCCTGATCCGATTCAGCGAGCACCTGCTCAAGCGAGTACCGATACGCACCGTCCTCTTTGGGGAGGCGCGCATAGCCGCAGAACACGCACGTCTTGCGCAGCACGCAGACGTTGGTGGGATTGATGTGCTGGTTGGAGGCGAACGTCACGCGGTCGCCATGGCGGGCGCGGTTGGCCGCATCGGCCATCGCACCGACACCGAGCAGATCGGGCGACCGGAACAGCGTCACGCCATCCTGCAGGGATAGCCGCTCTCCGGCGCGCAGCTTCTCCCCGATGGGGAGCAGCGCGGCATCGCGGAGTCGGTTGAGATCGAACGGGATAGGCACAGGCATCAGGACGTACTCGGGCAAGAGCGCGAGGTATTCGCGCGGCACTTCACCTCGATGAACGCCCCGACGGGCCTAGTCGTGCCACCGTCGGAGTGCGATCGAAACGTTGTGCCCGCCGAAGCCCGAGCTGTTCGAGATCGCCACATTCACCGCCCGCGCCCGCGGCGTGTTCGGCGTGTAGTCGAGCACGCACTCGGGGTCCGGCGTATGGTAGTTGATCGTGGGCGGGATAACGCTGTCACGCATGGCCAGAGCGCAGGCGATGAACTCCACCGACCCCGCGGCGCCGAGCATGTGGCCCGTGGCTGATTTGGTCGAACTGATCGACAGTACCCGCGCGTGCTCGCCGAACACCGCCTGGATACCCTTTGATTCGTTCGGATCGTTCAGCGGCGTCGACGTGCCGTGCGCATTGATGTAATCGACGTCGGAGGGCACGAGTCCACCGTCGGCGAGGGCGCCGCGCATCGCGCGCTGGAGTCCCTCGTGCGCGTCCGGCTGACCCGTGAGATGGTAGGCGTCGCCGGTGGCCCGGTATCCAACCACTTCCCCGTAGATCCGTGCACCACGCCGACGCGCATGCTCGAGTTCCTCGAGCACCACGACGCCAGCCCCTTCCCCCATCACGAAGCCGTCACGGTCCTTGTCGAACGGACGCGACGCGGTGGACGGCGAATCATTGCGCGCAGACAGGGCGCCCATGTTGGCGAACCCACCGATTGCCATCGGTGTCACGGCCGCTTCGGACCCGCCCGCGACCATGACGTCGGCGTCGCCGTACTGGATGGTCCGAAACGCATCGCCGATGGCGTGCGCACTGGACGCACACGCCGACACGGTGGCGTAGTTCGGGCCCTTCGCTTGGAGGCGCATGGACACGATCCCCGCCGCGATGTCGCCGATGAACATCGGAATGAAAAACGGCGAGATCTTGCCGGGGCCGAGCGAGCGGTAGACGTCGTGCTGATCCTCGAAGCTCCGGATCCCGCCGATGCCGCTGCCGATGATCACGCCCATCGTTTCGGGCGCGATCGCGCCGGGGGTGATCCCGGCATCAGCCACGGCCTGCAGCGACGCGGCCACCGCATACTGCGCGTAGACGTCGGCTCGCTTCGCTTCCTTGCGATCCATGTACGCCAGCGGGTCAAACTGCTTGACCTCACACGCGAACCGCACGGAGTACTTGCTGGCATCGAACTTCGTGATGTCAGCACCACCGGACACACCGGCCAGCAAGGACTGCCAGGTCGTCGCCACGTCGTTGCCGACTGGCGTAACGGCACCAAGCCCCGTAACGACGACCCGCCGCCGCATTAGCCCGCGACCTTGGCCTCGAGGTAGGCCACCGCATCACCCACGGTGCGGAGCTTCTCGGCATCCTCATCCGGGATGTCGATGTTGAATTCCTTCTCGAACTCCATCACCAGTTCGACGATGTCGAGCGAGTCCGCGCCCAGGTCTTCGATGAAGCTCGCCTCGGGCGTGAGCTTCTCGCGCTCCACACCGAGCTCCTTTTCGATGATATCCTTGATCTTCGACGCGTGATCCGACATGGGAACGATCCTCTGGATTGTTGGAGAAGTGAGAGTGGGGAACTTAGCCAGTACACGCTGTCGCGGGGAGGGTCTGGGCGCAAGAAGCGGCAAACCCGGCCTGTTCGCGACCGTGTCTACATGACGATACCGCCGTCCACCACGAAAACCTGCCCGGTCACATAACTGGTCAGGTCGGATGCGAGCACGGCAACCATGCCCGCGATGTCCTCGGCCGTGCCGAGGCGTTCGAGCGGAATCCCCGCGCCAAGCGCGCTTCGCGCCTCAGGGGTCATCGCCGCCGTCATGTCGGTTTCGATGAAGCCGGGGGCGACCACGTTCGCAAGGATATTGCGGGACGCGAGCTCCTTGGCGATCGATTTGGTCATGCCGATCAGCCCGGCCTTGCTGGCGGCATAGTTGGCCTGCCCCTTGTTGCCGATCAGACCGACCACGCTGGCGACATTGATAATCCGGCCCCAGCGTCGCTTCATCATGCCGCGTGAAGCGGCGCGACACGTGGCGAAGGCTCCCCGGAGATTCGCGTTGATGACCGCGTCCCAGTCGTCATCCTTGAGACGGATCAGCAGATTGTCCCGCGTGAGGCCGGCATTGTTCACCAGAATATCGAGCTGGCCGAAGTCCCGCTCGACCGCCTCCACGAGGGCAATGGCCTGCGCGGTTTCCGACACGTCGCACGCATAGCCGCGCACGTCGGCCCCCGTCTGCGCGGCGATCTCGAGCGCCGCCGCCTCGGCCCGCGACTGATCGCGACCCGTGACTGCGACGCGCGCGCCGGCGCTGGCCAACGTGCCGGCGATGGCACGGCCGATGCCACGCGTGGAGCCAGTGACCAGCGCCACGCGCCCGGTCAGATCAATGCGAAGTCCGTTCATGGTTGGGTCAGCTCAGGTTCTGTCGGCGTCAGGCGCTCGCGCCTGTGCTGTCGAGCAACTTCTCGACCTCCGCCACGGTTCCACACGTCATCGTCTTGACGGAAGGGGCCAGGCGGCGAAGCAATCCGGTCAGCACCGCCCCGCTCCCGATTTCCACGAACGTCGCCTCGGGATACTGCGCCACAAGCAGACGGCTCACCCGGGTCCACTGCACCGGCGCCGTAAGCTGCTGGAGCAGCAACGCCACTGCCTCGGTGGCCGACGTGACGGCGGCGGCGTTCACGTTGGCGATGACGGGAATCGCGGGATGCTGCCACGTCTCCGCCGCCAATGCGTCCGCCAGACCGGCGACCGCCGGCTCCATGAGCGGCGAATGAAACGCGCCACTGACCGGCAGCGGCAGACAGCGCTTGGCGCCCGCGTCCTTCGCAAGTTCCATGGCCCGCTCAACGGCGGCGACTTCGCCCGAAATGACGACCTGTTCGTCGCTGTTGTAGTTGGCCGGGACGACCATCCCCCGCTCCGCGCTCGCCTGCGCGCAGATGTCGTCGATCGACGTGGTGAGCACCCCGAGAACCGCCGCCATCGCCCCCGGACGCGCCATCCCCTGCTCGTACATGAGCGTGCCACGCCGACGCACAATGCGAGCAGCGGCGGCCACGTCGAGCGCTCCCGCGAGATGATAGGCGGAGAACTCACCGAGCGAGTGACCCGCGGCGGCCACGACCTGTGCCCCGATCGCCGGGCGCACCACGGCCCACACGGCGGCACTGTGCGCCAGTAGCGCCGGCTGGGCATTCACGGTGCGCGTGAGCTCGTCCGCAGGGCCGTCGAAGGCCAGCGCCGACAATGGGGCGCCGACCGCCTCGTCAACGGCCTGGAAGGCTTCGCGGGCCGCGGGAAAGGCCGCGTACAGGTCTTTCCCCATCCCGACCTTCTGGGAGCCTTGCCCAGGGAGCAGCAGTACGTACGTCATGACAGTCCCGAGATCGAGGGCAGACGCGCCGGTGCTCAGAAACGAGCGACCAGCGAGCCCCAGGTGAAGCCGGCGCCGAAGGCAGTGAAGAGCACGGTCGATCCCTCGCGGACGCGGCCCTGCTCCACCGCATCGTTCAACGCGATCGGAATGGACGCCGCGGAGGTGTTTCCGAAGCGATCGACGTTCACGAACACCTTGTCCATCGAGATCCCCGCGTGTTTGGCGGTCGCCTCGATGATGCGCACGTTGGCCTGATGCGGGATCAGCAGATCGACGTCGGCCGCTGTGATCTTGGCGGCATCGAGCGCCCGATCCGTGGCTTCCGCCATTGACCGCACGGCGTGCTTGAACACTTCGCGACCGGCCATGCGCACGTACTGCCGCTTCTGCTCAAACACCTCGGGCGAGAACGGCTCGGCCGCGCCGCCGGCGGGACGCCAGAGCAGCTCGGTGAGCGCTCCATCGGAGCGCATGAACGAGGAGAGTATGCCCTTGGTGGCAGTGCGATCGCGGGAGCGGCGCAGTACCGTCGCGCCGGCGCCGTCTGCGAACAGAATACAGGTATTCCGGTCGGTCCAGTCGACGATGGTGCTCAGCATCTCGGCGCCGATCACCAGCACGGTATCGGCCGAGCCGCTGGCGATCAGCGATTCACCCACGATGGCCGCGTACAACCACCCGGAACAGGCGGCGGCGACGTCGAAGGCCGCGGCACGCGTGCACCCCAGCAGGGTCTGGATCTCGACCGCCGTAGACGGCAGCAGGTGGTCTGGAGTGGCGGTGCCGAGAATGATGACGTCGATCTCGCCCGCTTGCACGCCGGCACGCGCCATCGCCTGGCGCGACGCCTCAGCCGACAGCGAGGCGAGCGTCTCGCCATGCTTCGCAATGTGGCGCTGCCGGATGCCGGTCCGCTCGATGATCCACTGGTCGTTGGTGTCGACGCCCATCGCCGCGATATCGGCATTGGTGACCACCTGCTTGGGGACGGCATGTCCCGTTCCCGCGATGTATGCCAGCGGACGCTTCATGCGGCGGTTCCAGTCGGTGTCTGCGAGTCGGCCAGACGGCGCCCGATCTCGGCGGTCATGTCGGATTCGTGGGCCCGGACCGCGACGAAGATGGCGTTCATCATCGCGCGCGGCGAGCTCTTTCCGTGAGAAATGATGCTGACGCCCCGGACACCGAGCAGCGGCGCGCCCCCCTGCTCATCCACGTCAAGCTGCGTGAGTGAACCCGCGATGCTCCGCGCGTCGAGACCCGCCACCTGCGAGATCATGCCGATCAGCATCGGGCCGATCCCCTCGTAGAACTTCAGCAGGATGTTGCCGGTGAATCCGTCGCACACGACCACATCAATGTCCCCGCGATCGCACGCGCCCGCCGGGAGATCACGACCTTCGACATTGCCGAGGAAATTGAGACCGGCGCCGAGCAGCCGCTGGTGCGCGTCCTTGACCACGGCGTTGCCCTTCTCCGGCTCTTCACCGATAGAGAGCAAGCCGACGGCCGGATTGTCACGTCCGAGCAGCGCACGTGCGTACACGGTGCCGATCCGGGCGAACTGTACCAGTTCCTCGGGGGAGCAATCGACGTTGGCACCCGAGTCGAGCACCAGAATTGGTGCCTTCGCGGTGGGAAACAGTGTGCCGATGGCTGGCCGCGTGAGGCCGGCATGCAGCCTCAGGTGCACCAGCGACCCGGCCATCTGCGCGCCGGTGTTCCCGGCCGACACGAAGCCGTCGGCGTGGCCGTCGGCCACTCGCTTGAGCCCGACCACCATGGAACTGTTGGCCTTGCCCCGGATCGCAACGCTGGGCCGATCGGTCATCTCGATGATGTCCGGTGCCTCAACGACCGTGATGCGATCACGGACGTGCGCGAACGCGGAAAGCTCGCCGCCGAGGAGGGCGCCGAGTTCCGCTTCGATGACCGCGGTGCGGCCAACTAATTCGATGTGATGCTGCGCGGGGAGCGCGTCGAGCGCCCGGAGGGCGCCCGCAATGGGGGCCCGGGGGGCGAAATCACCCCCCATGGCATCCACAGCGATGCGCGCCAAACTTACGCTTCCTGCGCAGTTACCCGCTGCTCACCCGCATAGAACCCGCACTCGTTACAGACACGGTGCGGACGCTTCATCGTGCCGCACTGGGGGCACGACTGGATGACGATGGCGGGCGCAACCTTGTGGGTGTTGCGGGCGCGCTTCCGCCGCTTGGATGTACGGCGCTTCGGTACGGCCATGGGACTCTGACCTGAACGTTCGAGACGAGAAGAACCGTTTAGGCGTCGGCGTCGCGCAGTTCGCGCAAGCCGGCCCAACGGGGATCAGTTGATGGAGGACAGGTACATGCCCCCGTGTTGCGATCGGCACCGCAGGTCACGCACAGACCCTGACACTCCTCGCGGCAGAGCGCGAACGATGGAACGGCCAACAGCCACTCCTCGCGCACCGCCGGACGGAGATCAAGTTCTCGCGCCCCAGCAGGGATCGGAAACACGTCGTCTTCACCCGCCTCATCGACTCCCGATTCGGCGAACAGCAAATGGACGTCTTCCGACACGGCTACCGTGACCTCATTCAGGCATCGCCTGCACGAGGTCACAGCCGCCCCTTCCAGCCGGCCACTCAGATAAAAGCGACCGTGACCCGCACCGGACAGGCGGCCGGTGACATACACCCCGGCACCTACCGGACGCGTGTCATCAGCCTCCCAGACCGGATCCGAGGTGTCGAGGACGTCGTCCACACTCTCGGCACGGGCTTCCAGACTCCGGATGTCAAAGCACAGCATAGCCGTGTAACGTAGAGCGCCCCCCCCTCCTACACAAGGGCGACCCACCGCTTTTCCCGCCGGATCGCTACGCCCAAGTGGCGCAACGACCACGAGTTAGGCGCACGGCCTGCTTAGCGGCTCAGCAGATCGACACCGGCAAAGAAAAAGCCCGCTTCGATGGCCGCGTTTTCGTCCGAATCGGACGCATGGATCGCGTTCCGACCCTTCGACTCGGCGTAGAGCTTCCGTACGGTGCCCTCGGCCGCTTCGGCCGGGTCCGTCGCGCCGATCACGGTGCGGAGGGTGGCGACGGCGTCATCCCGCTCCAGGATGAGCGGCATGCACGGTCCGCTCGTCATGAACTCGACGAGCTCGCCAAAGAATCCGCGCTCCCGGTGTACGCCGTAGAACTCCCCGGCCTGCGCGGTCGTGAGGTGCATGACGCGCGCCGCCTTGACGGTGAAGCCCGACTGCTCGAGCAGCGCGATGATGAGGCCGGCCTTGCCATTGGCGAAGGCGTCCGGCTTGACGATGGTAAGAGTGCGACGACCAGCCATAAGTCAGGATCCGATCAATTTGCGAACGATGTCCCCGCGCGTAAGGAAGCCGACCAATCGGTCATCCTTCACGACGGGCACCCGGTCGACGTCCTTGTTGAGCATCAGGGACGCCACCTCGGCCAGCGGTTGCTCGGGCGCGACACAGAGGACCTGACGGGTCATGATATCGCGCACCGTGCGCCGCGACGCGGACGGCGGCTGAGGAGCGGTCGCTCCCCCAGCCCGCGGAAGATAATGGCTCAGGAGATCGCGCAAGAGCTCGCGTTCACTCAACATCCCGATCACCCGATTGTCTCCGTCCACCACCGGCAGGCCGCCCACGCCCGCCCGCAGCATCTCGAGCACGGCGCTCCGCAGCGGCGCCTCCGGCCCCACGGTCCGCGGACGCTCCGTCATTAATTCCCGCACCGTCAGCTGGGCCGGGAGGTCGGCGGCGCTGAACGCCGGCAGTGCCATGAGCTGCGCGGGAGTCTCCACGCCGAGGACCGCCTCGACCGTGGCGTCTTTGGAGAAGGCACGGACGAAGGCGCCAACCACCTGCAGGTGACGGGCCATCTGCCGCGGTGGGGTGCAGACCAGGCACACAATTCGCGCCTGCTGCACTTCGTCGTCGTCGAGCTGGCGGACGACGCTCTTGGGCGCACGGCCGACCGCGACCACCAGATCGCGGACGGCATCGGTCCGGTAGTGGAGCACGAACGCCCGGTCGGCCAGGCCGACGATGTCCTCGGGCCGGGCCTCCTCAATGCGTTCGCGGAGCAGGTCCGCATTCGACAGCGCCCCGCTGTCGTCCAGACACCGGCAGAGCGCCGCGGCGGCGTCCGCCACGGTGCCCGCGTCCAGCGGCAGAAGCA
>JARIEX010000030.1 GCA_031127095.1 Gemmatimonadota bacterium
AGATGGACCGCGCCCACTCGGGGAACGGCCCACGCTCGTTGGCCAGCCGCTCGCTCTCCTTCTTCCCCTCCACATCGAGGAAGGCCATGACCTTGCGCCCCATCTCCACCCCTTCCGGGCTGTCGTAGGGAATGCCCAGTCGCACCAGCATGTCGGCAAAGCCCATCACGCCCAGGCCGATGCGGCGGATGCGCTTGGACAGCGCATCGATTTCCGGCAGCGGGTACTTGTTGACGTCGATGATGTTGTCGAGGAAGTGCGTACTGAGCGCGATATCGCGGCGCATCGCCTCCCAGTCCACCGCGCCGTCGGTCACGTAGTACCCCACGTTCACCGAGCCGAGGTTGCACACGTCGTAGGCCAAGAGCGGCTGCTCACCACAATTGTGCACCACGAAGCCGTTGCCGATGAACGAGTGGGTGATCGGCTCGGTCAGATCGTACACCATCTCCTCACCAGCCGGCTCGAGCGCGACGAACCGTGCGGTGAACGATTCATGGTACGGCCCCCGTGCCCCGTAGCTCGCGAGCCGCTGGATCAGCGCGTTGTTCTTGGTGCGGGTCAGGAACCCGATCTCCTCAGCGAAACGCGCCACGTTGTCGCGACCGATCACCAGGTCGTGGTCGGCCTGGCATTCGCTCGCCACGCCGCGGAACTCCACCGTGCGCGCCGCATGCCGCTCGCGGTACAACCGCGAGGCGATCCCGAAATTGAGCAGCATCCGCTGCACGTCCTCCAGCAGGCTCACGGAAATGCTGGTGAGGCGCACCGTCACGCCCTTGTCCGGCGTGCCGCTCACGTGACCGTCGGCGGTGAACAGTGCCTGCAGAAACCCTTGCTGCATGGACTCGCTGCCCGCGAGGACAGCGGCGGGGACGCGATCGAGTTTCGTCGCGACCCCACCTTCGTTGTCTCGCGCCCCAAAGCCGCTGGGAGCCCAGTCCGACGTAAACTGCGGAGCCTCGTGCGCGCACATGGAGCCCAGCACGCGCCCTTCCTCACTCGTCCCCGACGTCCCGAAGCCACCCTTGGTATTCTGGATGTGCAGCGCGTCGCCCTCGCGCAGCTCCTGTGCCTGCACCCATCCGCGCGCCGTCATGAAGCGGTGGTCGGCGGTGACGCGAATGGCGTACCCCTCGCGCGTGACCACGCGGAACACGGACTTGACGCCGCTCTGAAACGGTACGCCCGCCGGTCCCACGGGGCCCGCACTGAAGCGGGCGTCGAGCGTCACCGGCATCGCCTCGCCGCGCTCGTACAGCTGCGCAATCGGCACCAGTCCCTGCGTCGTGGCCACGAGCGTATCCCCCGTGACACACGGGTTCGTCGCCTCGTACGCCCCCAGATGCGGCACCGGGTTGTACCGGTTGGCCTCGTCGATGAAGAACACCCCCGGCTCGCCCGTCCGCCACGCGCCGAGAATCATCTTGTCCCACACCTCGCGCGCGCGCGCCTGTCCCACCACACGGCCGTTGGCCGGATCGAGCAGCTCGTAATCCGCGTCCGCCTTCACGGCGTCCATGAACTTCGTGGTGATCCCCACCGAGATGTTGAAGTTCGTGATCTTGGTGAGGTCTTCCTTGCAGGCAATGAAGTCGAGCACATCGGGATGGTCGACGCGCAGAATGCCCATGTTCGCGCCGCGCCGTGTGCCGCCTTGCTTCACCGCGTCCGTGCTCGCGTCGTACAGCTCCATGAACGAAATCGGCCCCGACGCCACACCGGTGGTGCTGCGCACCATGCTTCCCTTGCTCCGCAGGCGCGAGAACGAGAAGCCCGTACCGCCGCCCGACTGATGGATCAGCGCCATGCTGCGCAGCGTGTCGTAGATGCCGTTCTGCCCGTTGCTCAGCGCATCTTCCACCGGCAACACGAAGCACGCGGAGAGCTGCCCCAGCGGACGCCCCGCATTCATGAGCGTCGGCGAGTTGGGCTCGAACCGGCGCTGCGTCATCAGGAAGTAGAACTCCTCGGCCACCGCCTGCACCGCGCCGTCGCTCGCGCCGTAGCGACGGTCGGCTTCCGCCACCACCGTGGCCACCCGCCAGAACATGTCCTCCGGCTGCTCCACCGCCTTCCCCGACGCGTCCTTGACCAGATACCGCTTGTCGAGCACGGTGCGCGCGTTGGCGGACAGCGTGACGGGTCCTTCCGGGGGCGTAGCGGAGAAGGGCATTGATGGAACTCCGGCAGTGGGCGTGAGACGCAATACGCGATGCGCAAACCGACACGGCCGTCCCGTCTGCGTTCACAGAACGACGACGGGGGGCCGAGCGGGCGGGTATGGTGGCTCTATTCGTGAAGCCGCACAAGTAGCCCTGTAAGTCGTTCCGCGTGAACGCGTTGTACAAGTCATATCACGGAAGTGCGGACGACGGGCAGTTGTCCACCACCACCGCGCGTCGGGCCCGTCAAGCAATCCCTGACACGGCGTGACCGGATTCGCCGGACACCACGCGCGTCGCGACAGTGCCGTGCCGCGCCCGCAACGTGTTACGTGTCATGCGATTGCGCGCGCACGCCGGAGCCCGCTGCGCGCAGCATGCCAACAGCACCCCGCCAGAGCGCGGAGCACACCGGTCACGTTTCTGCCTGCGGCGCCGGCGCCCACTTGCTTGCTCTCACATCGCGCGCACGCAGTTGCCCGCTCTCACGAACGGTGCCGCGGCAGTGACCCCGAGCGGTGCAGCTCCTTGAGCGCCACGTATCGCGCCGCGTTGTCGGTGATCGTGGCCTGCTGCGCCTCGCTCAGCGCCCGCACCACCTTACCCGGCACGCCCACCACCAGCGACCCCGGCGGGACCTGCGTCCCCTCGGTGACCACCGCCCCCGCGGCGATGATACTCCCGCGCCCCACGTGCACGCCGTTCAGCAGGATCGCGCCCATCCCCACCAACACGCCGTCCTCCAGCACCGTGCCGTGCACCACCGCGCGATGGCCGATCACCACGTCCTCCCCCACGATCGTGGGCTTCCCCGGATCGGCATGAATCACCGCGCCGTCCTGCACGTTGCTGCGCGCCCCGATCACGATGCGCTCCACATCCCCGCGGATCACCGCCGTGGGCCACACGCTCACGTCGTCGCCGAGCTCCACCCGGCCGATCACGACCGCCGTGTCATGAATCCAGTATCCCGCCATCGTTCCGCCTTGGTTGGTTGCCCCGTGTCCCTCAGAAATAGCCGCCCAGCGTGACGTAGAACGCCCCACCGCGCGACACGTCCCTCGGCGCCACGTACGGGGCCGCCGCGCCGATCCGCACTCGGTACGGCACGTCGTATTGCACCGCCAGATCGAGGACCACCTCCGCACCGGCCGACGCGAGCCAGCCATCGCGCGTCCCCGGACGCTCGCACACGGTGCGGTTAGTCCGGGCCAGCGCCGCCGGGCACCACGCGCGCGCCGCGTCGCTGAACACGGTCAGACTCAGACGATCGGCGAACAGCGTGAACGGCGACGGCAGCCGCCGGAACATCACCACCGGCGCGCGATACTCCACACTGCCGGCCACCGCGCGCGACCCGCGCTGCACGCCGGGCGCGACGCCGCGCAACGCGAACGGACGCGCCGGATCGCCCACCGTGACGCCCGGCAGCAGCTCCGCCGACTGGCCGCTCGTGCCGCCCACGCTGAACTCCGACGCCGTACGCTGGTCGGCCAGCCCCACCGCGAGCCGCGTGGCGAGCACGTGCCGCGCAAAGCCCGGCAGGGGCAGCGGCACGTAGTGGCGCGCGCCGAACACCGACCGCCACGATCCCGTGCCGGCCGGGTCGTCGTCGCGCCACCGGTAGGCGGTGCTCGACGTGAGCGTGAGCCCTTCTTCCACCGACACCCCGCGCAGGGCGAGGCGCACCGTGGACAGGCTGCCGTTCAGGAAGAACGAACCGTATCGCGTGCCGCGTCGCAGCAACGACGTGGCCGGTCCGAGCGCCGAGTCCACGTCGCTCGTGAAGTCGCGCAGTTCGTACTGCGCGCCCAGCGTACCGCTCAGCGAACGGCGCACGCGCGGCTGACGCCACGTGCTCGCCATGGTGAGAAACCGGCGCCGGCGCGCCACGAACCCCAGGGTGGCGCCCGAATCCGTCACCGTGCGGTAGGTGCCATCCCACGCCTGCGACGCCGACAGATCGAGCAGCTGGATGCCGAGCCCCGCGTAGCGATACGACGCGAACGCATCGGTCTCACGCCGCGCTGGCTGCAGCAGTGCCCCGGCGCTCCACGCGTGGCGCCCCAGAATGTCCACGCCGCTCGAACTCGCCCCGTAGGTGGCGCGGCCGTCGCGCCCCTCGCCCACCAGCGGCAGCCAGTACCGGGGCGCGAGCTGCCGCCACGGCGCGTAGCGCGTCGCCCGCAGCGTGTCGATGACCGAGTCGCGCGCCGCGTCTCGGGGCAGACGTGGCGCGGACGCGCGCGCGGGATACCACGAAGCGCGCGCCACCGGCCCCGTGGTGTCGAGGGGCGCCCAGCGCACATGGTAGCCGTCGGCACGATACCACAGCGCCGCCACGCGGGTGCCGTCGGGGGACACCGACGGATCGAACACACCGGCACTCACCGACGACGCCATCCGCACGTCGTCGCGCTCGTCGCGCCAGCGCAGCGTGTCCACCGCCGCGCCGGTTGGCGCGATCGGCGCCGTTTCCAGCTGCGACCGTCCGCTGCGGTCGCTCGCCCACACCAGGCGCCCGCCGTCCGGCGTGAACGACGGACTCGCGAACACGCCGCGGGCACCGGCCACCGCCAGCTGCAGCTCACCATTCGCACCCAGCACCACCACGCGCTGCTCGCCGGTGGCCAGCAGCTGCACCGCCGCGATGCGCTGGCCGTCGGGCGACCAACGCGGCTCCGCCCACCGCTCCGTGCCCACGTCGGCGGTGATCGGCACGACACTCGCGCCGTCGGGACTCACCCGCACCAGCCGCGTGCGGTCGGCGTCGAGTTGCACCGCCACCACGGCGCCGTCCGCGCGCACATCGATCTGCGTGAGCCGCGCGCCGGTCGTGAGCCGCACATCGTCCTCGCGCCGCCGGCCGCGTGAGCGGTAGAGATCGGAGCGCGCCACGTACAGATCGCGACGATCGGCCTGCGTGAACAGCACCGCACCGGTGCTGTCGCCCGGCACCGGCACGTTCACGTCGAGCCCGTTGCGCCGCGCGAGACGCGTGGGCGCCAAACGCGTGGGCGCCACCCCACCACCATCCCCGGCCGCCGCGAGATACACGCCGGTCACCTCACGGCCGTTGCTCGCGCTCCACATGATCGAGTCCGTACCCACCCAGCGCGGCGACGACGCATACCACCCGTCGGGGCTCACCACCGTCCACGCCGCATCCCCCGACGCATCCTCCGACACATCCCCCGCCACCGACCGACCGATGGAATCCCGCACCACGCCAAACCGCGCATCGAACGACGCGCCGAACGCGCGGCGGCTCGTCCGGCTCAGCAAAAACGGCACCGGCGTGGCCGCCGTGAGTTCGACGTACCGCCGCATCCCGCCGGGACGCTGCGCCGCGGCGTCCTGCATCAGCAGCGACCCCCACGCATAGGCGGTCTGCCCCAAGGGGAACTGCGACGTGGACAGGCTCCAACGCGACGGCGCCGGCACCACGGCATCGCGCACCGCGGCGTCACGCACCATGGCGTCGGTCACCATCGGAAACGCCGTGCTCACGTCACGCCCGCTCCCGGTGATCAGCGTTTCGTAATGCACCGCCAACCCTTCTTTCACCCAGCTCGGCGTGAGCGCATTCGGGAAGAACAGCGGATTGCGCCCGAACAGCATCCGCCCCGCCCGCCACACGCCACGCGCGCGGTCGAGATGAAAGATGTGCGCCAGCTCGTGCGTGATCACCAGCGGCAGCCACTCGTCGTGAAAGCGCAACTCACGCAACGCCACCGGCGGCACGGCATAGATCACCACACGGTTGGTGGGAAACACCTGCGCGTAGCCGTTGCTCGCGTCCACGTTGTCGGCCACCAGCAGCTCCACCGGCCCGGCCGGCGGCTCCAGCTCGCGCGCTAACGCTGCATACGCCGCCTCGGCCAACAGCGCCGCCCGCCGTGCCAGCGCCTCCTGCGCCGGCCGGAAGTGCACGCGCAGATGCGGCGTGGCGATGGTGCGCATTGCCCCGCGCGGATCCACCTGTGCCCGCGCCACGCGCGGCGACACCACGCTCGACACCACGCTCGACAGCGCGAGCAGCCATGACACCGACACGGCAACCCACGACGTCATGCGCCGCGACACCGGAACCCCGATCACCATCAGCGCCGCACCAGCTCGACGAAGTACCGCTCGAGCCCCACCACCAACGCTTCGGCATAGCGACGCTGGAACGCGGGATCACGCATCGCCGCTTCCTGCTCGGGGATCATCAGATACAGCCCCTCGGCCAGCACCGCCGGAAACCACGTGGGGCGCGCCACGGCGAGATTTTGATAGTGCACGCCAAGGTCACGCAACCCGAACCGCTTCATGAGCTGATCTTGCACGGTGCGCGCGAGTGGTTCGCTGTGCTGATGATAGAACAGCGTGCTCGTGCCGTTCGCGGCAAAGGGGTTCACGCCGTCGGGGAGCGAATTCAGGTGCACCGACACGAGCGCATGCGCGTGCTCGCGGCGCGCCTGCACGCCGCGCTCGGTCAGCCCCACGGGGGCCAGCGACGTGCGCGTCATCACGACCTGCGCCCCGCGGGCGCGCAGCAGCTGCGCCAGGAACTCCCCCACGGGAAACACCGCATCGCCTTCGTACAGACCGGTGGGTCCCGTCGCGCCGGCCGGCGGGTGCCCCGGATCCACGGCGATGGTCAGGCCGCGCAGGGGATTAGCCACGTCGATGTACGGCGCGCGACGCACGCGCAGCACGAAGGCGCGACGGGACTCGTCCCACACCGACTGCCAGCCGTACACCGGCTGCGACAAGGTCAGCGTGACGCGCACGCGGTCGCTCGTGACCTGATCCCAGCTGATGCGGCGAATGAGCGTGTCGTTGCCGAAGATCGGCGAGATCTCGGGGTTGGCCTGCACGCCGTACAACGTGAGCACGAGCGTGCGCCCGTCGGGCTCTACCAGATGCGCCGGACGGGCCCCCATCGAAATCGCCACGTCCACCCACTCGGCACTGGGCGTCACGCGGAAGCCGCCGGTCACGCGCCGCGGCAGAGCCGTGCCCTCGGGGAGGAGCACGAGATCATCGTTGTCCACCCACACGTCGAGCGTGCGGTCCAGGCGCACGCGGGTGAATCCCTGCGCGCGACCGACCACCTCCACCACCGTCTGGTTCAGCAACATCCACTTGTAGGTGCCGTCGATGATCGTGCGGGCATTCACCACCTGATCGGTATCGGCCCCGATCGTGCTCGTCGAGCGCAGCCGAGCCAGTGTCCGGGTCTCGACCGGCAACGCGCGCACCAGCGGGATGTTGAGCCGCACCGTATCGCGGCCGCGCACCACGAGCAGGCGCGGCGCCCGCGCGCTGTCGGCCAGCAGACGCGCCGACAGCTCGGTGGCGAAGACAGCCGCGGCATCCACGCCCGTCTCCGCGCCGGTGGCGGCG
Organism: Gemmatimonadota bacterium; assembly: GCA_031127095.1. Taxonomy (GTDB): domain Bacteria; phylum Gemmatimonadota; class Gemmatimonadetes; order Gemmatimonadales; family Gemmatimonadaceae; genus Gemmatimonas. Next base: position 7,560 of record JARIEX010000030.1, read on the forward strand.
CCGGCGGCGGCGGTCACGCCACTCACGAGCGGACGCAGCACGCTGTCGCTCCCCTGCACCAGCACCGTCGCATTCGACGGCGCGCGCACGCTCACGCGCACGAACTCGTCAGGGAGCGCCCACAGGCCGCGCAGCGGCTGCACCGAGCCGCTGTCCACCCGCAGCGGTCCGCTTGAGAGCAGCGGCGTTCGCACCGGCGCGCGCACGCGGATCACGCGGCGCACCGTGTCGGCCGCGCGCGCCACCATCACGTCGTAGCGCAGCGCGGCGGCGGGGGGATTGGGCAACCACGCCAGGAACGCCCCGTTCGGTGCCACCGGCACCTCGATGCCGTTGATCGTGAGCGACACGTCCCCCGACCCCACACTGCCCAGCACGAAATTCGAGTCGCGGCTCGTCAGCAGCTGGTTGTCGGCGGGAGAGCGCACCCGGAGATCGATGGGCGCGCCGCGCACGGCCGGTACCGCCGGCAATCCCACGATGAGTGCCGGAGGCGGCACCATCGGCGTCGACGGCGGCGTCCGTGGCCCGGCGGGCACGAGCGCGCGGGCGCAGGCGGTCAGCAGGAGCACACCGCACCAGCCAAGCCGGCTCGGCCACGACACACCACGGGGAGGAATAGGCATACCCTCGAAGCTGATCGCCGCGGTCACGGCCGTCCAGCGGCGGGCCGCCGCCAGACTGGGACATTTCCGTCGCGTCCACGGCACAGACATACCGGCGGAGAGGAATATCGCTTCATGATTTGCCCGATCGGTGAAACGGGAGCCATGTTATACGCGTCCGGGTGATGAGTATGCGTGGGGGCGGGTCGACCCGGCTCGCCGCCACGATCAGTCGGAGGACACGCTGGGTGTAACTCCCAGCGGTCACGTCCGTACGGATAGCTGTCCCCCCAGTGCGCTCCGGCCTGCTCCATGACCTCGTGACCGATCCCGCCACTCACCCCGATCTGCTGCCCGGCGACCGCCGTGTGGTGGCGCGTGTCTTCGCGCTCACCGATGTCGGGCAGATCCGTGAGCACAACGAGGATGCGTTTGTGGTGGCCGACCTCGAGACGGGCACCTCACTCGATTTCGGTGACGGGTATCACGAGATCACCGCCGACCCGCACGGCCTGCTGTTCCTCGTCGCCGACGGGATGGGCGGCGCGGCGTCGGGTGAGTTGGCGAGCAGCATGGCCGGCACGTTGGTGCTGGACACCCTGCGTCGCAGCTGGCAGGCAGCCCCCCCGTCAGCCGTCGGGTTTGCCGAAGCGCTGCGCGACGCCACCGCGCTGGCGAACAGCCGCATCCATCAGTTTGCGCGCGAGAACCCCGAACACCGGGGCATGGGCACCACGGCCACCATTGTGGGATTACTGGGCGACCACCTCTTTCTGGCGCAGGTGGGGGACAGCCGTGCCTATCTGGTGCGCGACGGCCAGGTGCAGCAGCTCACCAAGGACCAGTCGCTGATGCAGCGTCTGGTGGACGCCGGCGAACTCACCGCCGAACAGGCTGAAGTCAGCGAACGCCGCAACATCATCCTGCAGGCACTGGGACCGGAAGCGCAGATCACGGTCGATCTCACGCATCAGCAGATCCGGCGCGGCGACACGCTCATCGTGTGCAGCGACGGCCTCTCGGGGCTCGTGCGCGCCCCGGAGCTGGTGCAGGTGGCACGCGAGGAACGCGATGTGCGCGCCATGTGCACGCGCCTGGTGGGCCGCGCCAACGCCCTCGGTGGGCACGACAACATCACCGTGATCGCCGCGCGCTTCGACGGCACGGCGCTCGAGCCCACCGCGAGCAGTGACACCTTTGGCTACAACACGCTCCCGCTGGCGGGGACGCTCAACGAAGACGTGCCCTCTGGGCCGCCGCCGGAGCAGCGGGCCACGCTGCGGAGCGATCCCACCCCGCGCTTCGGCACGCCGGTGGTCTCGCACGCCATCTTGGCCGCCGAGTTCGCCGCCGCGCAGGCCGCCGCACAAGCCGCCGCGGCGTCCGCGCCGACTCCGGCCACGCAGAACCAGACGATCCCCGCGCCCGTGGTGGACGCCCGACGCCGCGCCGCACGCCCGCTCAATGTGCTGCTCGCCGTCATTGCCGTGGCGGCGGTGATCTGGCTGGTCTACGACCTGTTGCCGGGCATGCGGTAAACCGTCCGCCGCGCGCGCCGGACAGCCCCGTCAGGGCTTCCGGCTGCGCAGCAGGGCACGCCCCGCGGCCTGCTGCATCACGCGATCGCCGCCCCACGCCAGCACCGTCGGCGGCGTCAGGCCAAGCTGGGCCACCCAGCGCGGATCGCCCAATCCCACCAGCACGACACCACGCTGCAGCGCCTCTGCCTGCGCGATCAGGGTGTGCACGGCGTCGATGGTCTCGGGGAGCAGCGTCGTGCGCCCCTTCCCCGGCACGAAGTCGGCAAACAGCGCAATCACGAAGGGGCCGCCGCTGGCGGGCGTCGGGGCATCCACTAACCGCGCATCGTTTCCCGCCAGCCGCATCGCTTCGGCGATCCCCGTGCGCTCCACCGCGACGCCATCGGTGTGCCCGTCGTCATCCACGATCGCCACCTCGGTCACCGCCCCCATCGTCGGAAGCGGACCGTGCTCGACGCGGATGACCTTGTCGGCCAGCAGCGCGCCCCACGCGGTGTCGGCACCGCTCGGGCGACGCCAATCGTTGGGCGGCGACGCCCACTGCGCCCACTTGAGACGGCGACGCACCGACTGCTTCACGCGCTCGGGCTCGAGCGTGCCGTCATCGAGCGCGCGCTCGAGCGCATCGAGCGTCTCCACGAGATCACCCGGTCCCAGCAGCACATCGCAGCCGCCGCGAACCGCCAGCACCGCGGCCTCCGCCACGGACCGTCCATCGGTCACCGCCGCCCGCGTCATCAGGTCCGACACGATGAGGTTGTCGAACTTGAGCTGCTGCCGCAGCAACCACTGCAGCATTTCGCGCGACAGCGTGGCCGGCAGCCGGCTCGAATCGAGCGTGGGGTATGACACGTGCGCGGTCATGACGCTGGCCACGCCGCCGCTGATTGCCGCGCGGAACGGCTGCAGGTCCTGCTCCTTGAGCTGATCGGCCGGCGTGTCCACCACCGGCAACTCGAGCGCCGGATCACGCAGCACGCGCCCGGTTCCCGGGAAATGCTTGGCACACGCCAGCACCCCTTCGGCCTGACAGGCCTCGACCCATGCCGTCACGAGCTGGGCCACCTTGCGGGCGTCGGTGCCCATCGCGCGCGTCCCGACCACCGGATTGTCGAGCAGCAGATCGAGATCGCACACGGGCGCGAGATTCCAGTTCACGCCCATTGTGCGCGCCTCGCGCGCCGTGAGCCGTGCCGCGCGTCGCAGCGCCTCGATGTCGTCGAGCGCGGTGATCGCCGCCAGCGGCGGCAGCCCGGTCGCGCCGGCAAACTGCTGACCGGCCCCACGCTCCAGATCGGCCGCGATCAGCAGCGGCTGGCGCGATTTGAGCTGCAGCTCCTTGGCCAGCGCACGCACGCCGTCCTGTTCACCGCCCACGAGTTGAAAGCCACCCACCCCCAGCGCGAGGGCCTGCTCGATGAGCGGACGCGTATCCGCGAACCCACCGGAGGGGGTCCAGCGGAGCACGGGGATGAGCAACTGCGCGAGATCACGACGGGACTGTTCGCTCATGAGCGACTAACGGACGGCTGGGGTGAGCGAACCGAGGACACGCGGACCTCGCGCACCCGTGGCGCCGGGCACATTGCCGGCGCGGTTCGTCAGATGGAGATAGCCCAGCAGCGCAAACGCTACCGCTTCTTTTGCTTCGCCATCGAAGTACAACGTATCGAAGATACACACCCGCGCGCCGTTTTCGCGTGGGGGGGCGCCATCGCGACCATTCGGGGTGGCGAACGCGGCCTCGATCATGCGCACCAACGTCGGATTGTGCGCCCCACCACCTGACAGCACGATGTCCTGCACGGGCTGCGGCACAAACCGGAAATATTGATCAGCCAGCGCGCGCGCGGTCAGCGCCGTCGCGGTCGACACCACGTCAGCGGGCTCGGCACCGGCGGCCTCACTGTCAGCGATGAACCGCGCAATGAAGTCGCGCGAGTACAGTTCGCGACCGGTGCTCTTGGGCGGCTCGGCGGCGAAGTACGGATGCTGCAGCGCCTGCTGCACCACCGACTCGATCACGCGCCCGCTGGCAGCGATGATGCCGTCGCGGTCGTAGGTGAGTCCGCGATAGAGCGCCCGCACGACGCCATCGATGAGCACCACGCCGGGGCCGGTATCGAACGCACGCACCGCCTGCATCCCGCCCTGCGCGTGCGTGGACGCCGGCGGCACCACGGTCACGTTGCCGATCCCGCCCAGATTCTGCAGCGCGCGCCAGTGCGTGTCATGCGCGAACAGCAGACAGTCGGCCATCGTCACGAGCGGCGCCCCCTGCCCACCGGCGGCGACGTCGCGCGCACGGAAGTCGGACACCACATCACAGCCGGTGCGCTCCGCGATGCGCGCCGGATCCCCCACCTGCCACGTGCTGTGGCCGGGCTCGTGCCAGAGCGTCTGGCCGTGCGACGCGATCGCGGCGACGTCCCGCGACACGAGGCCGGCACTGGCCATCGCCCCCAGCGCCGCCTCCGCCATCCAGTCGCCCACGTCCGCCTGCACGCGACAATAGTCGCGCGCCGTGCCCTGCTGCATCGCCTCCTCGAGCCGCGTGCGTTCGTCGTCCCGGTATTCGCGGTGCGTGTAGCCCAGCAGCTCACACACCGGACGACCGTGTGCGTCGTCGTAGAAACGCGCCGCGGCGGCGCTGATGCCGTCCAGCGACGTGCCCGACATTAACCCAACGAGAATGCGCTCCGCGGTCGCGGCGCCACTGGCGCTCACGGGGCGTCCGCCACCAGCGGCGCCACCGGCGGCGGCGCATGTGGCACCACCCGCCGTACCACGCCGTCGGCGGCGGCGAGTTGCGCCCGCGCCGTATCGGCATCCACCGCGAGCGCATGCATCACCAGCGCCAGCTTCACGGCACCATCAGCCTGCGCGAGCAGCGCCCGCGCGGCCTCGCGCGACAGGCCGGTCACGTCGATCACGATGCGCTCGGCGCGATCCTGCAACTTCACGTTCGTGGCCCGCAGATCGACCATCAGGTTGCCGTAGCTCTTGCCGATGCGGATCATCGCGCCGGTGGTGAGCAGATTGCACACCAGCTTGGTGGCGGTGCCCGCCTTGAGACGGGTGGAGCCCGTCAGCGCTTCGGGACCGACCACCGGCAGAATGCAGAGATCGGCCACCGCGCGCATGGCTGGCGGTGGTTCGGTGCAGGCGATGAGCAGCGTGCGGGCGCCGAGCGCGCGCGCCTGCGTGAGCGCCCCGCGCACGAACGGCGTGCTGCCGGAGGCCGCAATGCCGCACACCACATCGTGCGCCTGCACGTGGTGCGCGTCCATCACCGCCGCGCCGGCAGCCGGGTCGTCCTCGGCCCCTTCGATGGGATTGCGCAGCGCAGTGTCACCACCAGCGATGATGCCCACCACCATCGCGGGATCGGTCCCGAACGTGGGCGGACATTCGCTGGCGTCGAGCACGCCGAGCCGCCCCGAGGTACCCGCGCCCACGTACAGCAGACGTCCACCGCGGCGGAAGGCCGCCTCGATCGCGGCGATGGCCTCGGCGATCGGCTCGCGCTGGGAGGCGACCGCGTCCACGACGCCGCGGTCCTCGGCGGTGATGAGATCCACGATCGCAAGCGGCGACGCGAGATCGATGTCCACGGTGCGCGGATTGCGGCGTTCCGTGACGCGAGTGTCCAGCGTCGGTGCGGGCACGAGATCAGGTTGGAGAGCCATCGCGCGCTCGGCTGTCTGGCGCGGGCCGCGCGGAGTAAGTTGCCACATACGGCGCGCCGTGCGGAGATCCGCTGTGCCGCTCACGTCAAACTTAGGAGTCGCCATGCGCGAATCGCAACCCGCGTGCCGTCCGGTCAGGGCCCATCGTCTCGCGGCGATCGCACTGATGCTGTGCGGCCTGTCGGCGTCGACGCTGCCGGCGCAGATCCGCGGCCGTCCCGCGCGGCGGGCACCCGACGCAGGCTGGTGGCTCTCCGGTGGGGCCGCCGCCGTCGTGCTCAACACCATCGCCGACGGCGCCACGCGCTCCACGTGGACCTTCGGCACCGATCCCCGCTGGCAGATGCGTGGCACGCTCGAGAAGGCGCTCGATGAGGCCACCACCATTGGTGTGTCAGCGGGCTACGGCGTGATCGATCTCACGCTGGTGCCGTTCGCCGCCGCAGCGGGCGCAGCACCGCCCGCACCCACGGTGGCCATCTGTGACACCACCTGTGCGGCGCAGACGCAGCTGTGGTCGCTGATGGGGCAGTTTCGCAGCGGCGGTGGCGCCGGTTTCTACACGCTCTTCGAAGCCGCCGGCGGCGTGACGGCCTTTCGCGGCATGCAACAGCGCGACAGCGGCACCCCCCTTGGACCGGACAAAGGCCAGGTCGATCTCACCGGCACGCTCGGCGCGGGCTTTGCGTACGGCCTGTCGAGCAGCCTGCATGTCTCGTTGGTGCAGGAGTTCGGGATGGGATGGCACGCCACCGCCGACCTCCCCGACGGCGTGGGCCGCACCTGGCGCGCCCGCACCACCCGCGCCTCGCTGCGCCTCGGCTTCGGCGCGCGCCGGTAGCTGTGCCGTTTGATCTCGTGCTCGCCGTCATCCCCTGATCACGCCCCCGGATTTCCCCGCTTCCCCGAGGCACGCATGACCGTTTGTCGCCGCTCCGTCCGCAACGCCACGCATGGCGCGATGCATCGCGCCACGCATCGTGCCATCATGCGCGTGGTGGGCACCACGATCAGCTGTGCGCTGTTGGCGGCGTGCGCCGATCGCGCACCGGCCACCGCTGAGGGGACCGGCACGACCGCTGGCGCGCCGATCGATCCGTCGCGTGTGGCGGCCCACTTCCCCGACGGGTGGCGCCTGCCGGCCGGGGCGCGCGCCACGTTCGCCGCGCAGGCGATGGCGGTGAGCAACAGCCCCGAGGCCAGCGCCGCCGCCGCCGAGATTCTGAAGGCCGGCGGCAACGCAGTGGATGCCGCCGTGGCGCTCGGCTTCGCCTTGGCCGTGGCGTGGCCTGAAGCCGGCAATATCGGCGGTGGTGGCTACACCGTGGTACACATGGCCGACGGCCGCACCGCGGCCATCGACTACCGCGAAGTGGCCCCGCTGGCCGCCACGCGCAACATGTACGTGGATGCCAACGGCAAGGTCACCGACCGCAGCATCGAAGGCCACCTGGCCAGCGGCGTACCGGGCGCGGTGGCCGGACTCACCGCCCTGCTCGCCAAGTTCGGCACGCTGCCGCTCGCGCGCGTGATGCAGCCCGCCATCGCGCTGGCCCGTGACGGCTTCGTGATCGACACCGCGTTGGCCGGCTCGATGGAACGCGCCACCGCGATGGTCACGCGCAACAGTCAGGGCACGCCGTACTTCCCCAACGGCACCGCGCTCGCCGCGGGCGCGCGCCTCACCCAGCCCGACCTCGCGCGCACCCTGCAGGCCATCGCCGACCGTGGCGCGGACGCGTTCTACACGGGATGGATTGCCGACTCCCTCGTGGCCGAACAGCGGCGCGGCGGCGGCATCATCACCCGCGCCGACCTCAAGGCGTACACGCCCGCGTGGCGCGAGGCCATCCGCACCACGTATCGCGGACACACCCTGCTGGCCATGCCCCCGTCGTCCTCGGGCGGCGTGACGATGACCGAAGCGCTCAACATCATCGAGCAGACGCCCGCGACGCCCGCCTACGGCAGCACCCGCTGGTTCCATCTGGTGGGGAGCGCCTATCAGCGCGCGTTCATCGACCGCAACGTGAAAATCGGCGACCCCGCCTTCGTGACTGTGCCCCTCGCGCAGCTCACGAGCAAGTCATACGCGAAGGCGCTCGCCGCCACGATCGAGGACACGCGTGCCGCGGCCACGAAAGCCCTCGAGCCGGCCATGGCGCAGGCCGCACGCGAGCCGGAGCACACCACGCACTATTCGGTCGTGGATGCGCAGGGTAACGCCGTGGCCACGACGACCACGCTCAACAACTCGTGGGGATCCGGCGTGTGGGTGCGCGGCGCCGGCTTCATGCTCAACGACGAGATGGACGACTTCGCGGTACAGCCGGGCACCCCCAACATGTTCGGCCTCGTGCAGGGCGAACAGAACGCGATCCAGCCGGGCAAGCGCATGCTGAGCGCGATGTCGCCAACGATCGTGCTCGACAGCGCCGGCCAGGTGCTGCTGGTCGTCGGCGCCGCCGGTGGCCCCACGATCATCACGGGCACGAGTCAGGTGATTCTGAACGTGATCGATCACCGCATGACGCTCGCCGACGCCATGCGCGCGCCGCGCGTGCACCATCAGGCCCTGCCCGATTCCCTCACGTACGAAGACGGCGGCATCGCCCCCGCCGTGCTCGATTCCCTGCGCACGATGGGGTACGGCCTGCGCAAGCAACGCTCGCTGGTGAACATCAACGCGATCATGCGGGTGAAAGGGGGATGGGAAGGGCAACCAGAACCCCGCCGCAGCGGCGCGGCGGTGGGGTACTGATCCCCAAGGTACGCCGTTGCCTTTTAACGCGGTTGTGTACTAACGCCGTTTTGTACTAACGCAGTTTTGTACTAACGCAGTTCACTCCTAACGCCGTTGCCTTCTAACGCAGGTACATCCTAACGGCGTCAGGATATAACAACGTCAGGACGCAACAACGTCAGGATATAACCGCGTCAGGACGCAACAACGTCAGGAATTAACAGCGTCAGAACGCAACAGCGTCAGAACGCAACCGCGTCAGAACGCAACCGCGTCAGAACGCAACCGCGTCAGAACGCAACAACGTCAGGACGCAACAACGTCAGGATTTAACCGCGTTAGAACGCAACCGCGTCGATCTGCTTACGCCCGTCACCTCCTAACGCCCGTCGCAGTCACCGCCCCTCTTCCCCTTTCACCGTCACCGCCTCACTCAGCGTCACGCTGATCCGCGCGCCCGTGTTGAGGCACGTGTCGAAGTTCGCCGTGGCCGCGGCCGCCGCCGTGCCCGCGGCCGCGCCGGCTGCCGCGCCGATCACCGTGCCCTTCGTGTTCTTGCCGATCATCTGCCCGGCGATGGCGCCCAGGATCGCACCGCCGGCCACCTTCTTCGCGTCACTGGCTTTGCTGGTGCTGCGCACGCGCTCCGTCGCCGCCGACTGCACCACCGCGTCCGTAGCGTACGTGCGGCCGCCGTAGGTCACCGACACCAGCTTCACCGTCAGCGCGGTCGCGTCGTTCGAGTTCTTCGCCGTCTTCGCCTCGGTCACCTCGAACGTGCCCGCCGCGCCTTCCGGCACCACGAGGCCATTCGTGGCCGTCACCGGTGCGTCCAGCGTGGCCGTGAACCTGTCACCCACCGCCGCCGTGTTGCTGCACACCGTGCTGCTGGCGGCAAAGCGCAGCGACGTGCCGGCCGCGATCACACCCGTCACCGGGGCTGCGGGCGCCGCCGGGGCGGCTGCGGGCGCGGCGGCCGGGGCAGGAGCGGGCGCTGGCGCCGGACGCGGCGCCGGACGCGGAGCGCGGGGCTTCGGGGCCGGCGGTGGCGGCGGAGCGGGAGCGGCTTCCACCGGCGCCGGCGGTGGCGGCGGGGCGGGCACATCCTGCAACTGCGGCTGCACGGAGTCGCGCGGTGCCATCGCGAGGTCGCGGCCCGCCGCGCTCTCCGCGTTCACGGCCGCCGTCTCGGGGCGCGACTCGCCGCCGCACGCGGCGAGGGCCGCGAGCGTGAGCATGGACAGGGCGGAGCGCAGGCGCAGTGTGGGCCGTGACGCCCGGATATATTCACGCATGTGAAGACCTCTGGGAAAATGACCGGCGGGCCGCGATCGGCCGCGCCGTCTGTGGTGGCGCAGGATGACCGCAAGTAAGCACACCGGGCCAACGGTGCCACCGCATCAGGCGATACGGCGGTTGCTCCCCTACTACCACCCCTACCGGTGGCAAGTTGCGGTCGGCCTGAGCGCCGTGGTGCTGGCGGCTCTGCTCGCCAGCATCGTGCCGTCGCTGCTGCAGCGTGGCGTCGATGCCATCCGCGCCGGAGCCGCCCGCGGCGACATCCTGCAGCTCGGCGCCCTGATGACGGCGACCGCGCTCGTCAGCGGCGGACTGCGCTTCGTCATGCGCCTCCTGCTCAACGGTGTAAGCCGCCACATCGAGACCGACCTCCGGCACGACCTCTTCGCCCGGCTCGTCACGCTCGATGCGGCGTGGTACGCGCGCGGGCGCACCGGGGATGTCATGGCGCGGCTCACCAACGACCTCAGCGCGGTACGCATGGGCGCCGGCCCCGCCGTGATGTACCTCGTGAACACCATCGCCGGCGCGTTGTTCGCGATGATCATGATGCTGCGCATCAGTCCGTCGCTCACCGCCATCGCGCTGCTACCGATGCTCGGTCTGCCCGTGCTCATGCTGCGGCTGGGGCGCCGCGTGCACGAGCGCTTCGAAATCGTGCAGACACAATTCGGGCATCTCACCACCCGAGCACAGGAAAACCTCGCCGGCGTGCGCGTGGTGCGCGCCTACCGTCAGGAAGACGCCGAAACGGCGCGATTCTCCGCGCTGGGCGAGGCGTATCTCACCGCGAACATGCAGCTAGCCACGCTGTCGGGCATCATGAATCCCGGCTTCGCGTTGCTGGCCGGACTCGGCGGCGCCGTCACAATCGGCATCGGCGGGCGGCTGCTCATCGACGGCGACGTGACCGTGGGCGGGTACGTCGCGTTCGGCATCTATCTCACGCAGCTCACCTGGCCGCTGATCGCCCTCGGCTGGACCACCAACCTCCTGCAGCGCGCCGCCGCGTCGATGATCCGCATCCTCGAGATTCTCGACGCCCCGCCCCTGGCCGTGATCGACGCCGGGACCGCTGCGCTCCCCGACCATGTCGCCGAAAATGCGCCCGCGGGGCGCGCCGTCGAGTTCCGCGGCGTGTCCTTTCAGTATCCGGCACCACGCGACCACGGGACGGCCACCGAGCTCACCGAGGAGTCGGCCACCAGCGCCCCGCGCTGGGTGCTCCGCAACATCTCGTTTCACCTCCCGGTCGGCGGTACGCTGGCCATCGTTGGGGCGACTGGCTCCGGCAAGAGTGCGCTGCTGGACCTCATCCCGCGCCTCTTCGATCCGCAGGAGGGTCAGGTCCTGGTGGACGGGATCGACGTCCGCACGCTCCCGCTCGCGACCCTGCGCGCCGAGATCGGGTACGTCCCGCAGGAGGCGCTGCTGTTCAGTGAATCGGTCGGGGACAACATCGGGTACGGGCTCGACGCGCCGGAGCGCACCCACCTGCACGCCGCGGCCGGCATTGCCCAGTTGCGGGAGACGGTCGCCGCCCTCCCCGACGGTCTCGACACCCGACTAGGCGAACGGGGCATCAACCTGTCCGGCGGACAGAAGCAGCGCGTGGCACTCGCCCGGGCGCTTGCCCGTCACCCCCGCATCGTCCTCCTCGACGACGCGCTGTCGGCGGTGGACACCCAGACCGAAGCCGCCATCCTGCACGAGCTCCGCACGGCGCTCCGGGGCCGGACCGCGGTCATTACCTCACACCGCGCCAGTGCCGTCCGCGAGGCCGATCACATTCTCGTGCTCGACCACGGGCGCATCGTCGAGCAGGGGACGCACGACCAGCTGGTGGCCCTCGGCGGGCGGTTCACGCAGCTGTTACAGCGTCAGCAGCTGCTGGAAGCGATCGAAGCGGCGTAGGCCAAACCGTTGCGCGGCCGCCGACATCATCGACGTAATCCCGCTACAGCCGCTCCACCAGAAACGCGGGCGTGAGGGGCTGCAGGAACGCCGCGAGACGCGCGAACCAGCCGGTGAACATCAGCGCGCCCACCACGATCAGCAGCAGCCCCGCCAGACGGTTCACGAGCCCCAGGTTGCGACGGAAGCGCTGGAAGAAGCCGAGAAAGCGATCGAGGGCGAGGGCGCTCAACAGAAAGGGCACCGCGAGTCCCAGTGAATAGGCGGACAGCAGCGTCACCCCCTTGCCCAGCTCCGACTCATTGGCCGCCAGCAGCAGAATCGCGCCCAGCGTCGGGCCCAGGCACGGCGTCCACCCCGCGCCAAAGGCGATGCCCACCAGCACCGTGCCCAGATAGCCCAGCGGTTTATCGCTGAGGTGAATGCGCCGCTCCTGCTGCAGCGCACCGATCCGCAGCACGCCCAGCATCCAGAGGCCCATCAGCACCATGAGCACGCCGCCCACGCGGGCGATCCAGTCGCGGTAGGCGAGCATCAAGCGGCCGAACGCCGTGGCACCGGCGCCGAGCGCCACGAAGATGAACGAGAAACCCACCACGAACAGCAGCGCGTGCGTGAGCGCCGCGCGACGGGACCGTGAGGCATCGTCGAGCCCCATCCCCGTGATGAACGTGATGTAACTCGGCACCAGTGGAAGCACACACGGGCTCAGAAAGCTGAGCAGCCCGGCGGTGAACGCCACGACCACAGTGAGCGAGTCAGGCGCCACGGGAACCCGGTCCGGCCGTGTGGGAATGCCCGCGCCGACACCGACCACACAGACCGTAGATCACCAGCCGATGTCGCTGCCGCGAAAAATCGTGCGCCTCGGCCAGCAACGTGGTCATCCGCTCCAGCCGTTCGTCGCGAAACTCCGTGACATCGCCGCACACCGTGCACAGCAGGTGCTCGTGATGCGGCACCCCGCGCGACGCTTCATAGCGTTTGAATCCTTCGCCGAAATCGCGCTCCACCACGAGCCCACTGCGTACGAGCACCTCGACCGTGCGGTACACCGTGGCCGTGCCAGCCGTGGCCCCCTGGGAGCGCAGCTCACGCGCGATCTCCTCGGCGGACAAATGGCGGTCGGTGCCCAGCACCACGTCGGCGATGGCCAACCGCTGCGCCGTGGCCGGCAGATTGTGGTCACGCAGATACGCGCGGAACGCCGCCCGATCGGCCGCGACCGCGTCGGCACCGGGGTGCGCGTGCCCGCCGTCACTCACGTCGCGTCAGCCCTCGGACGTCGCGATCGGGGCCACAACCGGCGGGACGATCCGCAGCGCGCGCGCCAGCTGCGGCGCAGAATAGCGCACGATCTCCGACTCTTCACCGGCGCGACGCTGCACCCCGCGCACGACCAGATCGACCGTCACCAACGGTGCGTCCGCTTCGGCCACCACGTTCGCTTCCCACTTCCCACGCTCCGGGCCCTTCTGCACGAGGCGATAGCGCGCGGTGTACACCGTGTGCCGCACGCGGGGCACCGGGGGCGCCACGGCCACGTCGCGGTCGTCAACGACGACCACGTCCGCCTCAACCGCAGCGTCCGCCTCGACGGCCTCAACCGCGCCCTCGGCCTCGATCGACTCCTCGGCCACCACCAGTTCTTCGACCAGCTCCTCGACCACCACCTCGCTCACCGCCGGCGCCGCGTCGAACGGCAATTCCGGTTCGTCGGGCGCCGCGACCACGAGCACCGGCACGCGCGCCGCGATCACCGCGATCCCCGTTTCCACCCCACCCTGACGCAGCGGCGAAAACAGATGCAGCTCCTCGATCCGCTCGAGCGGGACGTGCGTGAGCACCATCTTGAGAAACCGCTCGGCGATCTCGGACACCGGCGCGTCGGCCCGATCGGGGATCGGGGGCGCCACCGGCGCCACATCAGCGGTCACCTCGATGGTCGCGTCCGCTGACGTCCCGGCGTCGGCGTCCGCGTCGGGCATCGCCACCGCGGCAATGTCATCGTGGGACGCGGTCGGATCGTGGAACAGGGTCATCAGGGCTATCGGGGGATCGGGAGAGTCAGGAGGCGCACGGCGCCGCCTATAAGATCACCGGACCCGGCCCCCGCGTACAAGCGCCGGAGGGGACCCGCCGTCAATCCGGTTGCGACGGCCGTGCAACAGCAGGCGCGGCAGCGGCAGTCACGGTGATGGCGGCCGCGGCCTGCGCGAGCACCTCGGCGGGCTGCACCAGCGACACGCGGAAGCGGCCACGACCGGCATTCCCGAACGCGATTCCAGGGGTCACCACGACACCGGGCCCCTGCATCAGCGCGTCCACCCATTCCCAGTCACCGAAGCCGTCCGGCACGGGCAGCCACAGGTACATCGTGGCGTTCGGCGACGCCACCGCCCATCCCCCCGCGCGCAACGCCTGCACCAACGCATCGCGGCGCACGCGATACTCCGCCACGATCGGCGGCACGATGGTCGCGTGATGCGTGAACGCGGCGGTTCCGGCCATCTGCGCCAGCGTGCTCACGCCGTAACCGATGTTCGCGCGATAGGCATCCAGCTGCGCAATGGCGTTGCGAGATCCCGCCACGAACGCCACGCGCACCCCGGCCATGTTGAAGCTCTTGCTGCACGTATGCAGTTCCACCGCCACGCGCGAGGCGCCCGGCACCTGCAGCACGCTGGGCACCACGTAGCCGTCGTACGACAGCTCGCTGTACGCCAGATCGCTGATCAGCAGCAGGTCATGACGCGCGGCGAAGTCCACGAACTGCGCGAGGTCATCCAGCGTCACCGTCGCGGTGGTAGGGTTGCCCGGGTAGTTCACGATCATCACCCGCGCACGCGCCAGATCGTCCGGCGCCACGGCGGCAAGGTCCAGCCGCCCGTCGGCGAGAAACGGCACGAACACCGGCTGCGCGCCGGCCAGCAGCGTTGCCCGGGCATACACGGGGTAATACACCTCGGGGATCAGCACCACGTCGCCGGGATTGCAGTGCGACAGCAGCAGTTCCGCGATCCCCTCCTTGGAGCCGGCCAGTGCCAGCAGTTCGCTCCCCGCGTCAACCGTCACGCCGAAGCGCGTGTGCAGGTACCCCGTCACCGCCGCGCGGAACAGCGGATGCGCCCGGAACTCCGGATAGCCGCTCAACCCGCGATCGGCCGCAGTGCGCTGCATGGCCTCGACGACCACGGCCGGAATCGGTCCGTCGGGGCTGCCGATACCGACGTCGATCAGGGAGCGGCCGAGCGCCCGCTGCGCGACGCGGCGGGCGTCGAGTTCGTAAAACACGTACGGCGGAATCGCCGCGAGCGTAGAGAGCGACATGCGGGAAAGCTACACCGATTTCCGCACCGACGGCGGGTGACTACCTCGGCCGCTGGTCAATCACGCGCCGCGCTTTGCCCATCGAGCGCTCGATACCGCTGGGGTCGAGTACCTCCACCCGGCAGCTCACCCCGATCATGGTCTTGATGCGCTGTTGCACCTCGCGCGCCGTCTCGACGCGGTCAGCGGTGGCGCACGCCGGCAGGAGTTCGCACCGCACCAGCACCTCGTCCAACATCCCCTCGCGCGACACCACGATCTGGTAGTGCCCCGACAGCGCCGCGTGCTGCAGCACCAGCTCCTCCACCTGCGTGGGAAACAGATTCACGCCGCGGATGATCAGCATGTCGTCGCTGCGACCCACGATCTTCCCCATGCGCCGCATGCTGCGCGCCGTGGGCGGCAGCAAACGCGTGAGATCGCGCGTGCGGTAGCGGATCACGGGCAGCGCTTCCTTGGTGAGCGTCGTGAACACGAGCTCGCCCTCACTGCCGTCAGGGAGCACCTCACCGGTGAGCGGGTCGATGATCTCGGGGTAGAAGTGGTCTTCCCAGATCACCGGGCCGTCCTGCGTCTCCACGCACTCGCTCGCCACCCCCGGGCCCATCACCTCCGACAGACCGTAGATGTCCACCGCCTTGAGGCCGGCGCTGCGCTCGATATCGGCGCGCATCGCTTCCGTCCACGGTTCAGCACCAAAGATCCCCACCGACACCGACATCGCCGACGGATCCTTCCCCTGCCGGCGAAACTCCTCGATGATCACCTGCATGTAACTCGGCGTCACCATGAGAATGTCGGGGCGGAAATCCTCGATCAGCTGCACCTGCTTCTCGGTCTGGCCGCCGCCCATCGGCACCACCGTGCACCCCAGCTTTTCGGCGCCGTAGTGCGCCCCCAGGCCACCGGTGAACAGCCCGTAGCCGTACGACACCTGCACCATGTCGCCACGCCGTCCACCCGCCGCGCGGATGCTGCGCGCCACCAGGTCAGCCCAGCGGTCAATGTCCCCCTGCGTGTACGTCACCACGGTGGGCTTACCCGTGGTGCCCGACGAGGCGTGCACGCGCACGATCTGATCGCGCGGCACCGCGCACATCCCGAACGGGTAATTCGCCCGGAGGTCGGCCTTGGCGGTAAACGGGAAGCGCGCCAGATCCGACAGGGACCGGCACTCCGACGGATGCACCCCCGCCGCATCGAACGCCTGCCGGTAGTGCGGCACCCGCTCGTACGCGTGCTGCAACGTCCACTGCAGCCGCTGCAGCTGCAGCGCCTGCAGCTCGTCGCGGCTGGCGCGCTCGATCGGCTCGAGATCGTCGGGGGCGGGATGAAACACCGGCATCAGCGGCTCCGGGAAACGGCGGGTGAACGGACAGGACGAAGAGCCACGCCTACAACAGCGACACCGGATCGCGGTCCACCGTGAGCCGCAGTCCGTGCACGGTCGGCACCGGACAGCGCTCCGCGATGTAGCGCGCCACCCGCGTCATCAGCTTGGGCTGCGAGGATTTCAACAGGAAGTGCCACCGCCAGCGGTCCTTGATGCGATCGATCGGACACGGCGCCGGCCCCACGAACACCAGATCGCGCAGCCCCTGACGCGCCATCAGCCGCTGCACCCACTGCGCCGCGGCCATGCACGCATCGGCCACCGCGCCCTGCTCCTCGCCGCTCACCATCACATTGGCGATGCTCACGTACGGCGGATACGCCGGCATCCGCCGCGCCCCCAGCTCCTCGCGTACGAAGCCGGTGACATCGTGCGTGATCGCGTGACGGATCGCGTGACTGTGCGGCATGCGGGTCTGGATGATCACGTCGCCCCCCTTGGGCCCGCGCCCGGCGCGCCCCGCCACCTGACTCACCAGCTGAAACGTCCGCTCGGCCGCCCGGAAGTCGGGGAGATTCAGCCCCGTGTCGGCATCGACCACTCCCACCAGCGTGACGTTCGGGAAGTCGAGCCCCTTGGCGATCATCTGCGTGCCCAGCAGGATGTCCACCTCGCCACGCCCCACGCGATCGAGAATCTGCGTGTGCGCCCACTTGCCGCTCGTGGTATCCACGTCCATCCGCGCGATGCGCGCTTCGGGAAAGCGCTCGGCGAGCACGCGCTCCACCTGCTGCGTGCCGAGACCGCGTCGGCGCATGGTATCCGCCGCACACTGCGCGCACACCGCCGGCACCGGCTGCTGATGCTGGCAGTAGTGACACACGAGGATCTCGGGCACGCGATGGTACGTGAGCGAGATGCTGCAGTGCGGGCACACCGGCACATCACCGCAGGCATTGCACTGCATGAACGACGAATAGCCACGACGGTTCAGCAGGAGCAGGCTCTGCTCGCCGCGCACGAGTCGCTGCTCGAGCGCCACCAGCAGCGAGGCGCTGAACACGCCCAGTGCTTCGTCGAAGGGCGCATTGGGATTGCGCGCCTTCACCGCCTGTTTGAGCTCCACGCGCATGTCCACCACGGTGACCGGCGGCAGCTGCGCCCCGCCCGCCCGGTCGGGGAGCGACAAGCGGATCGCCTGCCCGCGATCGGCGCGCTCCCACGTTTCCAGACTGGGGGTGGCGCTGCCCAGCACCACCACGGCGCCTTCGGCCCGCGCCCGCACGATCGCCGCCTCGCGCGCATGGTAGCGCGGCGTCTCCGACTGCTTGTAGCTGCTCTCGTGCTCTTCGTCCACGATCACCACACCCACGCGCTCGAGGGGCGCGAAGAGCGCCGATCGTGCCCCCACCGCAATGCGCCGCTCGCCGCGTCGCAGTGACTGCCACGCATCGAGCCGCTCACCGTCGCTGAGCCCGGAATGCAGCACCGCGACATCGTTGCCGAAGGCGCCGCGAAAGCGGTCCACGGTCTGCGAGGTGAGCGCGATTTCCGGCACCAGCACAATGGCCGTCCGATCGCGCTGCTGCAGCACCGCGCGCAGCACCTCGATGTACACCAGCGTCTTCCCGCTGCCGGTTATTCCGTGCAGCAGGAATACCTGCCCGGGATCGCCGGCCAGAATGGCGCGCACCACCTCCTGCTGCGCCGCACTCGGATTGGGAGGCGGCAGCGTGCCGGCACGATCGGCGAAGGGGTCGCGCTGCTGGACCTCATCACGGATCTCCACCAGGCCACGCTTGGCCATGGCCGTGAACACCCCCGCGCTGCAGTTGGCTTGCACGCGCAGCGATTCCAGCGGCGCCTCCCCGCCCTGCGCCTCGAGCAGGTCGAACACCACCCGCTGCTGGGGGGCCCGCGCGAAGGTCTGCTCGCGCTGCAGCAGCGACGGGAGCTCCATCAGGATCCGCACCACCCGCTGGGTGCGTGCCGCCGGAGCCGGGGTCTTGGCGGCGGTCAGCGCCGTGGGAAGCATGGAGCGGAGCGTGAGCCCCAGTGGCGCGGCATACCAGTCGGCGATCCAGCGCCCGGTCTGCAGCAGCGCCGGGGGCAGTGACGGCACGGCATCGAGCACCGACTGAATCGGCTTGAGCGTGATGCCGGCCGGGGGTTCCGCGTCGCCGAGACAGATGCCGATTTCCTGCCGACCGTGGAAGGGCACCAGCACCCGCGTCCCCGGCGCGATCGGCAGCGCGATCCCCTCGGGGACGCGATACGTGAACGTGCGGAACAGCGGGGCCGCGAGCGCGACCTCGATGCAGCCGGAGGTGCTCAGCGGCGCTGCACGCCGAGCCCCGGCGCGTCGCTGAGTGTGACCTGCCCCCCGGGAATCCCGGGGCCCGTGAACGGATCGTCGCACAGCAGCGCCGCACCATCGAGATCGGCGTCGTCCAGCAGCGGCGAGAAGTGGGCGGCCGCCGCAATGCCGAGCGTGGACTCGATCATGCAGCCGCACATCACACGGAAGCCGTGGGCGCGTGCCACCGCGATCATCCGCAGCGCTTCGCGCAGCGATCCGCACTTGGCCAGCTTGATGTTGATGCCGTCCACCACGCCCACCAGCTTCGGGATATCGGTCGCCACGAGACACGATTCATCCGCCACCACGGGAATCGGTGACCGATCGCGCACGAAGCGCAGCCCCTCGAGGTCGTGCGGCGGCAGCGGCTGCTCCAGCATGTCCACGCCCACGTCGCTCAGCGCCTGCAGCATCCCGAGCGCCTGCTTGGCGGTCCACGCCGCGTTGGCATCCACCCGCAGCGTGGCGAGCGGCGCCTCCTCGCGCACGATGCGCAGCACCTCGCGGTCCCAGCTCGATCCCAGCTTGATCTTGAGGATCGGATACGCGGCCGCGTCGCGCACCCGCGCCCGCAGCGTTTCGGCGTCCGGGGCGATGCCGATCGTGAAGCTCGATCGCGGCGCCGCGGCGGCATCAAGTCCCCACAGCTTCCAGAGCGGCACGCCGAGCCGCTTCGCCGCCAGATCGTGCAGCGCGGCGCTGATCGCACAGCGGGCGGCGGCGTTCCAGCGCAGCACCCGCTCCAGTTCGCGCTCAATCGCCTCGATCGACCACGCGTCGGCCTGTTCGAGCACGGGCGCGAACATCGCGAGCGCCGCCATCACGCTGTCGGCCGTCTCGCCGTAGAACTTGCTGGGCGACGCCTCACCCCAGCCCTCCGCCCCGTCCGCGTCGCGCAGCCGCACCCAGACCACGCGGTACGCACTGAAGCCCCCGCGCGCGATGACGAAGGGATGCGTGGTGTGCAGCGTGAGGATCTCGGCGTGCAGATGCATGGCGCGGACGGTGGTGGAGGGTGGAAACGGGAAAGTCGGCGCGCCGGACTAAAAGGGCGTGTGTGCCGCCGGACGCGACGCACGCGCCGCCCGCAATTCGGCGCTCGGTGTCTGCCCCAGAAAGGCGATCAGGGCATCGGCCAGTTCGAAGCCGCGATCGTAGCGGTCCACGGCCTGCTTGGCGAGGCACTTCATCGTGATGGCGCTGAGCGTCGCGGGAATGCGGGTGTCCACCTGATCCGGCGCCACCGGCACCTCGTGCACGTGCTTGTACCCCACCGCATAGGAATCCTCGCCGTCGAACGGCGGCTGTCCCAGCAGCATTTCGTACAGCAACAGCCCCACGGCATACAGATCGCTGCGGCCGTCCACGAGCTTCCCCATCGCCTGCTCGGGCGACATGTAATGCGGCGTGCCCATCGCGCGTCCGCTCGCGGTGAGCCGACCGTGAAAGCGTGCCGTGGCAATGCCGAAGTCGGTCAGCGCCACGTTGCCGTCTTCGTCGAACAGGATGTTGTCGGGCTTGATGTCCCGGTGCACCACACCATGTCGGTGGGCATAGTCGAGCGCGCACGCCACCTGCACCGCGATCGACGCCGCCGGGCCTGCCGCCACCGTTTTGCGGCGCGCCAGCAGGTTGGCCAGTGAGCCGCCGGCGTAATACGGCATGGCCACGTACTCGATGTCGCCGGCGGTGCCCATGTCCGCGATCGCGCAAATGAACGGATGGATCAGCCGCGCCGCGGACTCGGCCTCACGGCGAAAGCGTTCGCGCATCTCCGGCTCCTGCACCAACGTGCGGTGCAGCACCTTGATCACGAGGGGGCGCGCCAGCACGGCGTGCTTGGCGAGGTACACGTTGGCCATGCCACCGCCGCCGAGTCGCTTCACCACCGTGTACCGATTGCCGGTGGCCACGCGCAGCGCGCGGAGTTCCTCGTCGGGGATGTCCATGGGCGGCGCCGACACGTCCGGCAGCGACGCGCCGCAGCGCGTGCACCGGGCGGCGGCAGCGCGGTTCCAGGTTCCGCATTCTGGGCAGAACATCGGGCAGGACGGGAGGAAGTGGGGGTCGACCGACGGCGCGACGCCTACAGCAGTCCGCGACGGCGCAGCAGGAAAAGTAGCAGCAGCCCCAAGCCAAGCTGCACGACCAGCAGCACCCAGAATCCATGCGGCCACCCCGACAGCGGGATGCGCGTGAAATTCATGCCCCACATCCCGCTCACCACCACAAACGGCAGCGACATCGTGGCCACGACCGACAGCGCCTTCGTGGTCGCGCCCAGACGGTTCGACACCTGCGTGAGATACGCATCCATCGTGCTGCTGAGCAGATCGCGATACGTGTCCAGTGCGTCGTTGATGCGCAGCACGTGATCGTAGATGTCGCGGAAGTACAGCTGCACATCAGCGGTGAGCAGCGCGCTGGGTCGGTTCGTGAGCACGTTCAGCACTTCGCGCGACGGCTGCAGATACCGGCGCAACGACAGCACCAGCCGCTTCACGTGGAACAGGTCGCGGAGCGCGCTCTCGTCGAACGTCACGAACACGCGCTCCTCGAGCCCGTCGATGAATTCATCGATCTGCTGCAGGATCGGGAAATAGCTGTCGATCGTGTCGTCGAGGATCGCGTGCAGCACCCGCTCCACGCCGCGCGACAGCAGGTCGGGCGCTCGACGGACCGTGTCCGCCACGCGGTCGATCGACGCCATCGGGCCGGCGTGGACCGTCACCAGGAAGCGCGGCCCCAGAAAGCAGTACAGCTCCTGCGTCTCGAGATCGTAGGGATCCTCGGTGTCTGTGGCCAGCCTCACCCCGCGCAGGATCACGAACAGCGACCCGTCGTATTCCTCCAGCTTTGCGCGGGAGCCCGGATTGAGCGTGTCCTCGATCGCCAGCGGATGGAAGTGGAACACCTTCTCCAGCATCGCGTGCTGCGAGCGTACCGTGGAGTCGATGTCCACCCACA
>JARIEX010000158.1 GCA_031127095.1 Gemmatimonadota bacterium
CCGTTTTCAGCAGGAGCTCGAAACGCGTGGCCACCAGCGCATCGGGGATCGTCCACTCGGCGGGCATGCGCGTGGCGGGCGTCCCTTCGCGCGGCGAGAACTTGAACATGAACGCGTCGTCGAAGCGGACTTCCTGGCACAGCGACAGCGTATCGGCGAACTCTTCGTCGGTCTCACTGGGGAAGCCCACGATGATGTCGGTGGTGAGCGACAGGCCGGGGATGGCCGCGCGCATACGCGCCACGCACGCGAGATAGTCCTCGCGCGAATAGCGGCGCAGCATCTTCTTGAGCATCGACGTGGAGCCGCTCTGCATGGGCAGGTGGATGTGCTCACAGACCGTCGGCACCTCCGCCATCGCGGCGATCACGCGATCGGAGAAATCGTTGGGGTGCGGGCTCGTGTAGCGCACGCGCCGGATCCCATCCACGGCGCCGACGGCGCGCAGCAGGTCGGCGAAATCGTGCGTGCCGTCGTTGTACGAGTTGACGGTCTGGCCCAGCAGCACGACTTCGGTGAGCCCCTGCTCGACCACCTGCTGCACTTCGCGCACGACCTCGTGCAATTTCCGGCTGCGCTCGGGGCCGCGGGTGGTAGGCACGATGCAGTACGTGCAGCGGTAGTCGCAGCCGCGCTGCACCGGAATCCACGCCTTCACCCCCTCGAACCGGCGGGCGACGACGTCTTCGTAGTGCTCTTCGAGATCGAAGTCGGTGGCGGTGAACTTCTCGCCGCGCCGTGCGCCGTCGAGCAGCGCCGGCAACGCGCGGTATCCGTCGGGACCGACCACGATGGACACGTGCCGCGCCTGCTCCAGCACGCGCGGACCGAGACGCTGCGCCATGCAGCCGGTCACGCCCATGATGCTGCCGGCCCGCATGTACTTTTTGAGCTCCCCGAGCCGCCCGATCACCCGCGTCTCGGCGTTCTCGCGAATCGCACAGGTATTCACGAGGATGACGTCGGCGCCGTCGGGCACATCGACCGCGTCATAGCCGCTGGCGATGAGTTTGCCGTACATGAGTTCGGAGTCGGCCACATTCATCTGGCAGCCGTACGTCTCGATGTACACCGTGGGGCGCGGCGCCCCCGTCACTGGCGTGTCATTCATGGGCGGTGGTTACGGCCGGACCTGCATGCCGATGCCCAGCAACCACGCCGATTCCTTGGCGGCGGAGCCGGTCAACGTGCGGCTGGCGCGCTGCACGGACAGGTCGATCGATGCCGCCTCGCGCGCCACCGGAATGCCGATCCCGGAGGTGATGCGCTGCTCCCGGGCCCGCTGATTCGCCGTGGCGAACGGCAACTCGTTGCGGGCGTAGCCGGCGCGGACGAGTACCGGCAGGCCGCGGAACTTGGGACCGGCCACTTCGGCGCCGGCGTGCCAATTCATGGCATCGGTGGCCACCACCGCGCGCGAGCCGAGCGACGCCATCTGCGACCATGCGATCTGCTCGACGCCGAGTGCGAACACCGAGCCCACGATGCCGTCGTAGCGCAGCGCGAATCCGGTGCGGACCGGACCATTGGCTCGCGACACGATGGTGTCGCGCACCCGCGCGTTGAGTTCATTGCCGCGCCGGTACGAGGCGAGCACCGCCAGTCCTTTCCCGAGCGTCACTTCACCACCCACGGACAGGGCGGTGCCGAAATAGGTGACGCGCGACGAATCGAGCACGCTGCCGAACGCCGAGGTGTCGGCAAACGTGCGCTCGCGCGTGGCCAGATTTTCCCCGGTGTAGAGATGACCACCGACGCCCAGCCGCACGCGCGACGACACCTGCCAGCCGACGGCGGCACGCAGGTCGTTGATCGCGCCGCGCACATCGGTGCGGTCCGTGGTGGGGACGCTTTTCCCGTCGAGGAACGCGCTGCCGGTCGTGACCGTGGAGAACGTCCGATCGAGGAACGTGGTGGCGCTCAGGCCAACCGCGACGCCGCCACGAGCGGGGAAGACGAGCATGACGAGCGGCACACGCTGGAGCGACGACTTCTCGGTCACGCCGTTGAGGCTGAGGCGGCGGAGTTCCGGTTCGGCCTGCGCGGTGATGACGGTGCGGCTCAAGCCGCCGAGCGCGGCGGGATTGGTGGGCGTGAGCGCGTCAAACTCGGCGAAGGCCCCACCGGTGGCGTTCGTACGGACGCTGCCACCACCGACGGGATAGCCGAAGCCAAGCCCGCCGACGGAGCCTTGCGCACCAGCCCGGGGTGCCGCGACGAGCGCGAACATGGTCAGGACCACGACCGTGTGCGCGGTGAAGGAACGGAGTCGATGGCGGATCACGGGAGCGCGAACTCCGAGCGCGGGAGATAAGTGATGCGCAGACGCGGGCGCAGAGTGGCGGCCGCCTCGCTGGAGTAGAAGCGCAGTTCAGCGGGCTGCGCCCCCTCCAGTCCGATCTTGAACGCGATGGCACGCGGCACGTTGGTGGGCAGCGTACGCCAATTGCGGGCGAGCGCCAGCACGTTGACGGACCGGACACCGCTGGCCGACGGCAGCATTCGGGTAGAGTCCACGCCGGCGAACGACCCATCCGCCGCCAGGTCGAGGATACGCCGCAAATCGGTGACCAGATCGGTCGTGGTCGGCACGAGCGGGTAGAGGGCGATGGAATCCCCGACGTTGCCGAACGAGGACGACCGCTGTGTCAGCAGCACCTCGGCGCGCACGATGGTGCTGGAGTCGGTGATGCGCGCGGGCACGTTGAAGCGCAGGTAGGAGCGGTAGGCCGGGTAGCCGCCGACCACCAACGTCCCGGCACCCGGCGGCGGCGACGCCAGCTCGCTGATCGCGTACACCGCATACGCGAGCTCGGCGTCGGCCGTGGCATTCGGCACGATCGTGCTCGGCGAAATCTGCTGTGGCGCGTACGTGGTATCGGTGCTCGGATCGAACACCACCGTGGGCGCGCCGACGCCGTTCACGAACGACACGGCGCGTAGCTGCCCCGAACCACCCCGGATGCGCACGCCGAGCCGCAGCCGCCCCTTGGCGGCGATCTTCGCCGCGAGCACCGTCTTGGAGAACGGGATGCGGATGGAATCACCGATCGCCGACGGGGTGAATACCAGCGATCCGATCTGCCGGTCGGGGCGGAAGAGCGACCGTACCACGGCCGTCACCGAATCGTTCGCGGTGGTGTCCACATCGTACACCTCGAGCGTCACGGGCACGTTGCCGCGACGGCCCGTGCTGTCGAGCGGGAAGCGCAGGAACACGGAGTCGACGACGGTAATCGAGTCGACCGTGGCCCCCTTGTTGGGACTGAACACCGTGGGCAGCGCATCGAAGCGGATCACGCCGCTGGTCACGACGGTGTCGGGCCGATTGGCGATCAGCAGGAAAGGCGACAGCCCGAACGCCGGATAGCCACCGAGCGAGCTGTCGAGGACGACGGCGTCGACAATGGTGTCGCGGAAGGACTCCACCTTCGACGGACAGAGCGACGGACAGGCCGCGCCGCCGTCGAGCGACTCGGTGCACGCGGCGGCCGTGACGGCCGCCAGCACGAGTCCGCACAACACGAGGGGGCCGCGCAGGCGCGGCCACGAGGTAAATCGAACGCGCTCAGGCATTCTCGAGCGAAGCAGGCGTGAATGGTGCCGGCAGCAAGGCGGCCAGCGACCAGTGCGCCGTACGCCCGTCGGGCGTTACGGCGAAAATTTCGAGCGCCGGAGCAAACTCCACCAGCGCTTGGCGACAGATCCCACAGGGCGGCGTCGGCTCCGCCGCCGCCGACGTAATCACGACACGGACAAAGCGGCGCGCGCCGTGCGCGATGGCCGTGCCGAGCGCCACGCGCTCCGCACAGATTCCGGCGGGATACGACGCGTTCTCCACGTTGCACCCCACGAACACCCGGCCATCGTCCGTTTCCAGCGCGGCCCCGACCGGATAGTGCGAGTACGGGCACCACGCATTCGCGCGCGCCGCGTCGGCGGCGCGGCGCAGATCGTCGAGGCTCATGCGTGCAACAGACCCGCGAGGAACGACGTCCCCTGCCCGCGCCACGACAACCCGAACCACTCGGCCACCGTGGCGCCGAGATCGGAGAAGGTGTCGCGGGTCCCCACGCTCCCACCGCGCACGCGTGCGCCCGCGACGAGCACCGGCACACGCTCGCGCGCATGATCGGTGGACGGCGTGGTCGGATCGTTGCCGTGATCGGCGGTAATGAAGAGCAGGTCGTCCTCCCGAAGAGCAGCCAGCAGGCTTGGCAGGGCGCGATCGAACGCTTCGAGCGCCCCCTGAAAGCCGGGGACATCGTTGCGATGCCCGAACAGCTGATCGAAATCTACCAGATTGGCAAAGCAGAACCCACGTGGCGCGGAATTCAGCCATTCCAGCACGGCCGCCACCCCGTCGGCGTTGTCCGCCGTGTGCCGCGCGGTGATGCCACGACCGGCGAAGAGGTCGTCCACCTTGCCCACCCCGGCCCGTGGGATGCCGGCCTCGGACAGCGCATCGAGCAGCGTCGTGCCCGGCGGCTGGATGGAGAAATCGCGACGGTGGGCGGTGCGCTGCCACGCCCCCGGGGATCCCACGAACGGCCGCGCGATCACGCGCGAGACATCGTGCGGGGCTACGAGCTGGGCCCGCGCGATCTCACAGGCCCGGTACAGCTCCTCGAGCGGGATCCAGTCTTCGTGCGCGGCGATCTGGAAGACGGAATCGGCGGAGGTGTACACGATCCACGCCCCCGTCGCGCGCTGTTCGTCCGCATACTGCGCAATGACCGTCGTCCCGCTGGCCACACAGTTCGCAATCACGGGACGACCTGTGGCCTGCTCGAAGGCGTGGATTACCTCGGGCGGGAATCCCTGCGGGTAGGTCGGGAACGGCGCGTCCAGATGCAGACCGGCCAGCTCCCAGTGTCCCGTGGTGGAGTCCTTGCCGGCCGAGCGCGGCAGCAGCGTGCCCCACGCGCCGATGGGATGCGCCACCGGCTCGACCCCGTGAATGGGTGCCACGTGGCCCAGTCCGATTCGGGCGAGGTTGGGGAGATCGAGCCCGCCGACCACTCGCGCCACGTTCCCGATGGTGTCGCTCCCGGCATCGCCGTAGGCCGCCGTATCGGGTGCCTCCCCGCAGCCAACGCCGTCGAGCACGAGGATGACGGCCCGACGGCCATGCGCGTCGGCCGGGGCGCTGACGGTGTCGGTCATGTCCGGGGCGGGGCGAGCGGTGGCATGGGACGGAGCGGCACACGCAGCGCGAGCCCCACCAGCAGTTCGTACGGGGACAGCTCAGCGGCCGCGGCCACCTGCTCGGTGCTCAGGCAATCGGTACCGTCCGCGCCGAGCAGCGTGGCCACGTCGCCCACCTCGCAGGGCACCCCGGTGACGTCCACCATGATCATATCCATGGTGACACGACCCGCGACGGGGCACCTCACCCCACCCACCAGCACTTCCCCGCGGTTGGAGAGGTGCCGGCGATACCCGTCGGCGTATCCCGCGGTGATGGTGGCGATACGCGACGGACGGCTGGCGGTCCAGGTGGCCCCGTAGCTCACCGTCTCGCCTGGGGCGACGTCGCGGAGATCAACCACCCGCGCGCGCAGATGGACAACCTGCCGCAACCCCAGCAGCTCACTGAACATGCCGCCGTAGAGGGCGATGCCCGGACGGGCCAGCGAACCGGGGGAGCGCTGGGCGCGACTGGCAATGCCGGCGCTGTTGTCGCTGTGCCGCAGCACCCCGGCCGGCAGCGCCTCGTCGAGCGCCAGCATGGCATCCACGAAGCGGGCGTCCTGCTCGTCGCGCGAATCGATGTCGTCGTCGGCCGAGTGGAAGTGGGTGAACACCCCCTCGGGCGGGTGGCGCAGGAGCGCGTCCCGCAGCGTACCGACCTGGTCCCAGCGCACGCCCGCGCGCGACATCCCGGTATCGATGGACAAGTGGTACGGACGCAGCCGGTTGCCGTCACCCTCGGCCGCCCCCGCCGCCGCCCACGCGGCAATGTCCTCGGCGCGATGCAGGGCGGGACGGACCCCGAGCGCGGACGCCCGAGGCAGCTCGCTGCGCAACAGGGGCGTGAGGCACAGAATCCGGCCGCGGCACCCCGCGTCGCGCAACGCAGCGGCCTCGTCCAGCGCGGCCACGCCAAGCCCCCACGGGGCGTCCGGCGCCGCCGCGATGCCGTCGAAGGGCACCCCGAGGGCGCGGCACACGGCTACGGCACCGACGCCATACGCATTGGCCTTGACCATCGCGACCAACGGCACCCCCGCGCGCGCGCGGAGTTGGCGGGCGTTATGGCGGAGGGCCTCGAGATCAAGCTCGAGCCAGGCGCGTTCGGAGGCAGGATATATTGACGCGGTCACTCGGACATCCTAAGCAGCCACCGACGTACGGAGAAGCGATGCAACGGACGATGGACGAGGCGCTGGCCCTCATGCAGGACCTCCGGGCGCGCTGCGACTGGGATCGGGTGCAGACCCACGCCTCGCTGCGGCCGTACCTCATCGAGGAAGCGCACGAGGTGGACGACGCCATCGCGCAGGGCGACGACGCGGTCCTGCGCGACGAACTGGGCGACCTGTTCCTGCAGGTGCTGTTCCACGCCGTCGTGGCCGAGGAGCGTGGCGCCTTCACGATGCAGGACGTGGCCGGGGCGCTGATCAGCAAGATGCACGCGCGGCATCCCCATTTGTACGGCGACGGGATCAAGCGCCCGTGGGAGTCGATGAAGGCGGCCAAGGCCAAGCGCTCGACGCTGGAGGAGGGGCTCCCGGCGGGGCTCCCCTCGCTGCACCGGGCGCACCGGTTGCAGGACCGCGCGGCGGGGGTGGGGTTCGACTGGCCGAACGCGCTCGGACCGCTGGAGAAAGTGCGCGAAGAGATCGACGAACTGGCCGCCCACGTGAACGCGGACGGTCAGGTGGCCGATCAGGACGCGTTCGAGGCCGAACTGGGCGACTTGCTGTTTGCGGTGGTCAATCTGGCGCGCAAGACCGGCGTGCACGGAGCGCTGGCCCTCGACCGCACGAACGCGAAGTTCGTGCGGCGCTACGCGGCGATGGAAGCGCTGGCGACGGCGGACGGGGTGGAGCTCACGGCGCTGTCGCTGGAGGAGCAGGACAGGTACTGGGATCAGGTCAAGCGATCGGAGCGCGTTGGGCAGGACTCACGTGAGTGGTGAGTGGTGAGTGGAAGTTGGGAGTGGTGAGTTGACTCGAGACTCCGAACTTTTACTCAGGACTCTAAACTCACGCGCCGTTATGGCGATCGGAGCG
>JARIEX010000159.1 GCA_031127095.1 Gemmatimonadota bacterium
TCATCGAGTCGCGACAGTACGCCAAACGCCAGCGTACCTGGTTCCGGCACCAACTGCCGCCCGAGCAGGTCACGCACCTCGACCCGGACGCGCCCGACGCGCCGGCGCGCCTGCTCGACTGGTGGGATCGCGGGGACGTGGTCACTGGGCACGAGTCATCCATGGGGCACGCATGAAGATCGGCATCACCTGCTATCCCACCTACGGCGGCTCCGGTGCCGTTGCGACGGAGCTCGGCATCGCCCTCGCGGCCCGTGGTCACGAGGTGCACTTCATCACGTATCAGCAGCCCTTTCGACTGCCGAGCTTCTTGCCGCGTGTCTGGTTCCATGAGGTGGATGTCGGCCGGTATCCGTTGTTCGAGTTTCCGCCGTATGATCTCGCGCTCGCCGTGCGCATGCACGAAGTCGTGCGCGATCACCAGCTCGACGTACTGCACTGTCACTACGCCATTCCGCATGCCACCAGCGCGTGGATCGCGCGCGAGATGCTGCGCGAAGGGGAGGGCGATGTCCGGCTGGTGACCACGCTGCACGGCACCGACATCACGATCGTCGGACAGGATCGGTCGTTTTACACCATTACGCGCTTCTCCATTGAGAAGTCGGATGCGGTCACGGCGGTCTCCGACTACCTGCGCGATGAGACGTATCAGGCGTTCGGCTGCGTCGGGTGCGACGTCGAGGTGATTCCGAATTTTATCAATCCGGAGCTCTACGATCGCCGCCGGCATGTCTTCCCCATCCCGGCAGACGTCATCATGGGGCGGAAGGTGCTCATGCACATCTCCAACTTCCGCCCCGTCAAGCGCGTCCGCGACATCGTGCGGGTCTTCGCGCAGGTCAACGCGCAGGTCCCCTCGGTCCTCGTGATGATCGGCGACGGGCCGGATCGCGTGGACGCCGAAGCGGAAGCGCGCGAACGTGGCGTCGCCGAGCACGTGCTGTTCCTTGGCAAGATCGACACGATCGCGCCGCTGCTTGCCGGTGCCGATCTATTTCTGCTCACCAGCGATAACGAATCGTTCGGGCTCAGTGCGCTCGAGGCCCTTGCGAGCGGCGTGCCCGTCATCGGCGCCCGCGCCGGCGGGCTCCCCGAGGTAGTGACCGACGGAGAAACCGGGTTCCTGCATCCGGTCGGTGACATCGACGGCATGGCGGCGTCGGCGATCGCGCTGTTGCAGGATCCGGCACGCTGGGCGTCGATGAGCGCCGCTGCCGCCGCCGATGCACGCCGCCGGTTTTCCGAAGACGCCGTCGTGGCGCAGTACGAGGCCCTCTACGAGCGGACGATCGCCGCCGCGGTCGCCCGTCCATGACGGCACACCCTCTCCGCAGGCAGGCTGCAGCGTGACGATTTTTCAGGCCGTGGTACTTGGCGTTGTGCAGGGACTGGCCGAACTGCTCCCCATCTCCAGCTCCGCGCATCTCGCGCTCACGCCCTACTTTTTCGGCTGGACCGATCCCGGACTCGCCTTCGATGTGGCGCTGCATCTGGGTACGCTCATCGCGCTCGTCTGGTACTTCCGCGCCGAGTGGATCGATATGACGCGCAGCGCGTGGCGCATCGCGCGCACGCGCCGCGTCGAGACGGTGCACGACCGGCGGCTCGTCTTCCTCGTCGTTGCCACCATTCCCGCCGGCGTCGGTGGCCTGTTGCTCGAGGATCTCGCCGAGACCACCTTCCGCTCACCCACCGTGATCGGCACCACCCTGCTGGTCATGGGTGTGCTGCTGTGGGCCATCGACCGCTGGAGTGCACGGACGCGCGGGCTCGAGGACGTCACGATGCGCGATGCCGTCATCGTGGGTTGTGCGCAGGTGCTCGCCCTGGTGCCCGGTGTCTCGCGCTCCGGTTCCACGATCACCGCCGGACGTCTGCTGCAGCTCGACCGCCCCAGCGCCGCACGCTTCAGCTTTCTCATGAGCATGCCGATCACGCTGGCCGCAGTGATCCTCAAGGTGCCCGACGCCGTGCGCACCGATGGCGTCTCGGCGCCACTCGTGGCCGGTGTGCTCGCGGCCGCGGTCAGTAGCTGGCTCGCCATCACGGTCCTGCTGCGCTACGTGAGTAAGCGCAGCTTCGGGGTCTTCGCCGTGTATCGCGTGCTGCTGGCGGCGGTCGTCTTCGCCACCATCGCCTCGCGCGGCTGATGACGGTGGCCACGCCGGAGCAGGCGTCGTCCGCGCCACCAGTGGCGCATCCGTGGGAATCCGCCGCCTTCGTTGCACGGTGCGGGCTCGTGGCCCTCGCACATCATGCGCGGCTCGGCTCCACCATGGACGAGGCGCATCGGCTGGCGCACGCGGGTGCCGCTGCGGGCACGCTCGTCGTGGCCGATACGCAGGACGGCGGCCGCGGACGCGGGGGGCGCAGCTGGGCGTCCGAACCCGAGGCGGGGCTCTGGATGACGCTCATCGAACGTCCGCGCGACCCGGCCGCGCTCGATGTGCTGGCGCTGCGCATTGGTATGGCCCTCGCGGACGCGCTCGCGCCATACAGCCACGGCGCGATCGCGCTCAAGTGGCCCAACGATCTGTACGTCGGGGCAGGGAAGCTGGCTGGCATTTTGATCGAAGCCCGGTGGCGCGAAGCGATGCCGGAATGGGTCGCCATCGGCGTCGGCATCAACCGGCGCGTGCCCGCGGCGTATCCGGGTGCGGCCGCCGTCCGCGCCGACGTCTCCCGCGAGACGATGCTGCAGGCCGTCGTGCCGCCCATGCGGCGCGCCGCGGCGGCGCTCGGCACCCTGTCGCCCGCCGAATGTGCGCAGTGGGCGGCACGTGATCTGGCTTGCGGCCGCGACATCACCGCCCCCATCGCCGGCCGGGCGGCAGGCATTGATGCCACCGGCGCCCTGCGCGTCACCGCACCTGATGGCACGGTGCGCGCCGTCCGGAGCGGGTCGCTAGTCTTCGCGGAGGAGGCGTCGTGAACACTCTCAACTTCGTCAACGGACTGCCATGCTGATCGTCTTCGATGTGGGCAACACGGAAACCACGATCGGTCTCTTCGACGGCGAGACGCTGCGCGCCGATTGGCGGATCATGACGGCGGTGGCGCGCACCTCCGACGAGTTCGGCGTGCTGCTGCGCAGTCTCCTCGGCGCTTCTGGGGTGGCGCTCGACGATGTGAATGCCGCCGCTATCGGCTCGGTCGTCCCGCCGATCACCGATCCACTGGCCCGCGCCTGCGAACGCTATTTCGGCGTCACGCCGTTGCTGATCGACGCCAAGGCACCGCTGCCCATCACGCTGCAGGTGGATGAGCCCATGAGCGTCGGCGCCGATCGCATCATCAACACGCTGGCGGCCAGTCGCCTGTACGGACGCGATACCATCTGCGTCGATCTCGGCACCGCCACCACCTTCGACTGCATCACCGCTGACGGCGTCTTTCTGGGGGGCGTGATCATGCCCGGCGTGCGCACGTCGGCCGAGACGCTCACGCGGCGCACCTCCAAGCTCCCGGCGACCGAGTTGATTGCGCCCACGCGCGTCATCGGCACGCGCACGGAAGAATGCATCCGGGCCGGTGTGATCCTCGGCGCCGCCGATGCGATCGACGGCATCGTGCGCCGGATCAAGGCCGAGTGGCCGGGGCGCGAGGTGCCCATGGTGGTCGCCACCGGCGGACTCGCGGAAGCCTTGCAGCCGTGGTGTACCTCATTCGATCGCGTCGAGCCCACGTTGACGCTGCAGGGCCTTCGGCTGGCCCACGCGCTGCTCACCGCGCCCTAGCGTCCGCGATGGCGGGGGGGGGGGCGCGTCGTCGCGCACCGCCCGCGTTGGCGTATCGCCGCTGCCGTCGTGGCAGGCTCGTCCGCGAACGCCCTGCATCTTCGGCAGTGCTGTGTCGATTCGGCAGGTTCCTGGCGGTGTGTAACTTCTTCCAACAGTTGGACTTACACACTGCTCCACGGCCAAGGTCGCCGCTTGACGACCGACCGAGCACTGTGTAGGTTTCGCTTGTTAGCACTCGCCCCGTGTGAGTGCTAACGCCGAGTTATTTGCTGTTCGATCCCTGACACATACGCAGGAGACACTAGTTATGGCCACTCAGAGTGCCGCCAAGGTTGCGCCGCTCGCTGATCGCGTCGTCGTGAAGCCGAGCGAAGAAGCGGAACAGATGCGCGGTGGACTGTACATCCCGGATACCGCCAAGGAAAAGCCGCAGCAGGGGACCGTTGTGGCGGTGGGCCCGGGCCGTTTCGAAAAGGAGACCCGCGTGCCGATGGATGTGAAGGTCGGCGACACGATCCTGTACGGGAAGTACAGCGGGACGGAAGTGACGATTGAAGGTGAGCAGCTGCTCATCCTCCGCGAGTCGGATGTGCTCGCGGTGATCGGCTGATCGTCTTCGAACCACTCAACGGTAAATAGCAAACTATGGCTGCCAAGGAACTGCATTTCAACGTGGACGCGCGCGCGGCTCTCAAGCGTGGCGTCGATCAGCTCGCCGAGGCCGTGAAGGTCACGCTCGGCCCCAAGGGACGGAACGTCGTCATCGAAAAGAAGTTCGGCGCCCCCACCGTGACTAAGGACGGCGTCACGGTCGCGAAGGAAATCGAACTCGCTGATCCGATCGAGAACATGGGCGCGCAGATGGTGAAGGAAGTCGCGACCAAGACCTCCGATCTGGCTGGTGACGGCACGACGACCGCCACGGTGCTCGCCCAGGCGATCTTCCGTGAAGGCCTCAAGAACGTGACCGCCGGCTCCAACCCGATGGCGCTCAAGCGCGGCATCGAGAAGGCCGTCGCGAGCATCGTCGAAGAGCTCAAGCGCATCTCCGTGCCCACCACGGGCAAGAAGGAAATCGCGCAGGTCGGCACCATCTCGGCGAACAACGACCCCGAGATCGGCAACCTCATCGCGGAAG
The DNA here is from genome assembly GCA_031127095.1 of Gemmatimonadota bacterium. Classification (GTDB taxonomy): domain Bacteria; phylum Gemmatimonadota; class Gemmatimonadetes; order Gemmatimonadales; family Gemmatimonadaceae; genus Gemmatimonas. The sequence continues at coordinate 4,882 of JARIEX010000159.1, forward strand.
CGATGGAAAAGGTCGGCAAGGACGGCGTCATCACCGTCGAAGAGGCCAAGGGCCTCGAGACGACGCTGGAGACGGTGGACGGTATGCAGTTCGACCGTGGCTACCTCTCGCCGTACTTCGTCACGGATCCGGAGAAGATGGAGGCGGTCCTCGAGAACGCCATGATCCTGATTCATGACAAGAAGATCTCGGCCATGAAGGATCTCCTCCCGGTGCTCGAGAAGGTGGCCCAGCTCGGCAAGCCCCTGCTCATCATCGCGGAAGACATCGAAGGCGAAGCCCTCGCGACGCTCGTCGTGAACAAGCTCCGCGGCACGCTGCGCGTCGTCGCCGTCAAGGCGCCGGGCTTCGGCGATCGTCGTAAGGCGATGCTGCAGGACATCGCGACGCTGACGAAGGGTCAGGTCGTGTCCGACGAAGTCGGCTTCAAGCTCGAAAACGCCGTCCTCACGGACCTCGGCTCGGCCAAGCGCGTCGTGATCGACAAGGACAACACGACGATCATCGATGGCGCCGGCGAGACCAAGGACATCGAAGGCCGCGTGAAGGAAATCCGTGGTGCGATCGACAAGAGCACGTCGGATTACGATCGTGAAAAGCTCCAGGAGCGTCTCGCGAAGCTCGCCGGTGGCGTGGCCGTCATCAATGTCGGCGCCGCGACCGAAGCGGAAATGAAGGAGAAGAAGGCCCGCGTGGAAGACGCGCTGCACGCCACGCGTGCCGCGGTCGAAGAAGGCATCGTCCCGGGCGGCGGCGTCGCGCTCATCCGCGCGCAGCACGTGCTCAAGGACGTGAAGGTCGCCGAGCGCGACGAGCAGATCGGCGTGGACATCGTGCGTCGCGCGATCGAAGAGCCGCTCCGCATGATCGTGCAGAACGCCGGTGGGGAAGGCTCCATCGTCGTCGAGAAGATCCGCACGGCCAAGGAAACCAGCTTCGGCTACAATGCACTCACCGACGTGTACGAAGACCTCGTGCAGGCCGGCGTCATTGACCCGACGAAGGTGACCCGCACCGCGTTGCAGAACGCGGCGTCGATCGCCGGTCTCCTCCTCACGACGGAAGCGCTTATCGTCGAGAAGAAGGAAGCGTCGGCTCCCGCTGGCGGTGGCCATGGCGCCCCCGGCGGCGGCATGGGCGGCATGTACTAAGCCGTTCCACCACCTGCAGGAAACAGAACGGGCGCCCTGTCAGGGCGCCCGTTCTGCGTTTGCATGGTGTGGTCGGGCGGCGACGCGGCGGCCCGCTGCGTGGTCAGGGCGTGCGCACCACTTGGTATTGCAGCAGCAACGCGAGGTCCGTCGCCGTCGGCAGCCGACCCGACGGCCCCGTGACCTTCTTGCCGAAAAACGTCACTTCATTGGTTTGGTTGGCCGTCGCCTTGCCGGTCACGTTCACGGGCGTCCACGCGGTCGCGGACAGGCGCGCCACCGCCGTCGCAGGCCGTGTCGGTGTGGACAGGTCCACCGTGAAGCCCGTCCCCGGGAACATCAGCTTCACCTGCAACTGCCAGCCGGCATTGGCCTTCACGCCCACGAACTGCGAAAAGCACTCGCCCGGGCTGCACTTGGCGCGTGATTTCTGGATCACCGTGAGCACGCCCGGCTGTGTGGTCCACAGGAAGTTGACCAGCGCGGTCGCACTCGTCTGCGTCACCGGCGACCCCGTCAACGCCGGCTGTGCCGTCGCGGTGGCGGCGAAGAGCACGGAGCCCAGCGTGCCCGTGGCCAGCGCGCCGGCACACGCCCGCAAGACGCGGAATCGAATGACGCGCGTCATGGGATTAGCGAGAAGGACAGGGGCAGCGAGCACGACGGGGCCGGCGGGTCGGCCGTCCAGCTCAGCGCCACCCGGAAGTACAGCGAGACCGCCGTTCCGCTCGTGGCACTCGTCAGCGTCAGCAGGGTGGTCGGCGAGCCGGACGACGAGCTGATCGCCGTGGTGCGTGCCCCCAGCGTCGTGGTGGCATACGTCACGTCGGTCAGCGACAGGCTGCAGCCGGAGCCGCTGAACGTGGTCGAGGTGGCGTACATCGTGAGCGTGATGGCATTGTTGGTTTTCACGGTCACCGTGAGGGGCGACGCCGCGTCGTAGGACCCATTCACGAAGTCGGTGGCGGTCAGGCCCGACGCCGGAATCAGCGCGAAGGTGCTGCTGGTTCCCATGCTCGCCGTGGACAGCGTGGGCACGTTCAATAGCGGCACCTGAAGCGCCGACGTCGTGCACGAACCGGCCTGCGCCGTGCAACTGGTCTGCGCGCCCACGCTCTGCCACGTGACCAGCAGCAGCACCGCGCCAAGCGCGCTGGCGCGCCCCAGCCGCGTCATCACTGGCGTGCCCCCGCGGGCGGCGGCG
>JARIEX010000160.1 GCA_031127095.1 Gemmatimonadota bacterium
CCAGCCTGCTTCCAGAGCGCCGCAAATGACCGCAGGTACGCATGGTAAACAGCGACTTCCCAATCGGGGGCCGCCGCCGTGCCGCGCAGCATATACTGCACCGCCGCATTGGCCGCCGTCGGCGCGATCTGGATGAGAAAGTCACTGCCGTCCGTCGTAATTCGGTCGCCGTCCTCGTTAAGTGGCGTCGCCGGTAACGCGGCTAATTCATCCCGCCGCTGCCGCGCGAGCGCTTCGTCGTGCCACGCACCGACACCAGCCACGAACAGGTCGTCCACCATGTAGCAGAGCGCGGAGGTGATCGACGCCGCCGTCTCCCCCTTCAGACTGAGACGGGCCTGACGCTGCCAGCCGCGCAACGCCGCCGTAATGTTTTCGCGCGAGGACGCCGACTGGATGAGGCAATGCAGCAGGTCCTGCAGCGCATGCGACAACGCGGTGTAGCAAGCCTGGCGCACCCCCGCCTTCACCAGCGTGTACAGCTTGTCCTCGGTGGCTTCAGACTTGGCCAGGTAACCCTGAATGTCGTACTGGTCAATGACCGACCGCTCCGGCGCGATACCGGGTTGTCCGGTGCGCACATACAGCTGCATGCGGCGGTTCTTCATCACGTCGCGGATGTACGCGCACAGCTCGAGCCCCGCGTGATCGGTTTCCATGACCACATCGATCAGCGCCACCGCGGCCAGACTGATGTCGGCGCGGCCGAGCGTGAGGCTGTTCAGCAGCTCTATCCCTTCGGCCTTGCTGGCCGCGGAGTGCAACCGCACCGGCAGGCCGTAGATGCGAGATTTGCGCAGCGCAAGGCGCGTGATCTCGTGCACATCGGGTTCGTCGTCCACCAGGACGACGTGAAACTCGGTCAGATGCATACGCGGGGCGTTCTGGAAAGGTAGAGGCGGCGGGGACGCCCGAGGTGGCGCGCCGCCGGATGATGCGCGGGACCCTACTCCGGCGCGATGACCGGCACGTGCACGGTGACGGTGGTCCCTTCGCCGACGGTGGATTCGATCGCCACCGATCCCTGCAAATGCACGGTGACCAGATTGTATACGATCGCCATGCCAAGGCCGCTGCCACCCTTGCCGCGGCCCGTGGTGAAAAACGGCTCGAAGACACGCGGCAGATGCTCGGGGGCAATGCCACGGCCGAAGTCGCGCACCGCGATGCGGTACATCGCCGACGCGCCGGTGCCCTCGAGGGCGAGCGTGATCTCCACGGTGCCGCCCACACCCTCGGCGTAGGCATACCGCTGCACATTGCTCATCAGATTTTGCAGCACCTGCGTGAGCGAGCCCGGGTACCCCAGCCACGCCCCGCGGGCGTCCGGCAGCGTGTTGGCGATCACCACGTCCACGCGCGATGCGCGGGACGTCACCTGGAACAGGTGCGCGATCTCGGCCACCACGTCGGCCAGATCCACCTGTTCCTTGCTGTCGGTGATCTGATCGACCGAGACCTTCTTGAAATCCTGCACCAGCTTGTGCGCGCGGGTCACGTTGCGCGCGATGAGCGCGCTGGCATCCGTCAGGTCGTCGAGCGCCTCCTGGCCATCCGGCGTCTCACCCAGCGCCACCAGGGCCGGCGACGACAGTGCGCGTGCCACAAGACTGGCCGCGGTATTCACGATCCCCAGCGGCGTATTGATCTCGTGCGCCACGCCAGCCACCATCTGCGCCACCGAGCGATGCCGGGCAACCTCGGATTCCACGCGCACCAGCCGCTCGTTGTCCTTGCGCAGCCGGTCGATGGTGAGATGCGTGCGTACGCGCGCCAGCAGTTCGTGCGCGTGAAACGGCTTGGCCACGTAATCCACCGCGCCGAGGTCGAACCCGCGCACGATGTCGCCGGTCTCGGTTTTCGCGGTCAGGAAGATGATCGGGATATCGCGCCACGCCGACACCGCCTTGATGCGCGCGCAGGTCTCGAACCCGTCCATTTCCGGCATCATCACGTCCAACAAGATCAGGTCGGGACGGACCTTGGCGAGGACGTCCAAGGCCTGCTGGCCATTGGTGGCGACGCTGATCACGTACCCCTGGTCGCGCAAAACCGCCGTCAATGCCTGAATGTTGGCAGGGGCGTCTTCCACGATCAGGAGTCGGCTCTCGGGCGTCGCATGGCTCATGGCGGGGAAGCTCCGGTGCGGGGTCTGCCCTGTCAATGCGAGGCCACGTACCACACGAGTGGGCCCGAAACGGCAACGGCGCCCACGAGGGGCGCCGCTGATGAATCCGTTCGTTCTTATGTACGCAATACTCTCTGAAAGAGCCACAGATCGGGATTGAACCGATGACCGCCCGATTACGAATCGGGTGCTCTACCACTGAGCTACTGTGGCGTTCGATCGCACGGTGAGGGGCCGTGTCCTGCATCCTACGGTCTGACCAGCGGTAAACAGTGCCCTCGCGCGGACTCGAACCGCGACGCCGTTAAGCACTACCACCTCAAAGTAGCGTGTCTACCAATTCCACCACGAGGGCGTACCACACCTGCATCCTGCAATTGCTGTTCGCGGAAACGCCACCAGCACCAACCTCCCAAACATCCGCGGAACAACGGGAGCGACGGGGCTCGAACCCGCGACCTCTCGAGTGACAGTCGAGTGCTCTAACCAAACTGAGCTACGCCCCCAACAACATCCTGCACCTGCGTGCGCACCTGCATCAGCCAGCCCCAGAGGGAGCTGATAGCTCCAACGGGAATCGAACCCGTCTCTCAACCTTGAAAGGGTCGTGTCCTAACCGATAGACGATGGAGCCAGAGTCTACGTCCTGCGTGTCGAGCAACTCGCGTGGTACAACAGCACCTTCAGTAGCGGTAACGGGATTCGAACCCGTGTTCCAGCCTTGAGAGGGCTGTGTCCTAGTCCCCTAGACGATACCGCCGTGGTCTCGCGCCGAGGCGCGAGGCCACGGCGGAACTTCGATGTCCTGTCATGATCGCTGGTCGCGATCACTCCCCGCTCCGTTCGCCTTGCGGCGACCGTACTACTCGGAACTCACCACTCCAAACTTCCTACTGTCTTTCTAGCAGGCCCGGAGGGAATCGAACCCCCAACCGCCGGTTTTGGAGACCGGTGCTCTACCAATTGAGCTACGGACCTCCTGAAGCGCCGTGCCCTACCAGCGCTTGCAGAGTGATCAGGGTGACCGACGGGAATTGAACCCGCAACCCCCGGAATCACAATCCGGTGCTCTAACCAATTGAGCTACGGCCACCATCGCCGAACGTGTGTGTCCCCCCATCACGTTCGAAGCCAACATCCACTCGATCAGCATCTCGGATGACAACCGACGGGAGACGCAAACTGTAACCAGACGAAAGACCGATTGCAAGCGGGGCAGCCATACTTCGCCCCGACTTTCTTCATCAGCCGAACGCTCAGTCCTTCGCGCGCTCCAGATACTCGCCCGTGGTCGGGTTCACGCGGATGCGCGTTCCCTCCTCGACGAACTCGGGCACGTTCACCGTGACACCGTTGGACAGCTTTGCCGGCTTGGACGACGCCGTCTTCGTGGCGCCGCGCACGACCGGCGCCGTCTCCACGATCTCGAACACCAGTGAGTTCGGCAGCTCGATGCCGATGGGACGGCCGTTGTAATACTCGGCCAGAATTTTCATCCCCGGCTGCATCCACGGCGCCGCATCACCCAGCGCCTCTTCGTCCATCTCGATCTGATCGTAGTTCGCGATGTTCATGAAGTGGAACGTGTCGCCACCCTGATACATGAACTCGAGTTCCTGCGTTTCCATGTCCGCCTTCACGATCGTGTCCGCCGCGCGGAACCGATGCTCGAAGTTGGAACCCGTCCGCAGGTTCTTCAGCTTCGCCTGCACCATCGCGCGCAGGTTGCCCGGCGTGTGGTGACGGAACTCGACGACACGGCACGGATCACCCTCGAACACGAGGACCATGCCACGGCGGATCTGGGTCGCGGAAAAGGCCATGCGAACGACACCTTCGAACAGGGGGACATCGGAGGCAACGCCCGACACACGACGGGCGATCACCGCTGGAATGGAGCACCGCCCGGACGACACAGAGTCACCGGAACCGCGCAGCCTTTCAACCTAGACAGATAGGGGCACGACCGGAAGGGAGGGTCACCGACCGGACCCGTTTTCCCACCGCGTTTTCCCAACGCGTTTTCCGGGACCCGCTTACGGGTCGCGCGGCTTCCGGCGATCGCGCCCCGGGTTGCGGCGATCGGCCCGTCCATCGCGGCGCTCGATCCCGCGGCGCTCGGTCGTGATCCGGATCTGCACCACGCGTGACTCCGGTAGCGCTTCCGTGGGCACGAAATGCACCGCCTCGATCCGTTCGCCAAAATGCGCACTCAGCCCGATGGCGACCCCTTCCACGAGCGATGCCATTTCCGCCGGCCCGCTGAAGCGCAGCCGAAGGGTCTCATGCTCCAGCAACTCCACGTCCAGCGCCGATACGTCAACGCGGGGGAGCAGCGTATCCACCACCTTCGGGAGCAACCGGCCGATATTGAGGATCACCGACATGGCGGTGGGTTGCGCCTCGGTCAGCGCCGGAAACGCCTCCAGGACGGGCGTCACCAGACGGCGGCCCATCAACCGATGCGCCTTGGCCGGCGAGAGTCCACGCACCTCTGCCACCGCCGACAAGAAGGCGGCAAACACGGCGCGCTCCCCGTCGTCGCCCGCGCGGTCACGCGAGTCCGCGAGGGCACGGATCGCCACGAGATCGTCCGCCCCGAACTCTACGCGGACGACATCCTCCATCATCAGTCGGATTTTGAGCATTCGAGAATATATAGCCGAGGTTGGCGCTGCGCCGCGTGGTGCCGCTCAGCGCCGCGCCGTCGACCCGCCACTGGTGCCCGCGGCCGCCAGCAGCGGCGCCAGCCCACGCCACACCGTCTCCGCCACGCGCTTCGATCCGTCGGGGTTGGGATGAATGCCATCGGCCTGATTGAACCGCGCGTCCCCCGCCACCCCCTCCAGCAGAAACGGCAGCAGCGGCACCCCGGTCTCCCGCGCCACGCGCCCGTACGCGTCGTGAAAACGCGTGGTGTAGCCGCGCCCCAGGTTGGTGGGCGCCTCCATCTGCATCAGCGCGATCGCCGCCTCAGGGCGCTGCGCCTGCACCACGTTCACCAATGCCAGCAAGTTGGCATAGGTGGAGTCGGGATCGACACCCCGCAGCCCGTCGTTGGCCCCCACCTCCAGCACCACCAACGCCGCTGGCTGATCGAGCACCCACCCGGCCCGCCGCAGCGCCCCCGCCGACGTCTCGCCGCTCAGCCCGGCGTTCACGATGGTGACACCGAAGCCCGCCGAGTCGGCTTTGCGTTGCAGCAGCGCCGGGTAGGCCAACGCCGGGTCGAGTCCCAGCCCGGCGGTGAGGCTGGTGCCCAGCAGCACCACGCGCCGCGTGGCCGACCGAACAGGCTCGACCGGGGTATTATCCGTGCTGGGCGGCGTCGTCGTGGTTTGCTGCCCCACCGATCCGGACGCCGCGGAATCCGAACGGCCTGTGCGGTCGTTGGTTCCGCAGGCACCCGCGAACATCGCGAGCGCCATCACCGTGGCACCCGCCGTCCACCGCCCGACCTTTCCCCTCTGTTCCAATCGCATGCTCGTTGCCCGTGGGTTGACCAAGGAATACCAGATCGGCGCCGGTGCCTACACGCAGAAACTGACCGTGTTGCGCGACGTCTCCTTCGAGGTGCCGCAGGGTGCCTTCATCTCCATCGTCGGCCCCTCCGGCAGTGGAAAAACGACGCTGCTCGGCCTGCTGGCCGGGCTTGATACCCCGTCACACGGCACAGTGTCGCTGGACGGCGTGGAATTCGGAAGCCTCGACGAAGATCGCCGAGCGCGCCTGCGCGGCGAGAAGGTAGGCTTCGTGTTCCAGAGCTTCCAGCTCATTCCCACGCTGACCGCACTGGAGAACGTGCAGGTGCCCCTCGAGCTGTCCGGCGCCCTGCCCGCCCGCGAGGCCAGCGCCCGCGCGCGCGAGCTGCTGGCGCGCATGGGACTCGCCGACCGCACGGGCCACTTTCCGCAGCAGCTCTCCGGCGGCGAGCAGCAACGCGTCGCGCTGGCACGGGCCTTCGTGAACGAGCCACGTATTCTGTTTGCCGACGAACCCACCGGCAACCTGGACGGCACCACCGGCGAACGCATCGTCGAACTGCTGCAGGCGCTCAATCGCGAGAAGGGGTGCACCATCGTGCTCGTCACCCACGACATCGCGCTCGCGGCGCGCACGCAGCGCACCATCCGCCTGCGCGACGGCGTCGTCGTGGAAGACACCCGGCACGACACCCCCGCCGCCGCTGCATCATGACCACGCAGGCCCTGCTCCGCCTGGCGTGGCGCGAAAGCCGCACGGCGCGCCGCCGTCTGGCGCTGTACATGTCGTCGATCGCGTTTGGCGTGGCCGCGTTGGTGGCCATCGACTCGTTCGCCGGCAACGTCACCCGCTCCATCCGCGAACAGTCGCGGACGCTGCTGGGCGGTGACATGGCGCTGCAGGCCCGCGCCACGTTCCCGGGCGTGGTGGACACGCTGCTCGATTCGCTGCGCACCGAAGGGGTGACGGCCGCGCGCGTGACCACCTTCGCCAGCATGGCGCTGGCCGAACCGTCGGGCGGCACACGCCTCGTGCAGGTGCGCGCCGTCTCGCCGGGATACCCGTTCTACGGCGCCATCGAAACCGTGCCGGCCCTCGCGTGGGCGCGCGTGCACGACGACGCCCTCGCGTTCGTGGATCCGTCGCTGCTGGTGGCGCTCGACGCCGCCGTGGGTGACTCGCTGCGCCTCGGCCAGAAAATGTTCGTCATTGCCGGCACGCTGGGTAACGTGCCCGGCGACGCCGGCATCACCGCCGTGATCGGGCCGCGCGTGTACGTGTCCGACCGCTGGCTCGAGGCCACCGCGCTGCTGCGCTACGGCAGCCGCGCCGAATACGACGCCGTCCTCAAGCTGCCCGCTGCCCTCGGCACCCCGGCCGCGTCGGCCATCGTGGCGCGCGACCTGCGGCGCCGCATCGACCCGCGCGCCGCCGCGCTGCAGGAAGCACAAGAGGCCAGCGGCGAGGCCCGCCGCGGCCCCGGCGGCGAAGAAGACGCCCCGCCCGACAGCGGCGCGGCCCC
>JARIEX010000161.1 GCA_031127095.1 Gemmatimonadota bacterium
GAGCAGCGCGCGGGCGGCAGCGGTCGCGCCAGCGGCACCACGCTGCGCTCCGTCAAGCTCGATGGCAGTGACCTGCAGGACCATCTCACCTTCCCGAACGCCGACGAGATCCTGCCGTCACCCGACGGCCGCTTCGTGGCCTTCCAGGAAGGGGACAACGTGTATCTCACGCCGATGGTGTGGGGCGGCATCGGCAGCGCGGTGCCGCGCGTGGAGAAGCGCCGCGGACAGCTGCCGGTCACGCAACTCACGCGCGACGGCGGTCTCTTTCCGCGCTGGCGTGACAGCCTCACGCTCGAGTACTCCAACGGTGCCGCGTACTACGTGCATCACGTGGCGAGCGGGAAGACCGACACGCTCACGCTTAAACTCTCGGCGCCGCGTGCCGTGCCCACCGGCACGATCGCGATCACGAACGCGCGCATCATCACGCTCAACCAGCGCGCGGTGATCGAGCGCGGCACGATCGTGGTGAAGGGAAGCCGCATCGCGTGCGTGGGTACGTGCAGCACCGCCGGCGTGGATCGGGTGGTCGATGCCGCGGGCAAGACGATCATCCCCGGCCTGGTCGACATGCATTCGCATCACTACCGCGAATGGCGTGGGATGCGCCCCCGTCATGACTTCGAGCAGGCCATCTATCTCGCCTACGGCGTGACAACGACGATGGACGTCTCGATGTACAGCCAGAACATGTTCCCCACCGCGGAGCTGGTGGAAGTCGGCGAAATCATCGGACCGCGCGGCTTCAGCACGGGGGACAACATCACGGCCGGTGACGCCGCGCGCGCCAACGAGATCAATAACCCGCGCGATGCGCTGGCGATGGTGACGAAGATGGCGGGGTGGGGTGCGACCGCGATCAAGCAGTACGCGCAACCGCGTCGTGATCAGCGGCAGTGGACCGCCGACGCCGCGCGCGCCGTGGGGACGAACCTCACCTCCGAGGGCGGGTTCTTCTTCGAGAACCTCGGCTTCATCATGGACGGACAGACCGGCTGGGAGCACGCCTTCAGCGAAGTCCCCATGTACAGCGATGGCGCAAAATTCCTTGGCAAGGCCGGCGCCACCTACTCGCCCACGATTGTGGTGGCGGGGCCGGGGGCGTGGAACATCGAGTACTGGTTTCAGGAATCGGACGTGTGGAAAGATCCGAAGCAGCGGAAGTGGTTCCCGTGGCGCGCGTTGGTGCCCGACACGCGTGTGCGCACCATGCGTCCGCTCACTGATTACTCGTTCCCGTTTATCGCGCAGGCCATGGCCGACATCATCGCCGAAGGGGGCTGGGGTGCGCTGGGCAGCCATGGCGAGCATCACGGGCTTGCCCCGCACTGGGAGTTGTGGATGGGGGCGTCGGCACTCGGCAACCACGGGGCGCTCGAAGTCGCGTCGATGCACGGCGCACGTTTTCTGGGCGCGGACAAGGACCTGGGGAGCATCGAGGTGGGCAAGCTGGCCGATCTCGTGATCCTGAATGCCAACCCGCTCGAGAATATCCGCGCCACCGCCGATGCGACGTTCGTGATGAAAGGGGGTACGCTCTATGATGCCATGTCACTCGATCAGTTGTGGCCGAAAGTAGTACCCTTCGGTCCGAACTACTGGGTGAACGACGACGCGCAGCAGCGGAACGTCAAGCGCACCGATAGCTTCGATCGTGACAAACGACCCTAGGGTGTGCACGTACCGTGCGACATGGTGATGTACGCCACATTCGCGGCATCGATGTCAGCGGGTTGGCGATGGGGTGCGTATTCCGTGCGTAGCCCTATCGCCGTGCTCATCCCCCCTGCGATAGTACAGGTGTCCGGCGCATCCCGGTGATGCTGCCCTTCCCCCCGAAGACAGGATACGAACTGCATGGCTGAGTTGCTTCAGGCCCGCGTGCTGGATGTCCCCCGCGGCGAGTGGACCGCGATCGTCGCCAAGTATGCCGGGGCCGATGTCCGTCGTGCGCTGTGGCAGGTGGTGAATACGCTGGTGCCCCTCGCGGCGCTGCTGTGGGTGATGTACCAGTGTCTCGATGTGGCGCCGTGGGTCACGGCGCTGCTCGTGCTGCCGGGGGCGGGACTGCTCGTGCGCACGTTCATCATCATGCACGATTGCTCGCATTCGTCGTATCTCCCGTGGCCCAAGGTGAACGACGCGCTGGGCTTCGTGACGGGCGTGCTCACGCTCACCCCGTTTGCGCAGTGGCGTCGCGATCATGCGCTGCATCACGCCTCGTCGGGCGATCTCGATCGCCGCGGGCATGGCGATGTGCCCACGATCACGGTCAAGGAGTATCTCGCGCGCGATGCGCGTGGGCGGCTGATCTACCGGCTGGTGCGGCATCCGTTGTCGCTGATGCTGGTGGGGCCGTTGCACCTCATGATCAATCAGCGGTTCCGCGGCCGCAGCAAGGCCACGAAAACGAAACAGCTGTACAGCGTGTGGTACACCAACCTCGCCATCGCGCTGGCCATCACCGCGTCGATGTGGCTGTGGGGCCCGCGGGCGTTCCTGCTGGTGTACCTGCCATGCATGTACGTTGCGGCCGCCGCGGGAATCTGGCTGTTCTACGTGCAGCACCAGTTCGAAGATGCCTACTGGGAAAACCATGAGGAGTGGGACTACGCGACGGCCGCCATCACGGGCAGTTCGCACCTGCGCCTCCATCCGATTCTCCAGTGGTTTACCGGCAGCATCGGCCTGCATCATGTGCATCACATCGGTCCGAAGATCCCGAACTTCCGGTTGCAGGAAGCACACGACAACAACCCGCTCTTCGAGCATGCGCCGTCGATGACGATCGGGATGGGCATCAAGGCCCTGGGCCTCGCGCTGTTCGATGAGGACACGAAGCGGCTGGTGCGGTTCAAGGACGTTCAGACGGCGTGATCAGGGCGTGAGCACCGCGGCGGCCGCGCGCCGCCCCGACGCCACCGCGCCGTCCAGATAGCCGCCACCCATGGCGATGGTTTCCGTGCCGGCCCACACCAGCCGCCGGCCCCACGCCGTGGTGGCGAGACCGCCGTCGGGTTCCGGGTGCCCGTACTCCGGGTGGGCCGTGGGCGGCTCGTCATCCTGCGCCCCGCAGCTGTACGGGTCCCGTGCCCAGTCGTATTCCGCGTAGTCGACCGCGTGCTGCGCGTCGGGGCCGAAGAGACGCGCCAGCTGTGTCAGCACCGCCGCGCGCCGCGCCGCGGCATCGGCGTCGCGGAACGCGCGGGCGGCGGCGGTGGTGCGCGGGGCCACGAACCCCATCAACGCGTGCCCGGCGTCATCAACGCCCTGTGCCGGCATGCCGGCGTCGTGGATCTCCTGCAACGGGCCGCCCCAGCTCACCGCGTACCCCGACAGCCCCGCGCCCCGCCAGAAGGACGCGCGGTAGGTCACCACGCACTTCATCGCGTGCCCCATCCACGTGACGGTGTCGCGCAACCGCGTCTGCACGCCGGGCGGCAGCGGCGGATCGAAGGTGATCTCCCGCGCCACCACGCGGGGCGGAGCGGCCACCACGACGCACCGTGCGGTCGAGGTATGATCATCGCCACGGATGACGACCCCGTCGCGGTGCACCGCGAGCGTGTGCACGGGGGCGCCGAGGCGCACCGTGACCGGGGTGTCGGCGCGTTGCGAGGCGGCCGCCAAGGCCTCGGTGAGCGCGTGCATGCCGCCCATCAGCCGGTACGACGGGGCAGCCTGTCCTGACGCGTCGAACGACTCCGGGGCGCGTCCTCCGCCGGCGTCGTAGCGCGCCAACCCCGCCTGGTGCTGCGCGAACACCGGGAGGGTGAGCTCCGCCACGAGCGCCCGGATGTGCGGCTGGTGCGGCCAGAACCACGCGGGGCCGAGGTCCAGCCATGGCCGGTCGGGCCAGGGCGCCGCCGGCGCGGTCAGCACGCGGCCGCCCAGCCGCGATCGGGCCTCGAACAGCGTGACGTGCCGTCCGGCGGTGGCGAGCTGCCACGCGGCCGTAAGGCCGGCCACGCCGCCGCCGATCACGGCGACATCGGTATCGAATTCCATGGACGGGTGTGTGGCGGGGAGGCAACGCGCTGGTGGGGAAGCTATCGTGTCGCGAAGTTGCCTGCGGTGTCGCGCATCCCGTGATGACGCACCGAATCACTCCCGCTCATGCACCGCGCATCACGATGACACCGTCCCGCACGCTCGTCGATCTCAGCCACGCCATCGAAGATGGCGTCGTGTACTACAAGGGGCTGCCCGCGCCGGTCATTTGCGACTATCTCAGTCGCGAGGACTCGCGTGCCCTGTACGAGCCGGGTACGGAGTTCCACATCGGGCGGGTGGAGCTCATCACCAATACGGGCACGTACATCGACTGCCCGTTCCATCGGTACGCCGACGGCCGTGATACGGCCTCGATGCCGCTCGAGCGGTTCGTCGATCTGCCCGCGCTGGTGGTGCGCGCCACGCAACACGACGGCCAACACGACGGCCAACACGACGGCCAGCGCGAGGGGCGTGCGATTGATGTGCCGCTGCTCGCTGGCCAGCTCGCCGCCCACGTGGTGCGCGGCAAGGCCGTGCTGGTGCACACCGGCTGGGACGTGCACTGGGGCACGGACACCTACTTCGAGCAGCATCCGTACCTCACCGAGCAGGCCGCGTGCTGGCTGCGCGACGCCGGTGCGGTGCTGGTGGGTATCGACTCCATGAACATCGACAACACGGATGGGGGGACGCGCCCGGTGCATACGGTGCTCCTGCGCGAGGAGATCCTGATCGCCGAGCATCTGTGTCGCCTGCAGGAGCTCCCGGACGCCGGTTTCACGTTCACCGCCGTGCCACCCAAGCTGGTCGGTGTGGGGACGTTCCCCGTGCGCGCCTTCGCCACGGTCCCACGCCCCTGACCGCCCTCGTGGCAGCACCCGGGGCAGCGGAGCGCCCCACCGCGATCTAACTTCCCACGATGCCTTCCGACCACGCCACCGTTTCGTCGTCTCCGCCGGGTGCCGCGCCGCGGCCGTCGCACACGCGCGACCACGCCCTCGCGTTCGCGCTCTGTCTGGGCGCCGCGATGCTGCTGCTCTGGCCGCTCCTCACCGGGCAGATGCTGTTCGGCGGGGGCCGCTCGGACATGTTCATTGCCGGCTACTCGTTCCGCCTGTTCGGTGCTGAGTCGTTCCTGCAAGACGGCGCGATCCCGCAGTGGAATCCCTATCTGTTCGGCGGGCTGCCCTACATCGGCGCCATGCACGGCGACATTTTTTATCCCACCGCGTGGCTGCGCTGGATCATGCCGGTGGATGTGGCCATCACCCTCGGCATGGCCATCCACTTCGTGCTCACCGGCTGGTTCACGTACCGCTTCTGCCGGTCGTTGGGGCTCTCGTGGAACGCGAGCGTGATCGCCGGCATCGCCTACGAACTCACGGGGATCGTGGCGTCCCAGATGAGCCCCGGCCACGACGGCAAGCTGTTCGTGTCGGCGCTCACCCCGCTGGCGTTCTGGACGCTGCTGCGCGCCATCCGGCACGGTACAACCTGGTGCTACGGTGCCTTTGCGTTCCTGGTCGCGCTGATCGTGCTCGGCCACTATCACATGGCGTACTTCCTGCTGCTCGCCCTCGGGTTGTGGGCGATCTACCTCGCGTTCTTTGACGCCGAGCGTCCGACCGGTCTGAATCCGTGGAAGGCCTTGGGTTTCTCGGCGATTGCGGTGGCGGTCGGTGGTGGCATCACGGCGTTGCAGGTGATGCCGTTCCTGGACTACATCCCGTTTTCGCCGCGCGCCGAAGGTGGTCCCGATACCGGCTGGGAATTCGCGACCAGTTATGCGCTGCCGCCGTCGGAAGTGTTCACGCTGCTGCTGCCGCAGTTCAACGGCGTGCTCGATCAGTACTGGGGACGGAACCCGATCAAGTTTCACACCGAGTACATGGGCTTCCTGCCGCTGGCGCTCGCGGCGCTGGCACTGGGTGACAAGACGCATCGCCGGTTCGTGATCGCGTTCGGTATCGGGGCGCTGTTCTTCCTCATGCTGTCGTTCGCCGGCTACACGCCGTTCTACCGGCCGTTCTACGAGCTGCTGCCGCTGGTCAAGAAGATCCGCGCCATGGGGATGGTGTTCTATCTGCCCGCCTTCATGCTGTGTGTGCTGGCCGGTGTGGGACTCGATCGTCTGCTGGCCCGCCGTGTGCCCATGCGGACGGTGCTGCTGGTGACCGGTGCCGCCGGCGTGTTTGCGCTGCTTGGTGCCGTGGGTGGGTTGCAGGGGCTCGCCCAGGCGATCGCGATTCCTGAGCGTCTGGATGCCGTGGCGGCCAACGCGCCGTATCTCCAGAGCGGCGCGTTGCGCCTGCTGGTGTTCGTGGTGCTGGGCGGTGGCGTGTTGTGGGCCGTGACCGCCGGTCGCCTGCCGGTGCGAATCGCCACCGCGGCGTTGCTCGTGATCGTCGGGCTCGATCTCTGGAGCGTGGACAAGCAGTTCTACACCTTCTCGCCGCGCGCCAGCACACTGTTTGCCGACGATGCGGTCACGACCTACCTGCGCAAGGCACCGGCGCCGTATCGCGTCATCGACGCCGGCAACAGCTACGGGCAGTCGATTCTCATGGCGTACCGCATTCCGAGCGCGCTGGGCTATCACGGGCTTCAGCTGCGGCGCTACAACGAACTGGCCGGGGCGCAGGAAGGATTCCGCAGCCTGCTCACGCCGCAACTGTTCGACCTGCTGGCGGTGCGGTACCTCATTCTCCCCGATTCGCAGCCGGTGCCCGGCTTCCATCAGGTGGTTGGCCCGTCGCCCACCGCCTTCGGCACCACGGCCGCGCTGTACGAGAACGACGCGGTGCCGGCCTACGCGCGCGTGCTGCCGGTGTCGGCCAAACTGAGCGACGCGCAGGTGCTCGCCACGGTGGTCGATCCACGCTTTCCGCGCAGTGCGGTCGCGCTGCTGCCGGATACCTCCACCGCGACCTCGCCGGCCGCCGTGCCGCCGTTCCCTGAGCCGCGGGTGCAAGCGGCGGTGACCGAGTGGAGGGCCGGACGCATGCGCATCGCGCTCACGGGCGCGGAGCCGGCCATGAGCCAGCTGCTGGTGTCGGAGAACTGGTATCCCGACTGGCACGCCGAAGTGGACGGCAAGCCGGGCGTGGTGCGCCGCGCGAAT
>JARIEX010000031.1 GCA_031127095.1 Gemmatimonadota bacterium
TGAAGGACGCCCACGGCGGCGGGTGGCGCGACGTGTACGTGTGCGACACCATGGACGAGCTGATCCACCACTACAACCACAGTGGCTTGCTCACGATGGTGGTGCAGGAGTTCATCAAGTGGGACGCCTATGTGCGCTGCATGGCCCTCGGGCGTACAGAGGTGCTGCCGATGCCGTACGATCCCGGCGAGCGCCGGTACATCCCGGATCCGGGCTATCTGGGGAAGGAGCTCGAGGCACGCTGCATCCAGGACTCGCTTACCCTCTGCCGCGCCCTGGGGTACGACATGAACACGGTCGAGTTCGCCGTGAAGGACGGTATTCCGTACGCCATCGACTTCATGAACCCGGCCCCGGACATGGACATCTATTCGCTCACGCCGACCTACTTCGAGTGGGTGGTGGAGCACATGGCCGACCTCGCGATCACGCTGGCGACGGCGCCGCGCACGGCGCCGAGTGGCGTGCCGATTGGCGAGCCGGCCACCGCGAAGTAAGGGATCAGGCGTACGGAGTCGGGAGTCGGTGTGTACACGACGGCTCCCTCGCTGGTCACAAATTTTACCTACGTTTTATGTCCACATCCGCGATCGCGCGGTACCATGATGCGCTGCAGGACCGCGTCATCGCGCAGGCCAGCGCCGACGTTCTGGATCGGCAGCTCCGGCATGACGGGCTCTTCTTTGGGGAGCGCCCGTTGTGCAGTGTCCTGCGTCCACGCTTCCTCGGCCTTGGCCAATACAAGCAGCTGGCCACCGCCTGCGCCCTGGTCGGCTCGGCCTTCGAAAAGGTCCGCGTGGCCGCCATGGCGGACTCGGCCTTACGCGCCCAGTTCGGGCTGACGGCGTGGGAAGAACAACTGATCCACGCCGACCCCGGCTTCGATGTCGCCAGCCCCACCTCGCGCCTCGATGCCTTTTTCGCGGAAGGGGAGGGCGGGCTCAAGTTCACCGAGTACAACGCGGAGACGCCGGCGGGCGCGGCCTACAATGACGCCCTGTCACGCGCCTTCCTGTCGTTGCCGGTGATGCACGAGTTCAGCCGGAGCCACATCGCGCTGCCGCTGCCCGCGGCGCCGTCGGTCGTGCACGCGCTGCTCAACGCCTACTACCATTGGCGCGGGGTGCGCGAGGCGCCCACGGTGGTGATCCTGGATTGGAAGGAGGTGCCCACCTACAGCGAGTTCGTGCTGTTCGAGCGGGAGTTCCGGGCGCTAGGGATCGACGCGTTCATCGGCGATCCGCGCGACGCGGAGTACACCGATGGCCGTCTGTTGATTGGCGGCCGGCATGTCACGCTGATCTACAAGCGGGTGCTGATCGATGAGCTGGTGAGCCGAGCCGGGGTGGATTCACCGGTGATCCGGGCTGTGCGGGAAGGTGCGGTGTGTATGGTTAATCCGCTGCGCTGTAAGATGTTGCATAAGAAGGCCTCACTTGCCGTGTTAAGTGATGAGCGGCAGGCGCCGCTGCTGACGGCGGAGGAGCGGGCTGCCGTATCGGCGCACATTCCGTGGACGCGGGTGGTGGAGGCGCGACACACGCAGCATGGCGCCAGTCGCGTCGATCTGCTGGAATTCACCGCGGCCAACCGGGCCTCGCTGGTGCTCAAGCCCAACGACGAGTACGGTGGCAAGGGGATCGTGCTGGGGTGGACGGTGGACGATGCCACGTGGGCGGCGGCGATCCAGACCGCTCTTGGCGAGCCGTATATCGTGCAGGAGCGCGTCGTCGTGCCCAGTGAGCCGTGGCCGGAATGGTCCGGCGGCGCGTTGCACATCGGCGACCGGATGCTGGATACCGCCCCATTTCTGGCCGACGGCGTCACCATGTCCGGCTGTCTGACCCGGATCGCGACCGATCCGCTGCTCAATGTCACCGCCGGTGGTGGCTCGAACGTCCCAACTTTTCTCGTGGAAGCACGCTGATGTCTTCGTTGACGCGCCCGGTGATCGGGCTGACTACCCAGACGCTGCACTCGATCGATGGCATCCCGCCGGGGCTGCCGTCCTCGTGGGTGATGAATCAGCGCTACTTCGTGGCGGCCACGATGGTGGGCGCGGTGCCATGGATGATCCCCCTGCTCGACGACGATCTGCCGACCTTGCGGGAGATCTACGAGCGCCTGGACGGGCTACTGATTCCGGGCGGGGTGGACATGAATCCCGCCGAATACGGCGAAGCGGTCCTTCCGGAATGTGGAAATCTCGACCCTGCCCGCGACCGGGTGGAGCTGCAGTTGGTGCGCTGGGCGATCGCCGACGGCAAGCCGGTGCTGGGGCTGTGCCGCGGGTTGCAGGTGATCAACGTGGCGTCGGGCGGTACCCTCTGGCAGGACCTGGCATCACAAAATCCGGCGTTCAACAAGCACGACTTTTTTCCGACCGCGGGGTTCGAGCGCGACCACCTCGCGCACGATGTGGATATCGTTCCGGGCACAAAGTTGGCGCGGTTGCTGGAATCCACACGGTCGCCGGTGAACAGCATGCACCATCAGGGCGTGAAGCAGCTGGGGCGCGATCTCATCGCGTCGGCCACGGCGGGCGACGGGCTGATCGAAGCCGTGGAAGGCAACGGCGACGCGTTCCTCGTGGGCGTGCAATGGCACCCCGAGGTGTTCGAAATGGCGGATCCGCACACCCGTCACCTGTTCGGCGGCTTCATTCGGGCTGCCATGGATTGGTCCACCGCGAACGGCACGCCCCGTGTGGGCGTGGGAGCATAGATGCGCGCACCAAGCCTGACGGTCGGAATCGAGGAAGAGTACCAGATCATCGACCCGGTCACCCGTGACCTCACCCCCGGTTTCGACGCGCTCGTGACGAGCGACTTCGCACAGCTGGCCGACGTCAAAGCCGAGCTGCACCAGTGCCAGGTGGAAATCGGCACCAAGGTGTGCGGGTCGATTGCCGAGTTGCGCTCGGAGCTGGTGAAGCTGCGCGGGCTGGTGATCAAGGCGGCCGGTCAGCACGGGCTGACCATTGCGTCGGCCGGCACGCACCCCTTTTCGAACTGGATGAATCAGGAGATGACGCCCAAGGAGCGATATCTGGGCGTGCAGGCGGAGCTGCAGGATCTGGCGCACCGCCTGCTCATCTTCGGGACGCATGTGCATGTGGGCATTGAAGATCCGGAATTCCGCATCGATTGCCTGAATGCCGCCCGCTACATCCTGCCTCACATTTTGTGTCTGTCCACATCATCGCCCTTCTGGTTTGGGCGGAACACGGGGCTGCATTCGTATCGCAGTATCGTGTTCAAGAACTTCCCGCGTACCGGGGTGCCCCGCATCCTGAACGGGTGGGGGGACTACGCCGATCTCGTCGATACGCTGGTCAAGACCCGCAGCATCCCCGACGGCTCCAAGATCTGGTGGGACGTGCGCCCGCACCACATCTACCCCACGCTCGAGTTCCGCGCCTGCGACGTGAACACGAAGGTGGACGAGGCCGTGTGCATCGCCGCCATTTTGCAGGCGGTGGTGGCCAAGATGTGGAAGCTGCGCCGCGACAACATGACGTTCCGGGTGTACGCGCAGGATCTCATTGAAGAGAACAAGTGGCGCGCGGTGCGCTGGGGGCTGGGCGGCAAGCTGATCGACTTCGGCAAGAAGGAGGAGCTGCCGGCGCCGGTGCTCATCCGCGAACTGGTGGAGTGGTTCCTCGACGACGTGCTCGACGAACTCGGCACCCGGAAGGAAGTCGAGTACGCATTCCGCATCCTCGACGAAGGGTCGAGCGCGCAGCGTCAGCTGGCTACCTACGCCCGCACGGGTGACTTGCGCGCGGTAGTCGATCAGTTGATTCGCGAGACGGCCGAAGGGGTGTGCGAGCCGTTTCTCGGACCGCCGCTGGGCGAGAACGGGTCGTTGGAAGCGGCGGTGCCGGGCACGATGGCGACGCCGGTGCTGCCGCCCTCGGCATCGCGGTGATTACCCGGGTGACCCTGTAAGAAGTACGAATGCAGCGGGGCGATGTCTGCGGGTAGGATGCACGCTCGGGCTCCACGGCCGGAACAGGCCGGAGCACCGCTCGGATGTCGTCCCCCTGATACGTGCCTACATAATTATGAAGTCGATCATGATGCGGTCGTTGTTCCCGTTGGTGGCGCTGGCCACGCTGGGTGCCTGCGAAGGAGAGGCTGACGCCACCGGCCCGGGCACCGGGACCCCCGAAGCCCCCATCAACCAGGTGGTGACCGTCGGTCCGCTGAACGCCAGCAGCACCGACACGCTGGTGTATTTCAGCTTCACGAGCGGGGCCCTCGTGCCGCGCACCGGCGACTGGGACCTGGCGTTGCGCCGCTACGAAGTGCGCCTCAACTCGCCCGCCGTGGGTGGCGCGACGTCGCGCAACGTGCTGGGCTTCGCGCTCGACAACAATAAGAGTGCCACCGACGCACAGGTGCTGGCCTTCACGGCGCCCGCTACGCTGGCGGACTTCGACGCCGTGCGCGCGGCGCAGATTCCCGCCGACGACCAGTTCCAGACTGATCGCCTCACGGAGAACAAGCAGGGCTATCTCAATCTGAGCGGCATCCCCACGGCCAATCCGGCCAACTATTGGAAGCTGCGTCTGGCCAATGGCAGCTTTGCCGTGTTCCGCGCCACGCGTATCAAGTTCACGCAAACGTTTGCGGTGGATACCCTGTATCTCGAGTCGCGCCTCCAGACGGGCACCACATTGGGTGCGGTGCGGACGTTGGCGATTACGCCGACCAACCAGGTGCGGCAGATCAATCTGGCCACGAACACGGTGGTGGCCGGTGCCGGCTGCAACTGGGACCTCGAGTTCAACCCGGCGCCCAACCAGCTGTCGCTGGTGCCGAATGTGGCCTGCACCGGTGGCACGTATCCCGGCCCCACGTCGCCGACGTTCGCGAACGCCACGGCGGCCAACGACGCCCCGCAGTACGCCACGTTCCTGTCCACGCTCGTGGGGCCGATCCCGAATTCCGTGCTCGACAAGAGCGCGCCGTTCCGGTACAACCTGCAGGGCAATGACCGGTTGCACGCGGCGTTCAACACGTACCTCGTGAAGTCGGGGACGCGCGTGTACAAGCTGCAGGTGACCGACTACTACAGCAACACCGGCGCAGCCGGCTTCCCGACGATCCGCTACGCGCGCATTCGATGAGCGATGGCCGGCGCACTGTGATGTCGTGTCGTCTCGTGCCGCTGTGCGGCGCGCTGCTGCTGGCCGTCGTGTCTGGCGGACCGGCACGCGCGCAGAGTGTGGTAAACGGCACGGTGGTGGGCAAGACTGACGGGGCGCCGGTGTTGTCGGCGGAGGTGCGCGTGCCGCGCAGCGGTGCGCGCGCGCGCACCGACGAACGCGGCCAGTTTCGCGTGGCGGCGGCCGTTGGTGATTCGCTGATCGTGCGGGCGCTCGGCTTCGCCGAACTGCGGACGGTGGTGCAGAGCAGTACGCCGGTGGTGCGACTGGTGGCGTTGGCCACGGTGCTGCCGGTGTTCACGACCACGATGGGCCAGCGCGTGATCCGCGCGAGCGAATCGCCGCGCAGTGTGACCGTGATCGGCCGTGAGGAGCTGGATGCCGTGGCCGCGGTGTCGGCGAATCAGCTGCTGCGGCAGTTGCCGGGGCTGCAGGAACTCCCCTCGCCGCCGTCGAAGACGTCGATTTCCATTCGCGGCTTCGATGATTCGCGGGTGCTCGTGCTCGTGGACGGCGAACCCATGGCGGGCGCGCTGATCGAGAGCCGCGACATCGGACGGCTCAGCACCATCGCCACCGAGCGCATCGAGGTCACCAAGGGGCCGTCGAGTGTGGAGTTCGGCAGCGATGCGCTGGGGGGCGTGATCAACATCGTGCAGGCGGCGCCCGCTGAGCGGCTTACGCTCGACGCGCTGGCGCGCGAAGGCGGACTGGGGCGTCAGGAGTCGTCGGTCGGGGTGAGTCAGCGTATCGGCAAGTTCGGGTATCGCCTGACCGGCGGGTGGCGGCAGTCCGATCGCGTGACCGGCTACAACGCCGCCGGCTCCACGTTCAATCGCATTTACGATGTGCGAAGCGACGTGCGCTACGCACTTACCGAGCGGTGGGCGCTGCGGCTCGATGTGCAGGGATCGCAGGAACGGCAGCGCTTTCCGCTCGATGCCGCGTTCAACGGCTTCATCGACAACCGGGGCGGGCAGGGGTTTGCCGAGGTGCGGGGGCCGGTGTTCGGTGGCGACGTGCGACTCCGCGCGTTCGAGCAGCGCTTCGTGTATCAGTACCGTCAGTCGCGCGGGCTGCTGCCCATCCGCGGCTCGGCCGATTCGCTGGAACAGCGCGAGCGCCAGGGGCGCTACCTGCTGTCGTACACGCGCGTGCTGGGTGCGCACGCCATTGACCTGGGTGCGCAGCGGTCGCATCGCACGCTGGTGGCCCCGAAAAAAGTGACGGGCGACAGCGCCGATGAGCAGATCACCGAGGTGTTCGCGCGCGACTCGTGGACGTTCAGCACGGTACTCCTCACCCTCGGGGCACGGCACACGGCGAGCACCCTCTGGGGAAGCAGCACGAATCCGTCATTCGGGGTCGCGTGGCAGACGATGCCGGCCGTGCGGTTGCGCGGCAACGTCGCGCGTGGCTTCCGCGCCCCGGGGTTCAAGGAGATCCGGTACACCTTCACGAATCCGGCGGGCGGGTACACACTCGAAGGCAATCCCGATCTGCTCCCCGAGTCCTCGTGGAGTACCAGCGTGGGCGGCACGTGGGCGCCGAGTACGGTGTGGTCGTTCGATGTGGAAGGGTACCGCAATGATGTGGCCGATCTGGTAGATTGGCGCTATCAGGGCGACAACGCCGCCGGCTTCCAGACGTATCGGTACGTGAACGTGGCGCGGGCACGCACGCAGGGCATGGAGACCAACGTGCGGGCGGTGCTTGGCGCCACCGATCTCTCGCTGGGCTACGATTTCCTGCGCGCGCGTGATCTCAACGCCGGGCTCCCGCTGAGCCGTCGCGCCACGCACACGGCGCGCGCGCGGGTGGCCCGTGACTGGGCGGTGCAGGCGGGACTCTCCACTGATCTGTCGGTGCGCTACACCGGCAACGCGCCGTTGATCGGGATTCCGAGCGGCGCGCCGATCACGGGGCCGTTCTCCACCGAGAGCGGGATCATCGGCCGACAGGGGGCGCTGCTGTCGGTGGATGCGCAGCTGCGGCTGGCCGTCACGCGCGAGCTAGAGCTCTCGGGGGGCGTGAATAATCTGTTGGGGCAGCAGCCGGTGCTGTGGACGCCGGCGTTCGCGCGGCAGTTCTATGCGGGGCTGCGCTGGCGCTGGGTGCAGCAGCCGTAGCCACCGCGGTCGCCGTTGTGGGGAGGGACGGCGATCAGCGCGTCCCGACCTCGTCGAGCAGCGCCGACTCCAAGAGCGCCATCGGCCGCAGGATCTGCCGGGCGATGGCTTCCGGGAACTCGTGAATGTTCACCTCGAGTGCGGCACCGGCAGGTACGGTGGCCGCGTGCGGTGACCCGTCCCCTTCCACCAGATGCACGGTGAGCCCGGGGCCCGTACCGTGTAGGTGCCCCGTGAACGATCGGAGCACCCCGGTGCGCCGGTGACTGAGCGACACGTGCCAGCGCACGCGTGTTGCGTCCGGTGCGGTGGTCACATCGAAGATGGCGATGCGGGGCGCGGCGATGCCCATTGCGGCACAGGCAATCGCGCCGGCGGCGACGCAGGTGGTGGCGTCGCGGTGCGGCAGCGCTTCGCGCACGAACAGTTCGCTGGCGCTGCCGGCGTCAGGGGCTCCGCTCGTGGCGGGCGCCAGCCATTGCACCAGTTCGGGCGTGAGTCGTGACGCGTAGCCGGTGAGCTCGATCGCGCGCGCGGCGTAGCGCAGCACCTGCCGCACTTCGATGCGATCGACCTCGTCGAAGAACCACGCGCACGAGGTGAAGGTGCGCATCGTGGCGCGCTGCAGTTCAAGCAGCTCGCGGGCACGACGCACCTGCTGGTCGGTGGCATCGGCCGGGAGTTCGCGTCGCGCGAACTGCTCGAGCGACGGGCCGTCCTGCGTGACCACGTCGCCGTAGCGGTCGCGCACGAGCCACGGATCATCCACGAAGAGCGCCGCACCTTCGCGTTCGAACACATCGTGCGCGTGATTGGCCAGCCGCTGGAGCGCGGCACGCAGCGGACCACGCCACTGCTGCGCCGGGGCTTTGTGGCCATCCAGCCGGCAGCCGCAGTTACTGCGCCACCGTTCCACGCCGTGCGCGCAACTCCACGCACTCGGGGAGACGAGCTGCACGTCGGTGGTCGCCGGGTAGCGCGCCACCAGCGCGGCCACGTTGGTGACCCGCGAGCGCGCCTGCTGCATTACCATGGCCAGCGCTTCGGTGAGCGTGGAGTCGCCGCCTTTGTGGTGATGCCCGAACGTTTCGCCGTCGGTGGCCAGCATGGTGCAGCGTGGATGCGGATCGCGCGGGTCTGCGGCGGGGGAGAGCCGCTGCGCCAGCGCCCGCGCGTCGCGCAGCAGGCCACCGAACGCCACGTCGCCAGCGAGCGAGCCGTCGTACGGCACGATGGTGAGCGAACGGCCGGCCGTGCCGCGCCAGCGCACCGGCATGCCACCGCCGTGATGCCCGTGCACCTGGTACGGCGCGAGAATCGTAAACGCGATGCCTTCAGCGGCCACTGCGTCGAGCGTCTCCTCGTCGGCGGCACACTCGGGGAGCCACATCCCGTGCGGTTCCCGGCCGAACCGGCGGCGGAAGTCGCGGATGCCCCAGCGGATTTCGGTGCGTCGTTCCCGCGGCGAGGCGAGCGGGAGAATCACGTGGTGATACGGTGCGGCGATCGCGTTGCCCACGCCCCAGCGGCGCACGCTCGCCGCGTCGCCGGCCTGCATGGCCGCCATCGTGTCCGGCGCTTCGGCGTCGAGCCATTCGCAGAGCGTCGCGCCCACGTCGAAGGAGCACCACGCATACAAGTTGACCACGCGCGCGATGCCGGCCCGCGCATCGGGGTCGCGCTCGGCCGCGCGAGGGTCGCGCAGATGCGCCTCCGCCGCCGCGAGACGCGCGTAGCACTCGCGGTTGATGCGGGCGTTCCAGTCGTGGTCGGGCGCGGCGGAGGGTTCCGCCGGGACCACCTCGAGCCAGGGGTCCTCGCGTGGCGGCTGGTACAGATGGTGATGGACGATGACGGAATGCATCAGGCGCGCGCGTGGACGGTGTCGATGGCACGCGCATACACTTGCGCGTACGCGGCGGCCGACCGCTCCCATGAGAAGTCCTGCTGCATCGCGGTGTCCATGCGAACGGTCCACCCATCGAGATCGGCAAAACGCGCCACCGCACGCGAGATCGCCCAGTCGAGTGCACCCGGGAGGTACGCGTCGAACAGAAAGCCCGTGGTGTCGTCCTGCACCGTATCGGCGATGCCGCCGACGCGGCGCCCCACGGGCAGCGAGCCATAGCGCTGCGCACGCATCTGCGTGAGCCCGCACGGTTCGTACTGGGACGGCATCAGAAACATGTCGGCGCCCGCGATGAGCCGGTGCTCGAGACGGTCGGTGAAGTCGAGCTGCACCCCCACGTGTCGCGGCCGCGCCTTGGCGAGCGCGAGCAGCGCGCGTTCGTACTTGGCCTCGCCCGCCCCCAGAAACACGAATTGTGCATCGAGGTTCCACACGAGCTGCGAGTTGAGCACGAGGTCGAGCCCCTTCTGCGCCACCATGCGGCCAGCCATGCCGAACAGCGGTGTGCGCCGGCGCTGTGGCAACCCGAACGATCGCTGCAACGCGGCCTTGCAACGGGCTTTGTTCGCGAGGTCGCTGCGGGAGTACGGCGCCGTGATCTGCTCGTCGGTGGTGGGATCCCACAGCGTCTGATCGATGCCGTTGGTGATGCCGGAGAAGCGGCTGCCCAGCCACTGGAACACCTCGTGCAGGCCGAAGCCACCGCCCGCGGTGCACAGCTCTTGCGCGTGCGTGGGGCTGACCGTGACGACCATGTCGGCGAAGGTGAGCCCACCTTTCAGAAAATTGATGCGGTCGTACCACTCGAGATGCCGGAAGTCGTACACCTCGGGGGGAATGCCGCACTCGTTGAGCATGGAGGCGGGGAAGTGCCCCTGATAGCCGGCGTTGTGCACCGAGAGCACCGTCGGCGTGGTGGCGTAGCGCTCGCGGAGATCGCCGTAGGTGCGCATGTACATCAGCGCCAGCGATGCGTGCCAGTCGTGCGCGTGCACGAGCACCGGCCCCACGATGAGGCGCGGGATGCCATCGAGCACGGCGCGCGAGAACAGCGCGAAGCGCCGCGCGTTGTCGGCGTAATCCGTTCCGCTTTCGCCGTAGAGCCCGGCGCGACTGAACGCCGCGGGGATGTCAACGAATACGACCTTGGGACCGGCCGGGGGCTGCACCTCGCGGAAGAAGCGCACCTCTTCGCTGCGGAAGCCGAGGTCCACCCGGATCGGGCGGCCGAGGGGGGCGAGGTCGGGGGCGAAGTCACGCACCGAGCGGTACAACGGCACGAACACGACCACGTTCGCGCCGTCCTTCACCTGCTGGTTGGCCAGTCCCATGACCGCCTCGGCCAGCCCGCCCGTTCGGGCGAACGGGCTGTACTCCGATGTCAGGTGCACGATCGTCGGCGCCCCGCCGTCGGGCACCCGGATCACGGGTGCCCCGAAGCCGGGGGTGGGCATGGCGGGCGCGGTCATGTCGGTACCTCGCCGTTAGGCGATCGGTGGATCGTCTGGCAGCGAGTCGGCGAGAATCGACGGGGCGTAGTAGGCTCGCGCGTACTGCTCCACCATGCGGCGCGCCGTGAACTGCTGCCCCGCCACGCGGATCGAATGCTTCATGGTGGCCAGCCAGCGGCGTGGCAGATCGTTCTTGTCCACGTCGTAGAAGCGCGGCACCACTTCTTGTTCGAGCAGTTCGTAGAGACGGTTCGACGTGCTGATGCCGGCGTCGTCGTCTTCTTCCGGCGTGATCGCCCAGCCGTTGTTGCCTTCGTACCCTTCCTCCCACCACCCGTCGATCGTGGAGATCTGCGGCACGCCGTTCAGCGCGGCCTTCATCCCGCTCGTGCCCGACGCTTCCAGCGGGACGCGCGGCAGATTCATCCACAGATCCACGCCCTGCACGAGCAGGTGCGCCAAGTGCATGCCGTAGTCTTCCACGAACGCCACGCGCCCTTCGAATTGGGGATCGCGCGTGAAGTGATAGACGTTCTGCAGCACCTGCTTGCCCGGATTGTCCGCGGGGTGGGCCTTGCCGGCGAACACAATCTGTACGGGGCGCTGCACGTTGGTGACGAGCTTCCGCAGCCGCTCGACGTCACGGAAGATCAGGTCGGCGCGCTTGTACGTCGCAAAGCGGCGCGCGAAGCCGATGGTGAGCGTTTTCGGATCGAGCAGCGTGCCGGCGCCGACGAGCTGCGTGGCTTCGATGGTGCGCTTGGCGAACGCGCTGCGCGCCTCTTCCCGCACGAGGCGCATGAGGGTGCTCTTGAGCCGCGTGTGGGTGTACCACAGCGCCTCGTCGTCGAGTGACAGCACCTGTTCCCACAGCGCCGGGTCACTGCTGTGCCCCCACGCCGGTCCGAGGTGCTCGTCGAGCAGCTTCATCATGGGATTGGCCATCCACGTGGCCAGATGCACGCCGTTGGTGACGTGGCCGACCGGGACGTGTTCCGCCTCACGGCCGTTCCAGAGCGACCGGCTCATGTCGCGCGTCACGATGCCATGACGGCGCGACACGGCATTCACGCGGCGCGACAGCCGGACTGACGCGGCCGTCATGTGATACACGCCCATGCCCGACTCCGGCATGTAGCCGATGCGCAGGAACGTCTCGGCGTCAATCCCCATCTCGTGCCAGTAGCCACCCGCGCACTGTCGCACTTCGTTCACGCCGAAGTGATCGTGGCCCGCCGGCACCGGCGTGTGCGTGGTGAACACGCTGCAGTTGCGGACGCGCTTCACCGCCTCCGGATACGACACGCCTTGCGCGCACAGTTCGCGCACGCGTTCAACCATCATGAACGCCGCGTGTCCCTCGTTGGCGTGCCACGCCGCCGGCGCGATGCCGAGGGCGCGCAGCGCGCGCACGCCACCGATCCCGAGCAGCCACTCCTGACGCAGCCGCATGGCCGGGCCGCCGGAGTACAGCTTGGACAGCAACGGCCGGTCGTCCGGATGGTTCTCCGGCAGGTCGGAGTCCAGCAGATACACCGGCACGCGACCCACCTGCATCTTCCAGACGCGGATGTGGATGTCGCGACCGAACGTGTTCACCGTGACCAGATGCTTCGCGCCGTCCCGTCCCGGCAACGCCACGATCGGCACGGCGTTGAAGTCGATGCCCTCGTTGGAGTCTTCCTGCCAGCCGTCCACGCGGATGTGCTGGTCGAAGTATCCCTGCCGGTAGAGAATGCCCACGGCCACCAGCGGCACGCCAAGATCCGAGGCCGTCTTGAGGTGATCGCCCGCCAGCACACCAAGGCCGCCGGAGTAGATCGGCACGGAATTGTGGACGCCGAATTCCGCGCAGAAGTACGCCACCGTCTGGCCGCGCAGCTCGGGAAACGTGCGGGCGTACCACGTGTGCTCGTCGGACTGCTCCGACGACAGCCATTGCATGGCACGGTCGTAGCGGGCACAGAACACCGGGTCGTCGGCCAGCACCGTGAGGCGCGCCGGATCGATCAGCTGCAGCAACCGGATCGGGTTGTGGCGCAGCCGGTGCCACAGGCTCTCATCGATTTCCTTGAACAGCAACCGCGCATCGCGGTTCCAGCTCCACGCGAGGTTGTGCGCCAGGCGTGTGAGGCCGCCGAGACGCTCCGGCAGGGGAGCAGTCGCAGGGATGAACGGGGCGAAGGGCGCTTCGACAGGGACGGTCATATCCACGGAAAATCGGGACGAGGTCGCCACTCGGAATGGTGACGTCCGGCAAACCTCCGAAAGGTATGCCAGTGCACCGCCGGTGCGAACGGGTGTGGACAGGTGAAGCAGCCCGGACTAGTGTGCGGGAGTACCCCCGATGATCCGGCTTAATAGTAGGGCTGGGTCGTCCGATCGGTCTCATCGTCAGACGGTCCCATGCCGCCAGTGCGCCCCCGTTCCGCCCCGCGACCCGCTGAGGTCGACGTCTTCAAGTTTGGCGGCGCCTCGCTGGCCGATGCCGCCGCGGTGCGCCACGCCATCGACCTCATCCTCGCGCCGCGCGCCGCGCGCGTGGTCACCGTGGTGTCGGCGCTGGCCGGCGTGACCGACGCACTGCTCGCGGTGGCCGTGGCGGCGCGCGCCGGTGACAGCCGTGCAGCCGACGATCTCATCAGCCGGCTGCACAAGCGACATCGCGCGGTGGCCACGGGGATCATCGGGAATGCGCGCGCGCGCGCCACGCTGCTGCGCGAGCTCGACGCCGCCTTTGCCGAAGTGCGCACACTGGCGCACGGGGTCGCCTCGCTGCGCGAGCTCACGCCGCGCACGCAGGACTTTCTCGTGGTGCGCGGCGAGCAGTTGTCGGCGCGACTGGTGGTGGCGGGGCTGCTGGCGCGTGGGGCCAAGGCGCAGTACGTGGAGGCGGCGACGCTGATCCGCACCGACGGCGTCTTCGGTGGTGCGTTCCCCGATCTCGCCGCCACCGACCGCGAGGTGCGTACGCAGCTGCGGCCACTCCTCACCAAACGGGTGTTCGCCGTGATCCCGGGCTTTGTGGGCGGTACCGCTGACGGCGCACTCGTGACGCTGGGGCGCGGTGGCAGCGACCTCACGGCCACCGTGCTGGGCCGCGCGCTGCGCGCCACGCGCATCACGCTCTGGAAGGACGTGCCGGGGTTGATGACCACCGACCCGCGCCTCGTGAGTTCGGCGCGGATCGTGCCGCAGCTCAACGTCCGCGAAGCGGCCGAGCTGGCGTACTACGGGGCCAAGGTCCTGCATCCGCGCGCACTCATTCCGTTGGCCCGCGTGCGTGTGCCGGTGTTCGTGCGTCCCTTTGCCGACCCCACGGCGGCCGGCACCGAGATCTCGGTACGGCACACGCTCACGCGCTACCCCGTGAAGGCGTTGTCGGTGGTGCGCCACCAGGCGCTCGTGACGGTGACGGGCAACGGCATGCTTGGTGTGCCCGGTATCGCGGCGCGCACCTTCGCCGCCCTCCAGCAGGCGGGGATTTCCGTCACGCTCATCTCGCAGGCGTCATCGGAGCACTCCATCTGTCTGTGCGTGCCCGCCGAACGCGGTGGCGAGGCGCGGGCGGCGCTGGAGCAGGCGTTCGCGCTGGAACTGTCGCGTCGCGAACTCGAGGGGATGGACGTGCAGTCCGGCATGGCCACCCTGGCGGTGGTCGGGTTGGGTATGGCCGGCGTGCCGGGCATCGCGTCGCGCATGTTCACCGCCCTGTCCACGGCCGGGGTGAACATCGTGGCCATCGCGCAGGGATCGAGTGAACTCAACATCTCCGTGGTGATCGCCGAGGCGGACGCCGAAACAGCGGCGCGCGCGGTGCACGACGAATTTCAGCTCGACAAGATCGGCGGCGGTGGCCTGCGCGAAGACGACCGGCTCGAGGTGGTGCTGCTGGGCGTCGGCCTGATCGGGCGGGAACTGCTGCGCATGCTGCCGCGTGTGCGGCGCCGCGTGAAGCCCACCATCGTGGGACTCATCGACCGCAGCGGCTACGTGTTCGCCCCCGATGGCCTCAGTGCGCGCCAGCTGGCGTCGTATGCGCGCGCCAAGGAGGCGGGCGGGGCCCTGGCCACCATGGCCGGCGGGCGCGCGGCATCGGCCGCTGATGCCGTGGCGCATATCGGCACGCATGCGCTGTCGCGTCCGGTGCTGGTGGATGTCACGGCGCACGAAACGCTGCCGGCCATCCGCGCGGCGATCATGGCCAACATGGATATCGTGATGGCCAACAAGCGGCCATTGTCGGCGCCGCGGGCCGAGGTGGCGTCGCTGCGCGCGCTGGCGGCGGCGCACGGGTCGCGGTTGCTGCACGAAACCACCGTGGGGGCCGGACTGCCGGTGATGGACAGTTATGCGAAGCTGGTGGAAACCGGCGACACCGTGCTGCGCATCGAGGGGTGCACGTCGGGCACGTTGGGCTTCCTGCTCACCGAGATCGGCAAGGGGCGCGCGTTCAGCGAGGCGCTGCGCGATGCGATGACGCGCGGCTTCACCGAGCCCGATCCACGCGACGATCTGTCGGGGATGGACGTGGCACGCAAGGCGCTGATTCTCGCGCGCATGATGGGCTTCGCCGGCGATCTGGCCGATGTCACGGTGGAGTCGCTCGTGCCCACGGCGTATCGTGCGATGCCGCTGCCGAAGTTTCTGGCCTCGCTGGCGCAGCAGGATGCCGCGTGGGCCGACCGGTTTGCCGCGGCGGCGACGCAGGGGCGCGTGCTGCGCTACGTGCTCAACGCCACGGCCCGCACCGTGAAGGTGGGGCTGTGCGCGGTGCCGCTCACGCACCCGCTGGCGGGGTTGCGCGGCACCGACAACCAGATCGTGTTCACCACGACGCGGTACCGCGAGCATCCGCTCGTCATCACCGGCCCGGGGGCCGGTCCGGCGGTCACGGCCGCCGGTGTGCTCAACGACATCCTTCAGCTCACGCCGTCATGACCTCGCCCTTTGCCCCGACCTTGCGGCCCGACGCGATCTGGCTCCCCGCGGGGGTGACGGGATTGCCGGCCGGCGCCGAGCAGAGTGTTCAGCGATGTGCCGCCTGCGGGCAGCTGTTGTCGCCGCTCGATCCGGCGCCCGACTGTCCGTCGTGCGGCGGCCTGCTCGAGATCATTCACCGCGCGCCGGTGGACGAGTTCGGCGCGCCGCTGCCGCCCAACGCGCTCAAGCACCGCTTCGCGCAGCACTGCTGTGTGGTGCCGATGGGGCATGCGTCGGGGGTGTGGCGCTTCGAGTCGATCGTGATGCCGGGCGCCGGTGACGCCATCGTGAGCCACCCCGAGGGCAACACGCCGTTGCTGTCACGCGCGGCGCTGGCGAAGTACACGGGGTGTGATGGCCTCCTGATCAAGCACGAAGGGCACAACCCCACCGGTTCGTTCAAGGACCGCGGCATGACCGTGGGGACCACGCAGGCGGTGCGCATCGGGGCCAGCGCGGTGGCCTGTGCCAGCACCGGCAACACGTCGGCGGCACTGGCGTCGTATGCGGCGCAGGCGGGCATCCCGGGACTCGTGTTCGTGCCCGCCGGCAAGATCGCGCTGGGGAAGCTCGCGCAAACGTTGTCGTACGGCGCGCGCACCCTGCTGGTGAAGGGCGACTTCGACGCCTGCCTGCGGTTGGTGCAGCAGGCCTCGCGCGAGCTGGGCATCTATCTGCTCAACTCCATCAATCCGTGGCGCGTGGAAGGGCAGAAAACCATCGTGTTCGAGCTGCTGCAGCAGCTGGGATGGAACGCGCCCGACTTCATCGTGCTGCCGGCCGGCAACTTGGGCAACACGGCGGCCTTCGGCAAAGCGCTGCGCGAAGCCCGCTCGCTGGGGCTCATCACCAAAGTGCCGCGCCTCGTGAGCGTGCAGGCAGCCGGGGCGGCGCCGTTCGCGCGCGCCTTCCGTGAGGATTTCGCCGCCCGCTATACGGTGCAGGCCGAGACCATCGCGACGGCCATTCGCATCGGTGATCCGGCGTCGTGGGATCGCGCCGTGCGCGCGATTCGCGAAACCGACGGCCTCGTGATTGCCGCCACCGACGAGGAGATCATCGACGCCAAGGTCACCATCGACGCGGCGGGGGTTGGGTGCGAGCCGGCCAGTGCGGCCAGCGTGGCCGGCGTGCGCCAGCTGGTGCGCGACGGTATCATCGGAGCGGGTGACACCGTGGTTGCGGTGCTCACCGGACACGTACTCAAGGATCCCGGCATGCTGGTGGAGCTGCACCAGCGCGAGGACTACCCGCGCGCCAACCGCCCCCTCGAAATCGACGCCACGGTGAGTGCCGTGGAAGCGGTGTTGCACGGCATGCGCGGGGGCGCGTCGTGAGCGGCGCGGGGATGCACGCGCTGGCCGCGCCCCGTCGCACCCTCGTCACCGGTGCGGCCCGCCCGCTCGGCGTGGAGCTGGTGCGGCAGTGCCTCATGCGCGGCGACAAGGTGTACGCGGCGGCGCGCAATCCGGCGCGCGTGCCGGTGCTGGCGGATCTGCGGGCCGAGTACGGCGGATTGGAGCTGATCGCCCTCGACCCCGCCGATGCGTCGATGATGGCCGATGCGGTGCCCGTGCTGGAGCGCCTCACCGAAACGCTGGATCAGCTCATCATCGCCCCCGCCGAGCCCGGCCCGCACGACAAGCTGGCCGACGGAGAGCGAGACGAGCTGTTATCCACGTTGTCGGGGACCGGCCTCACCGAGCACTACCGCCGGCACGCCGTGGCGCCGCTGTTGTTGGTGCGCACGCTGCTGCCGTTTTTGACCAGCCGGGACGGGGCGCGGGTGCTGGTGGTGAGCACGTGGTTGGGATCGCTGGCCGGCAAGACGCAGGGCGGGGACTACGCCACCTGTGCGAGCAGCGCGGCGCTGCACATGCACATGCGGGCGCTGGCGCATGATCTGCACGATGAGCGCGTGGTGCTGCTGCTGGGCAACCCGGGGCACTTCGCCACGACGCCGGACGGCCCGGCGTTCCGGGTGCCGATCGACGAGGCGGCGAGCGGGTTATTGAGCCAGATGGAGCGGCTGCCGATGGAGCGCTCGGGCAGCTTCCTGGACTGGACAGGGGCGGAGCGGGCGTGGTGACCTGAGGTGTTCGGACGGGGGCAGGGCGCTTGCGGGCCCGCGATGGTCGAAGTACTTTGCATCATAAAGTATGCCTATGCTGCCCGAGGGGACCTTTCAGCACGCCGTGCATGACCCGTACCGACCGGACCATCAAACCGTTGCGCGCCGACGCATCCCCCGAGCCGCCGGCGCTGCACGACCGGGCGCTACGGGATCTGTCGTTCATCCGTCGCACGATGGAGGGGGCCGCCTCGTTCACCGACGTGCCGGGGTGGGGACTCGTGGGGCTCGGCGTCACCGCGCTGGCGGCCGCGCCGCTGGCCGACCGGCAACCCACGCCCGGGCGCTGGCTGCTGGTGTGGCTGGCGGCGGCCGTGTTCGGCGCCTCGCTGGGCGGCTGGGCCATGCTGCGCAAGATGCGCCGCCGCGTGGGCGCGAGCGGGGCGCTGCTGCTCAGCGTTCCGGCGCGGAAGTTTCTCCTCAGCTTCTGGCCCGGCATTCTGGTGGGGGCGGTGCTCACGCTGGCGCTCGTGGACCCGTACACCCCCGGCATCGAGCCGCGCATCGTCGCGCGCGTGCTCCCCGGCGTCTGGTTGCTGCTGTACGGCATGGGGGTGACCACCGCGGGCACCTTTTCCATCCGCGCCGTGCCACTCATGGGGATCGGCTTTCTGGCCCTCGGTGTGATGGCGCTCTTTCTCCCCGCAGTCGATGGCGACCTGATGATGGCGCTCGGCTTCGGTGTCCTGCACGTGGTGTTCGGCGTGCGCATTGCCCGGAGGCATGGTGGCTAAACGACTCGATGGGACCGCGCGCGCACTGCGCGACGACGCGCATCACGACGCGCCACACGTCACCGAGGCCCACCCGCCGAGCGCGAGGCGCGCGCCGTTGACGGCCGTGGATGGCGACCGCTCCATGCCGATGGCGCTCGACCGCCTCATTCACGAGCGCGTGCGGCTGGCGATCGTGAGCTCGCTCGCCGTGCACGACACGCTGTCGTTCAACGAGCTCAAGGCGCTGCTCGAGACGTCGGACGGCAACGTGTCGGTGCATGCACGCAAGCTCGAGGAGGCCGGCTACATCACGTGCACGAAAGGCTTTGAGGGGCGCATCCCGCGCACCGAGTACCGGCTGGCGCCCGCCGGCCGCCTCGCGCTGGAACAGTATCTGTCGCACATGGAAGCGCTGATCCGGCGCGTGGGGGGCGCATGACGCACGTGCCGTCGCATCTGGCCGTCATCATGGACGGCAACGGCCGTTGGGCCACCCGGCTGGGCCGTCCCCGCTGGATGGGGCATGTGCGCGGGGCGCACACGGCGCGCGAGGTGGTGGCGCACTGCGCGCAGCGGGGCGTGGCGCAGCTCACCCTCTACGCCTTCTCCAGCGACAACTGGAAGCGCCCCGCCGAGGAGGTGGGGTTTCTGTTCGATCTGTTCGCCTCGCACCTCGAGCATCAGCTGGCCAAATTGGTCACGCACGGGATCCGGCTGTCGATGATTGGCCGTCGGGACCGCCTGCCCAAGGCCTTCGCCGACGCGATCGCGGCGGCCGAGGCACGCACGGCGCACGGCACGCGCATGCATCTGCGGGTCGCGGTCGATTACTCGAGCCGCGCCGCGATGCAGGAGGCGTTCGCCCAGGCGGGAGCGGAGGGTTCTCCCGCGTTGGGTTCTCCCGCGTTGGGTTCTCCCGCAGTTAGCGGCAGTCTCATTCCCCCCGTGGACCTCGTGCTGCGTACCGGCGGTGAGCGCCGGCTGTCGGACTTTCTGCTCTGGGAGAGTGCGTACGCCGAACTCGCGTTTCTGGACGTGAACTTCCCCGATCTGTCTACCGCCGATCTTGACGCGGTGTTTGCCGACTACGCCGCCCGTGACCGGCGCTTCGGCGGGGTGCCGTCCACGCTCAGCGCGTAGCGATCCCGCCGCGCGTGCCCATCTTCGCTGACACCCGCTGCAGCATCAGGTTCATGCCGAACGGCTTGGGGAGGTCGATCACGATGTGGCTGATGTCGGCGGCGGTGTCGGTGGGCGCGGCGGGATAGCCGGACATCACCAGCACCGGCAGGTCGGGCCACTGCGCGCCGATCCGCTGCACCAGCTCCAGCCCCCCCATCACCGGCATGACGACGTCGGTGAGCACCAGCGAGGGAGCACCATGCGTGGTGATATGCTCCAGGGCTTGCGCGCCGTTCACGGCCATCTGCACGGTGGCGCCGGCGCGTTCGAGCATGCGGGCCACCACCATGCGCACCACGTCTTCATCGTCCACCACCAGCACGGTCACGCCGCGTAGCGGTGCACTGCCGAGGTCCGCGGGTGACGTGGTCGCCCTCGGCGTGGCGGTCGGTGCCACGGCATGGTCGGCGTCCGCCGGCCAGATGGTGGTGATCGTGGTGCCGTGCCCCGGCGCGCTGTCGATGCACACGTAGCCGCCGTGCTGCGCCACGATGCCCTGGACGGCGGAGAGCCCGAGTCCCGTGCCCTCGCCGATCGGCTTCGTAGTAAAGAACGGCATCAGCGTCATGGATACCAAGACTACATGTTATTCTGGTTAGTGGAAAGGTATCACCACCGGCTGGCCCGGACAATCCGTCCCAGTGTAACGGATGGCAACGAGCCGCTGGGCTCACCCCGCTACCGGCGCGGCGTGGCCCGCGCCGCGCGCACCGCCTCGTAGGCATCCACGCGCCCGAAGCCGAATTGGTTGTCCTTCCCCGGAGCGCCTAGATCGTGGGCGGTGCCTTCCAGCAGCGACCGCAGGCGCCACACGGTCATGGCCGGCCGCTCGGTGAGCATGAGTGCCGCGATCCCGGCAACCTGCGGCCCGGCGAAGGAGTTGCCCCGGATGCGCACGGCGTTGGTGTCGATATATCCGCTGTCGGTAATACTGAGCACCGGGAACCCTTCGCCGGGATAGGCCACCACGTCGGGCTTCACGATGCCGGCGGGCATCGGGTAATCGCCGTACAACGCGACGGTGCTCCACTCGGCGGGGCCCATGCTGCTGAACGACACCAACGTGTTCGTGGTGTCGATGCCGCCCACCGAGATCACGCTGGGCACGTCCTTGGGTGACTGGTGCTGCACCGGCAGCGGCTGCGTGAGGCGGAAGTTGCCGGCCCCACCCACCAGCACCAGCCCCGCAGCCACGGCATGATCGCTCATCATGCGCCAGTAGCCGCGCAGGTTCCCCAGCGCCGGCAGGCTGAAGCTCATGCTCAGGATGTCGGCCCCCTGCTCGAGGGCGTATTGGTAGCCAAGCGCGGCGGACACCGGACGGTTGCCGGCGCCGTAAACGTTCCCCGCCGTCATCTTGAGCAGCATGAGCTGCGCGCGCGGGGCGACGCCGGTGATGGTGCCCCCGGTGCCGTCGCCCACGGTGATGCCGGAGGTCATGGTGCCGTGCTGTCGCCCGCTGCTCGTGTCGCGCACGTTCGGGCTCATGGCGCCGAAATCGAAGCCGTACACGTCGTCGGTGTACCCGTTGCGGTCGTCGTCCACGCCGTTGTTGGGCGTTTCACCGGCGTTGCGCCAGAGGTGATTGCGCAGGTCGCTGTGCACGTAGTTGGCGCCGTTGTCGAACACGGCCACCACCGCGCCCTGTCCGGCATTGCCGAAGTCGCGCCACACCCGCGGCGCATTGAGATGGGCCACGTTCCACGCCACGCGTTTGCCGGCGTCCGAGAAGGGCGGGGCGGGGGTGGCGGGGACGAGCGTGATGGGGGCGTGTGATGCACGGGGCGGGGCAAGCACCTCACCGCCGGCGTAGACGAACAGCACCTCGGGGAGCGTGCTGGCGCGCGCGATGTCCGCGGCGCTGAGCTCCATCGACATCGCGTTCAGGATCCAGAGCGATTGGTCGGCGCGCTCCCGGTGCAGCGCCTGCAGAATGCGCGCCTGTTCGCGGGCGGCGTTGTCCTTGAGGGTGCGGATCACGTCGCGGCGCAGGGTGCGGCGATTGTCGGTGGGGTGCGCGGCGATGAAAGTGTCCAGTCCCCCCACGGGCGCAAACAGCTGCGTCGCGCCGAGGACGATGACCCGCGCGGCGCGTCCGTTGCGCAGGGCGTCCTGCAGCGGCGGATCGAGCTTGGCCGCGTTCGCGGTGGCGGGCGCCGCCGTGGGTGGGGCCGATTGCGCGGCCGCAGGGGCCGACCACGCGAGCGCGGCGACGAGCAGGAGGGTGGCGCCGCGACGGGGCCGGAACGTGGAGGGGGAGCAGCGGGTCACAGCGGGGCTCGGGGTGGGAGAGAGCCGAAAGCTACGCGTGACCGGCGCGCGTGCTACCGCCGCGGTGTCCGCTGCTCGCGCCCCCGTCCCGACCGGGCGCGCTCGTCGGCGAGCCGCACCTGCATGAGCGAATCGGCCCGGGTGCGCTGCATCTCGGAGAGCTGTTCGCGCGCGCGGTCGCGGAAGCTGTCCTGCACGTCGGCCAGCCGGCCGATCAGGGCGCGCACCGTGTCGGGCGCCCCGCCGGGCATGTCACCGGGCGCACCACCGGGCGCACCACCGCCCATCCCGCCGCCGCGCTGCCCGCGCGGTGGCCTGTCGTCGGACAACTGCTCGAGACTCTTGAACAGCGGCTGCTGCGTGCGCTGCATCTCCTTGCGCAGCGCCTTGAGCGACGCGCTCTGCGCTTTGGTGAGGTCGAGCGGCTTCTTGCGGTCCAGCAGGAACGCGATCGGGTCGGCCTGCTTGAGGTTGTCGCGCGCCATGTCGGCCGGCGATGTCATGGTGCCGCCGCCCCGTCCGCCCCCTGGGCCGCCCCCACGTCCCCCCATCCCGCCGCCGCCCATGCCGCCACTCATTCCACCGCCGCGGCCACCCATGCCGCCGCCCATGCCACCGCCGCCCATCTGGGCCGACAGCACGGCGGGCGCGAGAGTCGCTAGCGTACAGGAGAGTGCGGCGGCCGCAATCAGGCGGCGGCCCACGGGGATTCCCAGACGGGGACGGTGCGGAGACATGCGCGAGACGGGTGGCAGGGCGAACCGAATGATCGGACGAACGTGGTGGCGGCCGGCGTGGGGCCCGTTGGCCGTGGCCGTCCTCGCCGCCTGTACGACTAACACGGCCCCGGTCACCAACCCCACGCCGGTGTCGGTCTCGGCGCCAGTCTCGGCGCCCACGCCGGCGCCCGCGCCGGCGACCGTGCCGGTGGGTGTCGCTGCCCCGGCGCCGCTGGGCGATCTCGCCGTGATCCCGGTGCGCGTCACGTACGTGTTGCGTGCGCTCGTGCCGTCGCTGGACTCGATCTTTCCCGCCAGCGATTCGCTCAGCGCTGCGCGCTGCGCCGCGATCGGGCTGGTGTGTCATCAATACACGTATCGCCGCGAGCCGCTGCGGCTGCGTGCCGACGGCCCGCAGCTGTTCATCGACGCGCCGCTCGCGTATCGCGCGCGCCTGGGCACCATCGGTGGGGCGGCCGGTATCGCCAGCTGCGGCTACGCCCCCGAGGCCATGCGTCGCGCCACCACCGCGATGAGCACCACGCTCTACTGGCGCCGCGACTGGAAAATCGGCGCGCGGGATACGAAGCTGGCCGCCACCCTCGTGGATCCGTGCACGGTTACGGCACTGGGCGTGAACGCCACCCCCACGTTGCAGAGCGTGATCGATCGGCAGCTCGCCACGTTCGCGGCCGACGCCGAGCGCACGATTCCGGAGGTGGGTGACTTCCGGCCGCTGGCCGATTCGCTCTGGACCAGCTTTCTCGAGCCCACCGCGCTCGACTCGTCGAACGCGCTCTGGCTGGTGCTCGATCCGCAGGCGGTGCAGGTCACCCCGTTCGCGGGCAACGGGCCGAGCCTCATCACCACGATGGTGCTGTACGCGCGGCCGCGCGTCATCGCCGGTGTGAAGCCTGCGGTGCTGCGGAAGCCGCTGCCCGCGCTCACGCTGGGCACGGCCCCGGCGGACTACTCCGTACCCGTCAGCGTGGAACTGCCCTTCGCGGAGCTCGAACGCCGGGCGGCGGTGCTGCTGGCGGCCGATACCGCCACCGGGACGGTGCGGGTGGACAGCGTGCACGTGCGCGGTGTGCGCGACAGTGTGCGCATCGACCTCACGGTGTCCGGATCGCTGCGCGGCCGGCTCACGCTCACCTCACGGCTGCGCTGGGACGCCGAGGCGCGCGAATTACGCCTCGATGATCTCGACTGGTCGCTGGAGAGCCGCGGGCGGCTGTCGCGCGTGAAGGCCACGCTGGGGGCGCCGCTGGTGGGGCGGGCGCTGCGGCGCGCCACCAACGGCGGGCGCGTGGCGCTGGGCGCGCAGCTGGATTCCGTGCGCACGGAGCTGATGCGGCTGCTGAACGGCCCCATGGCCCCCGGGGTCGTGATGGGCAGCAGCGTGCGCACCGTACAAATTACCGACGTCACCGCGACGGCGACCGCCTTCGTGGTGCGCGCACGGCTTACCGGACAGTCAGGGGTATGGTTTCAATGAGCAGCGTGTCCATCCATCGGGTCCCCCGTCTCCGCGCGGCGACCGTCGCCCTGCGGACCGCGTGCGTACGCGTGTGCTCCACCGCGTGTGTGACGGCGTTGCTCGTGACCACCGTGGCGGCTTCCGCTGTGCAGGCGCAGCGCGCGACTGCCGGTGATGCCATCACGGAGCGCCTGATGCAGCGGTTGGGGGCGTTGGCGGCCGACAGCATGGAAGGGCGCCGCGCCGGGACCGCCGGATCGGCCCGCGCGCGGGCGTGGATCATTGGTGAACTCACGGCCATGGGCGCGAAGCCGATGGGCGCGGGCTACACCATGCCGGTCGCGCTCCGTCCACGCGCCGGCAGCGACACGGTGGGGGCCAACATCGTGGCGCGCATTCCGGGCACCACGGCCGGCGGTCCCGTGCTGGTGCTCAGCGCGCACTACGACCACCTCGGCGTGCGCAACGGCGAGGTGTTCAACGGGGCCGATGACGATGCCAGCGGCTGCGTGGCGCTGCTCACCATCGCGGAACGATTGCTGCGGGAGCCGCCAACGCACGATGTGATGCTGGCGTTCTTCGACGCCGAGGAGTCGGGGATGGTGGGGTCGAAGGCGTTCGTGAATGCGCCGCCCGTGCCGCTCGAACGTATCGCGATGAACATCAATCTCGACATGGTGGCGCGTCAGGACGGCAAGGCGCTGTGGGTGGCGGGCGCGTCGCACGCCCCCGCGCTGAAGCCCATCGCCGAGGCCGCGGCCACGTTATCGTCGGTGACCATCCGCTTCGGGCACGACACCAAGGATCTCAAGCCGGGGGACGACTGGACCGGCTCGTCAGACCACGCCGCGTTCCACGCCAAGGGAATCCCGTTCCTGTATCTGGGCGTCGAGGATCACCCGGACTACCACAAGGCGGGGGACGACGCGGACAAGGTGGACCCCGCGTTCTATCGCGGCACGGTGGAGTTCGCGTATGCGCTGGTGCGCGCCGCGGACGCGAAACTCGCCACGATGTCGCGCCCCGTGAAGTAGGCGCCTGTGCGGTACGAGGAACGGAAGAAGGGCCGCCCCGGAGTGATCCGTGGCGGCCCTTCTGACTCCTTGCCGGTTCGAAAACGATCCCGAACCGGTAAACCCGTTACCGGGCGTCGATCAGGAGATCGTGTGCCCAGAACGAACCGGCAAAGGAACTGTGACTAGACAAATGATCACCTCCTCGAAAAAAGGGTGGGACATCGGGCATACAGGTACCGAAATCCGACAGGTGCGTCCCAAGCCGCTTGGAGACCGGGGATGCGTGGGTGTGCACGGTCGCTCCACCGCGCAGCCACCATGCTAGGGCACGAAGGGCGTTGAGGCAAGCGCGAAATGCGGGGTCTATCACTGTTTGGTACTATTCCGTCACTGTGTCCGGCGCTGGATCCCCCGATTCTCACTGCGAGCTCCGCTATGGTCCGACTGACCCTCCGCTCCCTCCGCCGCCCCACTGCGGCCGTGGCCGCCCTGCTACTCGCGTCCCCGGCTGCGCTGCTGGCCCAGCCGCCTGCCGGTGGGCGCGCGATGACGCTGGCCGATTGGTACCGCGTGGTGTCCGTGAGCTCGCCGGCGGTCTCCCCCGACGGCAAGCGCGTGGCGATGACGGTCACCAAGGCCGTGGAGACCGAGAACAAGCGGCACAGCGAGGTCTGGGTGGTGAACACGGCCGGCGGCGCGCCGCAGCGATGGACGTCGCCCAGCACCGAAAGCAGCACTCCGCGCTGGTCGCCCGACGGCAAGTATCTGTTCTTCACCTCACCGCGCGCGGGCGGGCAGGGGAATACGTGGGCCATTCGCCTCGACCAGCCCAGTGGTGAAGCGATTCAGGTTGGGACGTATGCGAATGGGTCGATGCCGCTCGATGGCTCGTTCGCCGTGTTCACTGAGCCGGCCCGTCGCGACACCACAGCGCGGAATGGCGCTAATCCGTTCGCGCGCATGCAGCCGATGGCCAAGCCCACCTTCGACGCCATCACGCGTCCCACCGAGCCGGCCCGTTTCGACGGCCGTCACGTGACGGACATGTCGTACAAGGTGAACGGCGTGGGCTTTGTCCCGGGGCGCGCCGAGGCGCGCAGCTGGCGTCCGGCGCAGCTGTGGCGGCAGACGGTAGGCGACACCGCCAAGCAGCAGCTCACGACGGCGCTGTACTCACATCGCGGGGCGGAAGTGTCCCCCGACGGCAAGTGGATCGCCTTCGTGGCCGACGCGCGACTGCGCGCGGATTCGGTGGTCGATCTGGAGCGCGACTCGCTCGCCACGTTGCCGTACAACAAGGCGCGCGACGAAGCCGATCGCAACGACACGGACCTGTACGTGGTGGCCAGCACCGGCGGCACGCCGCGCAAGGTGAGCGAGTGGATGGGCGCGGAGTCGGAGCTCACGTGGTCGCCCGACAGCAAACAGCTGGCGTTCGTGGGCCGTCCGTCGCGGGTGAAGTCCGCGCGCATCTACGTGGTGGACGCCGCCGGCGGCACGCCGCGCAATCTGCTGGGCGATTGGCAGTTCGAGCCGGGGTCGCTGTTCTGGCTCGCCACGGGCCACCTGCAGTTCGCGGCTGACATCGGCGGGCGCACCGCGATCCTACGCGCTGATCTCACGGGCAAGAGCGCCCCGAAGGAATTGGTGGGTGGGCGTCGTCAGCTGCGCGGCGCGAGCTACGACGCCGCGGGCAAGGTGATGGCCTACACGTCAACCTCGATGACGAAGCCCACCGAACTGTTTGTGGCCACCGCCGATGGTGTGGGCGAGCGGCAGCTCACGCAGTTCAACGACGCCGTGAATCAGGCGGTCGCATGGAGCGACGCCGAGCGCTTCACGTACAAGAGCGTCGGCAACCTGGAGATCGAAGGCTGGCTGATGAAGCCGTACGGATACACCCCGGGCAAGAAGTATCCCATGGTGATCTACATCCACGGCGGCCCGCACTCGGCCTACGGCGAAGGCTGGTTCGACGAGTTCCAGAATCTCGCGGCGCAGGGGATGTTCGTGCTCTTCACGAACCCACGCGGCTCGAGTGGCTACGGCGCGGACTTCACGTACAGCACGCGCGGCCGTTGGGGGATGGAAGACTACGACGACCTGATGAAGGCCGTGGACATCGTGGCGGCGCGCGCTGACGTGGACAGCACGAAGATGGGCGCCACGGGCGGCTCGTACGGCGGCTTCATGACCACGTGGATCGCCACGAAAACCGATCGCTTCAAGGCGATCGAGACCGACCGGACCATCACCGACTGGACGTACTGGTACGGCAGCAGCGACGCGCAGGGGCTCACCGAGTTCGAGTTCTACGGGAAGCCGTGGGACAATCAGGCGCTGTACGACACGCTCTCGCCGATCCGCTACGTGCAGAAGGTGAAAACGCCGATGCTGATCGTGCAGAGTGAAGAAGATCACCGCACTCCGATGGGGAGTGCGGAGATCTGGTTCATGTCGCTGAAGAAGCAGGGCGTGCCGGTGGAGATGGTGCGCTATCCGCGCTCCAATCATGATCTGTCGCGCACCGGTGAACCGTGGCTGCTGGTGGACCGCCTCGGGCGGATCCGGCAGTGGTTCGCGTTCTGGCTGCAGGGGATGTAACGGGCCAAATGCTTAGGGAGCAGGGTGGAGGGTGTCAGGGCGGAGGAAGCAGAGAAGCACGCGCTGCGTTCCTGCACACTCCATCCTGATACCCTCCTCCCTGCTCACTAAGCCGTTGGCGGTTCAGTATCACACCGCAAAACAGTAGTAGAGTCCCGCCCC
This sequence comes from Gemmatimonadota bacterium, assembly GCA_031127095.1. Classification (GTDB taxonomy): domain Bacteria; phylum Gemmatimonadota; class Gemmatimonadetes; order Gemmatimonadales; family Gemmatimonadaceae; genus Gemmatimonas. The sequence continues at coordinate 27,927 of JARIEX010000031.1, forward strand.
GCCGGATGCTTTCAGGTTCTCCTGACTGCATCCGCGCGACGGGTGGGCGAACACCCACGACGTCGGATTGACCCCGCCGCCCTGTCGATCGTGATGACCGACCAGCGCCGCGCCTTCGCCACTGCTCGTCCAGTTCTTGCAGGTGCTGTCGCCGGCGTCGGTGGACACGCGGCCGTCAAGCGTGGACCCGGTCATGACATCGTGTGTGTTGGGCGTGTCGCCGCGGCCGTTTACCACCGTGCCCTTTTCGGTGAGGCTGTTCTCCTTCGACAACTTGTTGTTGTCGCTGTGCAGATCATCGACGCTGGTGGCCACGACCACGCCCTTGGCGTTCTTCCACGGGCCCTTGCCGATGCGGTCGCGCGCATTCACGACCGACTTGCCGTCGAGCGCCTGCTGACTCAGGTAGGCGTGCCAGGTCTTGCCGCGCACACCAGCCGCTTCGGCGAGCGTGGCGCAATGCTTGTCGGCGCCCTCGAGTCCACCAAGCGCCGCACCGTTGCCGGCGCCGACACT
>JARIEX010000162.1 GCA_031127095.1 Gemmatimonadota bacterium
CGGTGTCGGTGGGATGCTCGGAGCGCCCCGATCCCAGCTGGTCGTAGAAAATCACCGGCCGCTCGTTGGCCAGCGGCGCCAGCACCTCGAAGCGGCACGACGTGCCGCCGGGGCCACCGTGCAATGCCAGCAGCGGCACCCCCGGCCCGTTGCCGATCCGGCGATACCACACCTTACCGCCCGGAACGTCGATCATCCCTTCCTGCGACGGGAACGTGTCAGCGACCGCCGCCGCGGCCGTGCTGTCGGCGACGGTATCGGCCTTCGGGGCACAGGCAACGGTGGCGCACGTTGCCGCGATCGCAACGACGGCGGTGAGCCGCGGCGCCCGCCGGGATGAAAGCATTGATGAGATCATGGGTCAATGATGCGACCGTGGCCGCCACTTGTCGAGCAAGTGACGGCCACGGCGCTCCGCGCAACGCCGCCCCTTACATCGCCAGCGCCCGCAGATCCTGCAGCGCCTGCTTCAGGGCGTCCACCTTGGCCGGATCGCAGCTGCGGCTCCCCTCGAGATCCGTCACCAGCGCGCTCAGCGCCCCATTGCGCGTGGCCCCGGTGGCCTTCTCGGCGTTCGCAATCTGCGCGCGGATGTCACCGATCTTCGCCGCGGCCACGCACCCTTTCCGCTCCAGCTGATCGGTGTACGCCTTCGCGAGCGCAAAGCTGGGCGGCCACGAAATCTTCGGCTGCCCCTGCGCATTGAGATAGTCCCACTTCACGGTGTTGGCCGCATCGATCTCGTTCTGCGAGATGAACGCGCTCGGCACCAACTGCGCCACGTCCATCCCGCGCGCGATCTCCGAGCTCACGATGTTGCCGTTGTACCAGTACACCGACCACGAACCGCCCATCTCCATGCGCGTGCTGTCCACCGGACCACGGTCGAAGCTCGCGATCTCCATCGGATGCGCCGCATCGGTCCAGTCGAATACCGAAATGCCACCCTGGTACCACGACTGCACCATCACGTCACGACCCGGAATCGGAATCAGCGAACCGTTGTGCGCCACGCAGTTTTCGTTCTTGGTCTGGTACGTGGGAATTTTGTAGTAGCTCTGGAACACCAGCTTCTTGTTCACGATCGAGAAGATCGCGTTGGCGCCCCACTCCGGCTTGTCCAACGGACGGCACTTCGGCGACCCACCACCGCCCCACTCGTCGGAGAACAGCAGCTTCGTGCCGTCGTTGTTGAACGTGGCCGAATGCCAGTACGCAAAGTTCGAGTCGGCGGCGGCATCAAGACGCACCGGCGCCACCGGGTTGCTGATGTCCAGCAGAATGCCGTGGCCTTCACAGGCGCCACCGGCCAGACCGAGCGCCGGGTACACGGTGATGTCATGACACTGCGAGCCTTCGCTCACGCTGGTGGCCTTCGCCGGTGCCTTGTCCATTCCCTGCGCCGCAAGCATGCGGGTCACGAGCGCATTCACCACCGGCCGCGCCGCAGCCGTATCGGCCGCCGTGGCGGCGGTCGCCCCACGCGCCTTGACGATGCTGTCGAGCACCGGCTTCACGAACTGATTCGGCAGCACCATTTCTTCGTTCATCGCCGGGATCATGATCGTGAACGCACCCTTGGCCTTGGCCGCGTCCATCTCCGCCTTGTCGGCCGGCGACGCCCCATGACTCACCGCCGCCCCCAGACCGGCAAAAATGTTGGCGCGCCCCACCACCACCGCTGCCGCCGGGTTGGCCAGCGGCACCTTGATGATCTCGATGCGCAAGCGCGACGAGTTGGCCTCGGTGCTCGGCGCCGCCACGCACTCGGCCAGCTCACCAGCCGGCCGGATCCCCGACGACCCCGACACGTAGATGTACACGTTGTCCTTGTCCTTCGGATCTTCGAGCACCGTGTGCGTGTGCGAACCGCGGCACGTCTGCACGTTGGCCACCAGCTTCGGCTCGCGGATGTTCGTGATGTCAAAGATGCGCACGCCACGCACGCGCTCCTTGCTCACCACATCCTTGATCCCGCCCGGCTTGCAATCCACGCGGCCGTTCATCGCCTCGGCCGACATGAACATGAGATTCTTGTACACACTCACGTCGTTCTGCGAGGCCGGGCACTCGTAGGCCACCACCAGCTTCGGCGCCGACGGCGTGCTGATGTCCCACACCACCGGGCCGTTGTAGTTGCCCTGAATGACGTACTGGCCCGTGAAGGCCAGGTCGGAGTTGGTCTCGCCCAGAAACCCCTTGGGTGAGACCGCCTTCGCGACCACCTTGAGGTTGGACGTGTACTCGCCGGCATCGAACAGCCCGGCCTTGAGGGTGTTGCGCGGATCGCGCGCCGGCGACGGCGCCGTGACCGGGGCGCTCCGCGCGCAGGCGGCGAGGGACACGGCCGCCGCGAGAGCCACGGCGGCGCGCAGGGGAAGAGCGAGCATGAGAGAAGGCGGGTTGCGGGACGGAATGCCGATGGACCGGATGACGCCGAAGTCTAGGGCCGGCGCTCCCGTCCGTCAGGGGTACGCCACCGGCTACGCCGAGGGCGACGCCACCGGCTACGCCGAGGGCAGGCGTGCGTCGACGCTGTAGCGACCCGGTCCCATCACGAGGACGGCCACGAACCCGGCCGCATACACGAACGGCAACTCGCCGCTGCGCTCGCCCGAGAGCGCCATCCCGTGCGCGAACACAAAGGCCGTGGTCATGGTGACGCTCAGCGCCAGCGCGGCCCACCGGGTGCCCAGTCCGAGCGCCAGCAGCACCGACGCGCCCGCTTCGGCCATCGTGGCCAGCGTGAGCGACGCCCCGACGCCAAAGCCGAAGGGATCGGCGAACTGGACCGAATCCGCCTGCAGCCGTTCGACCTTCCCCAGCCCGTGCAGCGTCACCATGCTCACGCCGAGCCAGAGCCGCAGCAGCAGCAAACCGACATCCTGGGACGTGGGAACAGTGCTGAGCGTGAGGAAAGCACGGACGCGTGACATGAACGACTCCGGTGAAGTGATGGCCCGGGCCCCCGATGCGGGGCGCCGCCGGGCGCGCGAGGCACCCGTCGGTGTACGGTGGATAAACGAGCCCGACCGCGCAACCGCCCCCCGGTCGCCAAACCACCCGGTGCACGTTACCGTGTCCATAACGACTGATTCCGTTTCGCACCCACCCCGGAGTGCTCGCCATGCGCCTCGTGCCCGTTCTGCTCCGTCGTCTGGCGCTCGTCGGCGCCGTGATGCTGCCCCTCGTCGCCGCACCGCTGCGCGCGCAGCCGGTGCCGCTCGACTCCGTGCGCGTGGACGATCCCACGTTGGTGTACGCCGTCACGCTGGCCAATGCCACCACGCTCGTCGGTCGCATCACCATGGTTAGCGCCGACTCGGTGCGCGTGGTGTCGGCCGCCATGACGGCCACGGTGGCGCGCCGCGAGGTGCGGACCGTCCGCGCCTATCCCGCCACCGCGCTGCACGATGGCGTGCTGTGGCTGGAAAACCCGCACGCCACACGCCTGCTCTTCGCCCCCACCGCCATTCCGCTGCGCCGCGGCGAGGGGTACTTCGCCGACTTCTGGATCTTCTTCGCCAGTGCAGCCACCGGCGTCACCGACCGCTTCACGCTCGGCGCCGGCATGTCGCTCTTTCCGTCGGACAACTTCGCCGACAACATTTTTTACGCGCTCCCCAAGTACACCGTCGTCTCGCAACCCAAGCTCAAGGTCGCCCTCGGCGCGCTCATGGCGTCGGTCCCATGGGGCTCCAACGACAACGGCAGCCGCGGCCGGCAGTCGCTGGGGATCCTATACGGCGTCGCCACGACCGGCTCGCGCGAAAGCAACCTTACGCTGGGCGCCGGCTGGGGATACGTGGGCGGGACCCTCGCCGACAAGCCGGTCGTCACCCTTGGCGGGCAGCACCGCGCCACCAAGCGGATCGCGCTCATCTCCGAAAACTGGTTCGTCCCCTTCGACGGCAACGACGTGGGCGGGTTCGTGTCGTACGGCGTGCGGATGCTGGGCGAGAAGATCGCCGTGGACCTGGCGCTGGGCAGCCCCGTTGGCGCCGAGGAGTTCTACTTCCCGGGCATCCCGCTGCTGGGGTTCGCGATCAAGTTCTAGCGCGACACCGGGTCGGCGGCGGCGTCAATCCACCGGCGCCGCCCCGTCATCCCCGTGCTGCTCACGGCGCGTGTCGGCCGGCAGAATGCCCGCGTCGTTCACCATGAGCCCCACCGCATCGGGAATCATCGCCGGCCACATCACCAGCCCCTCCAGCCGAATCAGGCGACGCGAGCGCCGTCCGGTACCGGCGTAGCGACGGCGCGCCCACAGCTCGTACACCACGCTCAGCACCCCGCCGGCCGCGGCGAACACGCCCCAGGTGGCGGCCGCCTCCTGCCACGGCAGCGCCACCAGCATCCACACCAGGATCCCGTACGAGAGCGCCATCCCCATCGCGCGCATCCCGCGGCGCAGCGCCGCGTTGAGCGCCACACAGGCGGTGGTCCAGAGCAGCACCCCGAACAACACGATCGCCCACATGAGGTTGACGAAATAGAGCGTCATCGGCGCGCTGGACGGGGGGACGGGCAAAGGGACCACATGTGCCGACGGTGCATGCGCCTCCGCCGCGGCGCCAGAGGAGATCCCCGACACGCCCGGTCCGCCGCCCACTCGTTATCGAATTGATACGAAGCGCGCCCAAGCGACGACCTGAAGCGGTGGTACACTAACAGGTTGGGCAGGTCGTCAGTCTCTTCAGCGCTTTCAGATGGAAATCGTCGCCGACATCGTCGCCGGACTCGGCCTGTTCTTTATCGGCGTCCGCGGGATCGGCACGCACATGAAGCAGATGACCGGCGCGCGCTTTCGCCGCTGGGTGGCGTGGGCCACCGGCCATCATCTCAGTGCGGCGCTGGTCGGCACCGTAGCGGGCGTCGTCACGCAGAGCTCCAACGCGGTCACGTTCATCAGCGTATCGCTCGTCACCAGCGGCATGATCACCCCGGTGCGCGCCCTGCCGATTTTGGCGTGGGCCAACGTGGGCACGGCGCTGCTGGTCTTTCTGGCCACGCTCGATATCCACATTGCCGTCCTGTTCCTGCTGGGCGTGGTCGGCTTCTGCCACTACTTCGGCCTCAACGAGCGGGAACGGGGGCGCCATCTCATCGGCGCCCTGTACGGCGTGGGCATGCTCTTCTTCGGGGTGTGGCTGATCAAGCAGGGCGCGCGGCCGATGAAGGACTTGGAGTCGGTGCGGGCGTTCATCCGGTTTGCGGCGCAGTCGCAGGCGCTGCCGTTCGTCGCGGGAGTGCTGCTCACGCTGGTGATCCAGTCGTCGTCCACCATGTCGGCGATTGCCGTCACGATGGCCGCAGCCGGCGTCCTCAACCTCGATCAGACGCTCCTGATCGTGCTGGGCTCGAACGTGGGATCGGGGCTCAGCACGTTCCTGCTCTCCGGCAACCTCACGGGGATCGGACGCCAGCTGGCGTTCGTCCAGTTTGCCACCAAGTCGTTGGGTGTCGTGCTCCTCCTGCCGGTCCTGTTGCTGGCGCAGGCGGCCGAGGCGCGCGGGAGCGCGTCGGTGATCACGCGGCTGGGGAGCAGCACGGCCGAGCAAGTGGCCGTCGGGTTCCTCATCCTGCAGGTCGTGTCAGCGGTGTTGGCGGGGGTGTTCAGCCGCGCCCTGCTCACCCTGGCGGGCCGGCTCTTTCCGCCCAGCGTAGGCGATGTGCTCTCCAAGCCGCACTTCATCTACGAGCAGGCGCTCGACGAACCCGAGACGGCGCTCGATCTGGTGGAGCGGGAGCAGGGCCGCCTGCTCGCCTTTCTGCCGCGCCTCCTCGATCCGCTGCGCGCGGCCGAAGTGGACGGCACACCCTATCAGCACAAGGAACTGCTGGCGGCCTGCACGAATGTGGCGGGCGAGTGCGCCGGGTTCATCGACCGTCTGATGAGCCGCACGCAGTCGCATCACGCCCTCGAGCGCGTGATGAGTGTCCGCGCGCGCAATGAACTGCTCGTGCACATGATGGACGGCTGCCATGACTTCGTGGACTGGCTCGAAAACGAATTTCCCGAACCGGCAGCCCACACGCTCCGGGCCAGTCTCGTGGAGGGGCTCTGCACCGTGCTGCTGGTGTTGTCGGACGCGGTGCAGGACGGCGATCACGATTACGCGATCGCGTTGGCGCTCACGTCGGACCGGGCTTCGGTGATGGAAGGGGTGCGGGCCGGCTTCATCGGGGCGGAAGGTGGACTTGGCCCCGAGAGCCAGACGAGGCTCCTACCAGCCACCAGCGTGTTCGAGCGGGTGATCTGGCTCGCCAACCGCTATGCGATCGCGTTGGAGCGTCAGAGCGCGTCGGCCGGCGCGCGGCACGCGGTTGGGGCACTCGCGACCGCGTGATCCTATTGCGTTCCGGCGTGCCGGTGCCGGTCGCGATGCGCATCTGGTTGTCTTCAGGCCAAACCCGCTTGAAGACCACATGGCACGCGCCATCCACGGTGTAGGTGCACTTCCGCTCTTTAAGAGGACCAGTCGAACGGTATGCGTCTCCGGCTCGACCTTACCCGGGGTCTCAAGACTCGGTGCATCAACGGCTCTGACCCCTTGAACGCTCTTCTCGGGGTGTCTTCAGGAATGCCGTGAAGGCGCTGGCGAGGTCGGCGATCGCACCGTACTTTCGAGCGTGAGTCAACCGACCCCGAGCGAAATACCTACCCCGCGCACCGACCCTGCAGCCTTGGGCGACCACGGCGCGTCCGGCCGCGCTGCGGGAAGCGCAACGTCGCCGCATCCCCGAGCCGATCCAACCGCGGATGGCGTGACCGCACCGACCCGGTCCGTCCTGGAGAGGACTGACCCCCCCACACCGTTCTCGGTCGTGTGCGGACCAAACGGGTGCGGCAGCCGGCCCGAGCGACGACTCACCGTGCAATGGCGCGATTATTACTCGATGATGGCGCGATAATAGCGCGATGATGGCGCGTGACAAGCGCCAGCGCGTGCCATCGTCTCAGCCCAGGCGCTCCACGAAGTACATCTCGATCTCCCCCTTGTTCTTCGCGTACAC
>JARIEX010000163.1 GCA_031127095.1 Gemmatimonadota bacterium
CGCCGCGCTTCCGCAACGGCAACGGCGGTGGCTACACCTCGTTGTGGGTGCTGGAAGACGGACGCTCGAGCGCGTTCGGCTTCAACAACAATATCGACAGCATGACCGAGGACGAGTACGGCAAGCTCAAGACGTTCGTGAACGACGCCGAGCGGCTGCAGGACAACCGGGTGTTCACGCGCTCGTTCCAGAGCTCGCAGCGGATCGACTTCGATCCGATGCCCACGCTCAAGACCCACATGACGTTCGGCCTGAACAACCGCTTCAGCCGGGAGCGCGCGATCGTCACGAATGAATTTCAGGTCGCGACCAGGGCATTCCCGGCCGGCACCACCGACCGCGGCACCATCCAGAACTTCGAACGCAGCTTCACCGGCTTCACGTTCGACGTGGGCGGGCAACACACCAAGAACTTCGGCGACAAGGTGTCCGTCATCAGCTCCGTTGGCGCCCAGCTGTTCCGGAACGACGACGTGCAGGTGGCGTACACGGCCACCAACGTGCGTGACGGCGCGCAGACCGTCACCGGCGCCGGTGTGACGGCGAGCTCTGACCTGGCCTATCGCGTGGCGAACTACGGCCTCTTCGCGCAGAGCAACATCAGCTACCTGGAGAAGTACACCATGGAGCTCGGTCTGCGTGCGGACAAGAACACGGCGTTCGGCGCCAACACGGGGGCGCAGCTCTATCCGAAGGTCGGGCTGGTGTACGCGCTCGGCGCTGAGCCGTGGCTGCGCAAGCTCATCTCGGAAGACCTGCTCTCGGATATCCGTCTGCGCGCCGCGTACGGGGTGGCGGGTCAGTTCCCGCAGCCGTTCGCGAACGATCGCACCGTCGCCATCAATTCGTTCAACGGACAGCAGGCCGCGACGTTCGGCCAGCCCGGCAACGCCAATCTCAAGCCGGAACGCACCGGCACCTTCGAGATGGGCACCGACCTGAGCTTCCTGCAGAACAAGGTGTCGCTCGGACTCGGCTGGTACTCGGCCCGCACCGTCGACGCGCTCATTACCGCACCGCCGGCCCCGTCCACGGGCGAAACCAACCAGATCACCAACTTGGGTGAAATCGCCAACAAGGGGCTGGAACTGCGTGGCACCGTGACCCCGGTGAGCAATGCGAAGTTCCGCCTCACGCTCAACGGCGCGTTCAACACGTTGGACAACAAGGTGGTCAAAATGGGTGGCACGGCGCCGTTTGCCATCAGTGGCTACAGCGCCAGCACCGTGCAGGGCGTGGTGCAGGAAGGCTACCAGGTGGGTTACCTGCGCGGTCTCAAGGCCGAATTCGGTGCGGACGGCAAGATCACCGCGATCAAGCCCCTCTCGTTCCTCGGCAACCCGACCGCCGACAAGTTCGGCAGCTTCGGGGCCCAGATGGGCATCGGATCCCGCTTCAACTTCCTCATGTCCGCCGACTACCAGTTCGGCGCCCAGACGCACTCGTTCGATCGTGGCTTCCGCTACCTGTACGGTCTGGCCGGCACCGAGAACTACGTACCGGCGGCCGCGCTCGCGCAGGCGCCGTACAACGGCAACCGTGCCTTGATCTGGTCGCAGGTGCAGAACCTGTGGATTCAGAACACGGACTACGTGGCCATCCGCAACCTCACCGCGGACTACCGGATGCCAGAAAAGCTCCTGCCGCGTGGCGCCAAGGATTTGCGCGTCGCGTTCTCCATTGCCAATCCGTGGCGCTGGACCGCGTCCACCTTCGATCCGGAGACCGACTTCTCGTCGACCTCGGTGCAGGGTGGTGCCGCGGTGGGCGGATTCAACTACGCCACCGACAGCAGCCCGCGCACCTTCCTCCTCACTCTTCGCTTCGGGTTCTGATCATGCGCCGACAGACATTGATTCCTGCGTCGGTCCGCCTGTTCGCGCCGATGCTCGCGGCCACCGCTCTTGGGGCCTGTAGTGCCTTCACGCCCACCGAGGTCCGGAATCCGAACCTCACCGACCAGCAGTTCCTCAACACCCCGGCGGCCGGCGCGTCCTGGCTGCGCGGCACCAGCCGCCAGTTCCTGCTCACGCTCAACGGCGTCGTGCAGAACGCGGAACTCGGGTCGGACAACTACTTCAACAACTACACGACCAACAACCAGCAGTTCGACGCGCCGAACATCCTGTACGTCGACCCCGACGTCACGTCGATCCAGAACACCATCGCGCGTCTGCGCTACATGGCGAGCTTCGGGCTGGACAGCGTGTTCCCGCGGGATCCGCTCGTGACGGCCAACGACAAGGCCGAGACGTACTACCTGCGCGGCGTCGCCAGCCTGTTCGCGGGCGAGATGTTCGTCGGATTGCCCGCCGTGACCAACGGCCCCGTCGTGGATGCGCAGGCGCATCTGACTGCGGCGGTCGCCGACTTCACGCAGGCGCGCACGCTCTCCACCGATGTGGCCAGCAAGAACAGCTACACGCTGGCCCTCGCGCGGGCGTACCACCGGTTGGGCAACAAGGCCAAGGCGACCGAAGAGGCGCAGGCGCTGCTCACGGCCAATCCGTCCTTCATCCGCAATGCGTCGTTTGATGCGGTCAATGGCCCGACCAACAACATGACGGGCGTGCTGACGAGCTCCGTCAACAACTTCCAGCCGTTGCCGCGTCTCGACTTCCTGGATCCCAAGTTCCTCAACCGGGGTGCCACGATCCAGAGCCCGATCGCCTTCCAGAAGTCGGAAGAGGCGCACCTGATCATCGCCGAAGCCAACATCGCCGACAACAACCTCACGGCGGCGAAGGACCGGATGAAGCTGCTGCTCACGCTCGTGCTCTCCCGCACCACGGAGTTGTGGGACAGCCGCCTGCAGCTGCGTGGTCGTGCGGCCGGTAAGGTGCTCTATCCGAACACGGCGGACACGAAGGTGGCATTCGCGCCCGGACAGCCGTTGCAGGACGGCTTCGTGCTCACGCGCTCCCTGCCGACCGTCCGCGTGGCGACCGTCTCCGGCACCTCGGTGACGACCGCCCGCATCGACGCCATCACCACGGCCGACGACGCGCTGTATGTGCTCTACCTCATGCGGCAGGAAATCTTCATCGCCGAAGGACGCCGCCTGGCGGACCTCGGGATCAAGCTCCCCGTGGCGCAGACGGAAGTCATCGCCAATAAGAACACCGCCGACGGCGCACCGTATACGCTGGCGCAGGTCCCGTCCTTCATTCCGCGGGCCTTCGAGATGGACGCCTTCACCTACGATGCCGCTGCCAAGACCGTGGTCATCAAGCATGACATGAACCGGACGCTTGTGCTGAACAAGACGTCTCCGCTCGTGCTTCCCTTCCACTAAAGTCTCGGACTTCTCCATGGTTCAGCGTTCCCGTTCCATTTTCACCTCCCCCGGCGCGCGATGGCGCGCCGGGGTGCTGGTGGCCACCGCGCTCCCGGCGCTGGCCCTGCCAGCCCTCGCGCTCCGCGCCCAGCCCGCCCGCCCGGCCGCGCAGCCGCCGGCACGCATTACCGTGGTCGGCCCCGGCCCGACCAACTCGCTCACCGACGTGCCCGGACTCAAGGTCGGTCACTTCACCCGCTCCGACAGCGGCTACCGCTCCGGCACGACCGTCATCCGCACCGAAAAGGGCGCTACCGCCGGCTACAGCCAGATGGGTGGCGCGCCGGGCACCAAGGAAACCGATCTGCTCAAGCCGGGCGGTCAGGTCCGCACTGTGCAGGCCATCATGCTCGGTGGCGGCAGTGCCTTCGGCCTCGACGCGGCCACGGGCGTGATGCAGTGGATGGAAGAGCACAACTTCGGCGTGCCCGTGGGCGGCGGCGTGGTCCCCATCGTGCCCGCCGCGATCCTCATGGACCTCGGCCGCGGTGGCAATTTCAAGAAGCGCCCCGACGCGTCGTTCGGTTATAAGGCCACGGAAGCCGCCACCACGGCCCCCGTGCAGAGCGGCCGCATCGGCGTGGGCATGGGGGCCGGTTGGGGCATGGGCACCGCCAGCGTGAAGCTCTCCAACGGCTACACGGTGGCCGCCATCGTCGGGCTCAACCCGGCGGGCTCACCGCTCGATCCGCGCACCTGCCTCCCCTACGGCTTCTTCCTCGAGCTCGGCGACGAGTTCAACCTGGTGCAGCCCAAGGCCGAGGAATGCACCGCGGCGGCCACCGGCCGCGGTGGTCCGAACGACGGCTCGGACGGCGCCCCGCGCAACACCACCATCGCCCTCGTGGCCACCGACGCCCCGCTGCTCGACCTCGAGGCCGAGCGTATGGCGCAGATCGCCAATGCGGGCCTTGCCCGCTCCATCCGTCCCATTCACGGCATCGGCGACGGGGACACGGTGTTCGGCATGGCCACGACGCTGCCCTCCACCCAGATGAGCAACGGCGATCTGCAGGCCATCTTCAACGCCGGCGCCGATGTCCTCGGGCGGGCGGTCGTGCATGCGGTCCTGATGTCCAAGCAGGTCGGCAGCAGCCGCGTGGGCTATTGTCAGCAGTACCCGAGTGCCTGCGTGAAGCGCACGGGCGCCGGCAAGTAACGCCGCACTACCCCTTTCTGCACCGGACACATGAAGCGACTCGCCTGCGGGCTGCTGGCCATGCTGATGCTCACCGGGGCTACCAGCCCCGCGGCGAACACCCTCGACATCTACTTCATCGATGTCGAGGGAGGACAGGCCACCCTGATGGTCACGCCGTCCGGTGAGTCGTTCCTCGTCGATACCGGCTTTCCCGGTGACGGCACCTTCGCGTCGAAGCCGGGCGACCCGGCGAAAGCCCGCGATGCCCAGCGCATCCTGGCCGCCGCCCGCGATGCGGGGGTGCGCCAGATCGACCACCTCATGCTCACGCACTACCATGGCGATCACATGGGCGGCGTGCTCGAACTATCGCAGCTGCTCCCCATCCGCCACTTCATCGATCACTCGGCCCCGAGCGCCGAGGCCGAGGTCGGCGTGCCGGGCACGATGGCGCTGTACGATGCCTACGTAGCCCTGCGGGCCCGCGGCACGCACACCGAGCCCAAGCCGGGTGACCGACTCCCCCTTGGTGGCGTGGACGTGGTCGTGCTCGCCGCGGCCGGCGAGGTGCTCGCCGCGCCCCTGGCGGGCGCCGGACAGCCCAACCCGGCCTGCACGGGAACCGGCGAGCCGGCGCAGGAAAAAATCGAGAACCCACGCTCGACCGCCATCCGCGTGCAGTTCGGGGCATTCCGCTTTCTCAACGTCGGGGACCTGAGCGGCCCGCCGCTCTTCGCCCTCACCTGCCCCTCCAATCTGATCGGCACAGCCGACCTGTACCTCATTGCCCACCACGGTGGCAATGATGGCGCTGATCCGTCGCTGTTCGCCGCCGTGAAGCCCCGCGTGGCCATCTTCAACAACGGCCCGCGCAAGGGCGCGCAGGCGCGCACCTTCGCCACCATCCGCGGGGTTCCTACCCTCGACGCGTGGCAGCTGCACCGCAGCGGCAACCCCGGCGTCGAGAACTTCCCCGACGCCCGCATCGCCAATCTCGACGAAAGCACCAGCGCGTGGATCAAGGTCTCCGCGAGCGCCGACGGCAGCTTCACGGTCACCAACGGGCGCACCGGACAGTCCACCGCGTATCCGCGGTAACCGCAATGCGGCAACCGCGCGCACTCATCAACTTCACGAGTCCTGAGATGACCGTTCCGACCACGCCCTCGCCGGCCCTCGATACGCAGTGGATGCCGTTCACGGCCAACAAGGCGTTCAAGGCGCGACCGCGCCTGCTCGTCAGCGCCAAGGACATGCACTACCAGTCCGATGACGGGCGCGAGATTCTCGACGGCACCGCGGGGCTCTGGTGCGTGAATGCCGGGCACTGCCGGCCGTCGATCGTGGACGCCATCGTGCGCACGGCCTCGACGCTGGATTTCGCGCCGAGCTTCCAGATGGGCCATCCGCTGTCGTTCGCGCTGGCCGACAAGCTCGTCAAGCTGCTCCCCGCCGGGATGAACAAAGTGTTCTTCTCCAACTCGGGGAGCGAGGCGGTGGACAGCGCGCTCAAGATTGCACTGGCCTACCATCAGGCCCGCGGCGAACCGGAACGCCGCATGTTCATCGGTCGCACGCGCGGCTATCACGGCGTGGGCTGGGGTGGCATTTCCGTAGGCGGCATCGAGACGAATCGCAAAACGTTCGCGGCGCAGCTCATGCCGCACATCGATCATCTGCCGCACACCCACGATCTCGCCCACAACGCATTCTCGAAAGGACAGCCGCTGTGGGGTGCCCACCTCGCCGACGCGCTCGAGACCATGATCGCCACGCACGGCGCCGGTAGCATCGCCGCCGTGATCGTCGAACCGCTGGCGGGATCTACCGGCGTGCTCGTCCCGCCTGTGGGCTATCTCGAGCGGCTGCGGGCGCTGTGCACGGCGCACGGCATCCTGCTGATTTTCGACGAAGTCATCAGCGGATTCGGACGGTTGGGCGCCCCGTTCGCGGCGCAGCACTTCGGCGTGACCCCCGACATCATGGCGATGGCCAAGGGGCTCACGAACGCTGCCGTGCCGATGGGTGCGACCGCGGTGCAGCACGCGCTCTACGACACCGTGGTCAACGCCTCCGAGCGCGGCATCGAATTCTTCCACGGCTACACATACAGCGGACACCCGCTGGCGGCCGCCGCGGGCATCGCCACCATGGACCTGTACGAGCAGGAAGGACTGTTCGAACGGACCCGCGCGCTTGCCCCCGAGTGGGAGGCGGCCGTACACGGGTTGCGCGATGCGCCGTACGTGATCGACGTGCGCAACCTCGGTCTCGTGGCCGGCATCGAACTCGAGCCGCGCGCCGGTCTGCCGGGAGCCCGCGCCTACGATGTCTTCGTGAACTGCTTCCACGAGCAGAACGCGCTGATCCGCGTGACAGGCGATATCATTGCCCTGTCGCCGCCGCTCATCATCAGCGTCGACCAGATCCACGAGCTGGTCGGCAAAGTCCGCCGGGCGCTCGAAGCGATCGCGTAACCTCAGCGCACGAGGCATCGTGAACGGAACCACCTACCTG
>JARIEX010000164.1 GCA_031127095.1 Gemmatimonadota bacterium
GAGGACGCGATTCCCGAGATCCCAAGCTGCGCAACCCTCTTGGCGCGCAAGGTGACCTTTAACGCGACGACAGTTTCAATTGAGGGCGAGGAGCTCACCAAGGAGCGCCTGCGAAAGCAGTGGGCAACATCCGTACTCGATCCGATGTACCGACTCTCGTCAAACTATGTTCCGACAACGTTGACCTGGATCACCACGCAGGCGGTTGCCTCACCAACGAAGGGCGTATTCATGTTGCGTCGTAGCGCTGCAACGGCGCTCCGAAGCATGTTCCTCGCTGCGCGTGAGGCAGAGGTTCAGCTGCGCATCATTTCCGCATATCGCTCCTACCAGACGCAGAAGACAACGTTCGCCTACTGGGTGGAACAGTCAGGGCTGCAGCTCGCGAGAAAGTACAGTGCGATCCCTGGCCACTCCGAGCATCAGCTCGGCACGGCGGTAGACCTTGGCACCCTAGGTGCAGGTGCGCCGTGGGGGAGCGCCTCATTTGCTACGTCACCGACCGCGATCTGGCTAATGGAGAACGCGTACAAGTTCGGTTTCGTCCGTTCGTACCCAGCTGGTGCTAAGCGCGTGGCGCTGAGCTGCTACGGCAGTGAGCCGTGGCACTGGCGCTACGTTGGTCTCAACCTTGCGTATGAGATCGTCTGCAGCGAGCAGGTGCCGCGCGTCTTCCTCTGGAACAAGCAGTACGGCGGCGAGCGCGTGATCGGCGAGAACTGCGGTGCACTGCAGGTCCCAGCAGGCTACCCGGTTGATGGCGATGCAGATGGCGACGGAGTGCTGGACGAGGTCGACAACTGTCCTGACGTCTTCAACCCTGACCAGATCGATAGCGATGCGAACGGGATCGGCGATGCCTGCGAACCGGTGGTGAGCCCAAGTCCGGAGCCAACGCCAACCCCTACGCCGTAGGGTTACGCCTCAGGCGCGGGCGCTGGGGGCGCCGCGCGGGTGCGCCGGTAGTAGGCGACCACACCGAGCGTCACCGCTGCGAAGAGGACCTCAGCGCCAAGAATCCCGATGACCGGGAGGAGGAGCACGGTGCTGAGGTTGGCAACTGTGTGGAGTGCGATCGGTAGCACGAGTCGCCGAGCGAGATCGCGCTTTCCGCCGCCCTGTTGTACCGCCCGAAGGACAAAGAGCGTCAGCGTGATGTGCAGCACGGTGGCGAAGATGCGCTCAGTAATTGAGAGGGTAGCAACGCCAATGCTCTGTCCTGAGAGGAAAGTGATGGCGGTGGTGAGCGACTCACTCGATTCGGCTGGCAGATTCGCGTAGACACTTCCGTCTGCAGCGCCGCTCAGGAGCGCGATTGCCGCAAGGGATGGAAGAAGGGTGAAGATCACCGCTTCAATCGCAGCATGGCCGAGTCCAAAGGCGATCCCTGCACCTTCGCTGCGCATGCGCTTTGCGGCAGTGGAGAGGATCAGTGCGCGGCTCCCCTCTTCGAAAATGCCAGCGGTAAGCGAAGCAACAACCACAGAGAGTGTCCATGTGGCGCTGCCACTCTCCGGCGCTGCGTTACCAATGACGAGCGCGCTGATCAGTGTGAGTGCCGGAAGGCGCGCCGCCTGACTTAAGACAAAGGCAACGCCGCCCCACGCCCACGGTGCGAGTCCGCCGCCGAGCCTACGCGCAAGGATCACGCCGCCAACAACGAGCGTGATGAGAGCACCAGCCATAAAGGTATAGGCGCCCTGTGCGGCGGCGAGCTCGGCCGCGCCGATCACCTCTTCCGCCGCGGTCGCTTCCCTCGTCGCGCCCCTGCGCTAAAGGTGGTGTAGGCAACAAATGTCGCTGCAACCACTGAAGAGACGAGGCCGATGAAGAAGACGAGGAGTGGCGCAGCGCCAAGATCAACGATGCTCGTAGGGATTACGCCGAGAAGTGCCGTTACGGCGCCAGTCACAATCCACGCACGTCCAACGCTGATGTGCGCCGCATCCCACGCTGCAACGCTCTCCAGCGTCCACGGGAGGCGCACTCCAATGGTGTAGTTCTGCTTGATCTGCGGCATTGCGTACCCGAGCAGCACGAAGAGTGCACCGAGAACAACCGGTATGGCGTGATCGAGTCGCGCCGCTTCGCCGTAGCCCGAGTTGATGATCGCCGACTGCGTGACGGCGAAGAGGAGGATGAGCCCCATTCCAACGTAGCCAACCGCTTCGGCGCTGCGCACGATGTTGTCGCGCTTCGGATCAAAGCGGATCGCGAGCGCCGTCAACAGCGCCGTGAGGCCAAAGATGGCTGGGAGGAGGAGGAGCGCCTCGCGTCCAGCAAAGCCGTCAGCGATGCCGTCAACGTTCCAGTGAATGGCGAGCTGTGCATCTGCTGGAAGTGTTTGGAAGGCGGTAAGCGTGAAGAAGGCGGTTGCTGCGAGCGCAACGGTGGAGACCACCCGCGCGACAGGGTTCACTAGAGCCCCTTGATCTCGGAGACAACCTGCGAGAGGACACCCTTCGCGTCGCCGAAGAGCATCGAAGTCTTCTCAAGGTAGAAGAGCTCGTTCTCAATGCCGGCGAAACCTGTTGCCATACCGCGCTTCACCACGATCACCTGCTCCGCATCCTGCACGTTGAGAATCGGCATGCCGTAGATCGGCGAGGCAGGGTCACTCTTTGCGGCGGGGTTTGTGACGTCATTCGCGCCAATGACGAGTGCAACGTCGCAGGAGCGGAACTCTTCGTTGATCTCTTCAAGATCGAAGAGGTGGTCGTATGGAACGTTCGCTTCGGCCAAGAGCACATTCATATGTCCTGGCATGCGACCGGCTACTGGGTGAATGGCGAATCGCACGCGTCCGCCGCGCTTCTCAATCAGTTCGGCGAGCTCGCGCACCGCATGTTGCGCCTGTGCCACCGCCATGCCGTATCCAGGAATGACGATCACGTTGCGCGCATAGCCGATGCGCATTGCCGCATCTTCGGCGCTGATGCTGCGCGTGGTGAGACCCTCGGCGCTCTTCACCGAGGCGGCCGCCTTCTCGCCACCAAACGCACCAAAGAGGACGTTTGCGAAGCTGCGATTCATCGCCTTCGACATCAGGATCGAGAGGATGAAACCGCTCGCGCCGTCCAGCGCACCGGCGACGATCAGGATGTTGTTGCCGATCGCGAAGCCCGTGGCGCTCGCCGCGAGTCCCGCATATGAGTTGAGGAGGGAGACCACAACTGGCATGTCTGCGCCGCCGATCGGCAGCACGAGCGTGACGCCGATCACGAGGGCGAGGAGGGTCATCAGGCCGAAGAGGAGGACGCCGTTATCGGCACCTGCGCCAGGGCCGCCCGATTGGGTGGCGATCAAGTAGATCCAGAGTCCGATCGCGCCAACAAAGATTGCCGCATTGATGATCTTCTGGCCTGGGAAGGTGATCGGCTTCCCTGAAATGAATCCCTGCAGCTTCCCGAACGCCATGAAGGAGCCGGTGATGGTGAGTGCGCCGAAGATCGTTTCAAAGCCGAGCGCCACCATCTTCACCGCCCCTGGTCCACCAGGAACATCACGGTAGTGAAGGAACTCGGCGATGCCGACGAGGGTGACAGCGAGTGCGCCGAACATGTGGCTGACGGCGATGCGCTGTGGCATGGCGGTCATTGGGACGAGCAGACCCATCGGGAGGCCGATGGCTGAGCCAACGACAAGTCCAATGATGATGAACTCGTAGGTGATGATCTCGTGGTTTAGCAGCGTGCCGATGATGGCGAGCAGCATGCCCGCCGCGGCGAGCTGCATGCCGCGACGCGCGGTGTCTGGCTTGGTTAGCCCGCGCAAACCGAGGATGAAGGCTGCAGAGGCGGCGATGTAGGCAACCTGAACGAAGAGGGCGCCGATCTGCGGGCTCACTTTGGCGCCTCCGTCTTCTTGAACATCTTCAGCATACGGTCAGTAATGACGAATCCGCCGACCACATTGATTGTTGCGGCCGCAACGGCAACTGCACCCATGACGTTGATGTAGAAGGGTCGCTCAGCACCTGCAATGACAAGGCTCGCCACCAAGCTGATCGCGGAGATGGCGTTTGTTGCCGCCATCAGCGGCGTGTGCAGAAGCGGCGGCACCTTGGTGATGATCTGGAATCCGGTGAACGCAGCGAGCAAGAAGACGTAGACCTCCACGATCTGTGCATCGATCAGCGTGCCGCTCGCGCTGGCGCTCTCCGCTGCAGTGAAGCCGCCGCTCAGCAGTGTGATGGCGACGGTTGCTGCGCCGAGTGCCGTTGCAACTGCACTGATCATCTTTCTACTCCTATCGCTTCACAGGTTCGCCAGCGTTGGTGATCAACATTGGCCCAGCGATCTCATCAGCGGCGTCAATCTTGAGGCTCTTATCTTCAGCGGTAAGGTGTGCGATCAACGTGCGCACGTTGGTGGAGAACATCTGCGACGCGTGTAGCGGGACGCTCGCCGGAAGGTTCGCGGCGCCAATCAAGTGCACGCCGTGCTTCAGCACCGTCTCACCGGAGACCACCCCTTCAACGTTTCCGCCAGATTCAGCGGCGATATCCACCACCACAGAGCCTGGCCGCATTGTGGCGAGCATCGCGTCCGTCACAAGGATCGGCGCCTTGCGACCAGGGATCAGCGCCGTAGTGATCACCAGGTCTTGGCTGCTGATGTGCGCCGCAATGATCGTTGCGTTCTGCGCCGTCTCATCGTCTGTCTGCGCGCGCGCATAACCGCCGGTTCCTTCGGCCTTCGCCGCAGGTTCAACGAACTGCGCGCCGAGTGAACGCACCTGCTCGCCAGCGGCGCCGCGCACGTCGAACGCAGAGACAACGGCGCCGAGTCGGCGCGCCGTGGCGATCGCCTGAAGTCCTGCGACACCAGCGCCCATGACGAACGTCTTCGCCGGCGCAATGGAGCCTGCTGCGGTGGTGAGCATTGGGAGGAACTTGTCGAGCGCTGCGGCGCCGATCAGCGCCGCCTTGTACCCAGCAACGCCGCTCTGCGATGACAGAACGTCCATCGACTGTGCGCGAGTGATGCGCGGGACGAGTTCCATCGCAAGCGCGGTGATCTTGGCGCTCGTCAACGCCGGGAGAATCTCTTCGTTGGCACCTGGCGTCAGGAGCGAGATCAGGGCACATCCCTTGGGGAGCGCGGCGGCCTCGTCGGCGCTCGGCTTGCGCACCTTCACCACGAGCTGTGGCGCTGCAGCGCTCAGCGCGACCGCATCTGCAACCAGCGTGGTGCCCGCCTTCTCATATGTGGCGTCTGGGAAGCCTGCGGCGGCACCAGCACCGCGCTCAACAAAAATCTGGTGGCCTGCGGCGATCAGCTTTGCGGCAGCGTCAGGGACGAGCGCCACACGGCGCTCCCCTGCAATCCTCTCGCGCAAGACGCCAATCTTCATCGTGTAATCCTATCGCTCGCCGTGATTCATGCAGGGAGATACGGTCGGTATGCGGGGCTCCACATCGCCGCATCCACAAGTTCAGGAATTCGATCGACTGGAGTCGCAGGGGCCCAGCCACCTGCCACGCCCGCCTGGATCACCGCGATCGCAATACTGCGACTGATCGCGCGGAGCTGCGCGATCGGCGGATAGATGGAGGCGCGCGCTGGGGGAGTGAGTGCCGCGAGAGTTTCTGCGGCAATCAGGAAGGCCTCATCTGGGATGCGGGGGAGGTGCCCCGCAATTGCGGCAAGGCCAACGCCAGGGAAGATATAGACGTTGTTCGCCTGACTAATCGCCTCAGCCTTCCCGCCAACAAGGACCGGCTCAAATGGCGAACCGGTTGCAACAACCGCGCGCCCCTCACTCCACTGCAAAATATCTGACGGTGTTGCCTCAGCGCATGAGGTTGGATTAGAGAGCGGCCAGATCAGTGGCGCAGGAGCTGCCGCGGCGGCGGCGCGAATTGCCGCCTCTGTAAATGCGCCCGCCTGACCGCTTGTCCCAAGGAGTGCGGTTGGTCGTGCCGCGCTAATGATGGCCTCTAACGTTGACGTGCCGCTCAGCGTGTCAAGATTCAGCGCGCACAGTGTTGTGGCGGAGAGTGCGAGCTCGCTCTTTCCGTCGGTGAGATCGCTCCGTCCGTCATGCACGATTCCCTTGGAGTCCATCGCGATGATTGCACTCGCGCGCTCATCGGCGCTCATCCCAACACTCTCGAGGTAGCGGCGCAGGAGGCGCACGATGCCGAGCGTTGCGGCGCCTGCGCCGTAGAAGAGGAAGCGCTGGTCGCTCATCTTCTTACTGCCAGAACCGCCACCCGCGTTAATGGCGGCAATAATTCCGGCGAGCGCAACGGCGCCCGTCCCTTGGATATCGTCATTGAATGACGGCACGGTGCCGCGATAGCGCTCAAGGATCTTGATCGCATTCTGCTGCTTGAAGTCTTCCCACTGGATCACGCAACCTGGGAGCGCCATCGCCACCGCCGCGACGAACTTCTCAATGAACGCGTCATACGCTGCGCCGCGCAGCCGCGGCTTCCGCCAACCGAGATACGTTGGATCGTCGAGCAGTTCTTTGTTGTCCGTCCCAACATCAAGTGAGACGGGGAGCGCCCACGCCGGATGTATTCCAGCGGCGGCGATGTAGAGCGAGAGCTTGCCGATCGGAATCCCCATCCCGCCAACACCAAGATCGCCGAGGCCGAGGATGCGCTCGTTGTCTGTCACTACGATCAGTCGCGTCTCGCCGCCGCCAGCAGCGTTGTGTAGCAGCTCTGGAATGCGGTCCTGATCATCTGGTGTGATCCAGGCGCCACGTGCGCGGCGCCAGATCTGACTCCAGCGCTTGCACGCCTCACCAACGGTTGGTGTGTAGACCACGGGGAGGAACTCCTCCATGTTTTCGGCGAGGAGCCGATAGAAGAGTGTCTCGTTGCGATCCTGCAGCGCGGCGAGTCCGATGTAGCGCTCTAGTGGAT
>JARIEX010000165.1 GCA_031127095.1 Gemmatimonadota bacterium
ACGGCGGCCTGAAGGGCTTCTCGGGCGGCGTGGCGTTCTACGGCCTGCCCTACACCACCGGTGGCACGCCGGCCACAGCGACGACGGCCGCGGTGCCGGCCAGCATCAACGCCGATTCCCTCGCCAAGATCAAGCAGCCGGTGATGCTGTTGAACGGCTCGAAGGATGCGCGTATCGCGGCCGCCATGCCGGCCCTCGATTCGATCATGAAGGGGCTCAAGAAGGACTACGCGGGCACGAACTACGAAGGCGCCACGCACGGCTTCCTGCGCGCGCAGGATGACCCCAAGGCCACGCGCGATGAAGCGGAAGAAGCCGCCAATCTCGCCGCCACCAAGGACGGCTGGCCCAAGACGATCGCCTTCCTCAAGAAGAACCTCGGCGTGAAGTAAGTGCGGCCCCTGCGGCCGATCGGCCGTCGATGATCGCACCGCGTGTCTCTCGGGTGCGTGTTGCGCTGATTGGCGCCGGCGATCACGGCGTGCGATCCGTCGTCTCAGCCGTGGCCATGCTCCCCGGCTGGGACGTGGTGGCCATCGTCGATCCGGACGAGACCGCGCGCCAACGGGCGCAGGCGCTCGCACCGCGGGCGCAGGTCGTGCCGGCGCTGCACCGGCTGGCCGACGCGCTCGTACCACTTGATGCGGCGCCGGATCTGGTGGTGCTGGCCACGCCGCCCGCGATCACCCCCGCCCTGCTGCGCGACACACTGGCGCATCCGGTGTTCGCGCGCGCGGCGGTGCTGGTGGAGAAGCCGGGCGGGCTCACCCCCGACGCACTGCAACCGTGCGGCACGGCAGCGACCGGCCGGGCGGCGCCAGTGCATGTGGCCTACCGCTATCGTCACCATGCCACGGTCCGGGCGTTTCAGCGCATCGCGGCCGCCGAGGGCGACCTTCGCGTACTCTCTCTGACCTTTCACGCTCCGTTCACCGTGCAGGGGTGGCGCACGGCACGCGCCACTGGCGGCGGTGCCCTGCGCGATCTCGGCGTCCATCTACTCGATCTGGCGCGCACCCTCATGCCGGGGCCGTGGGTGCTCGAGGACGCGACGTTCCGGTCGCACGCCACCGAACACGACGACGTGCGCCTCCGTTACCGCACGGCATCCGGGGTCATCAACCTCCACAGCGCCTACCACGGGCGTCCGACGTTCGCGCTCGACGCGACGGGGCGCGCAGGGCGCGTCTCGTGCGATCTCTGGCGCCGCACCATCCCCAGCCGGACGCCGATCGGTGCTCTCTGGTCGGGGGCCAGTACAGCCCTGCTCCCCACCCGACGCGCCGGCGCAATGCTTCGACAGTCGTATGCGGCCACGATGCGTCAGGCGCTATCTTCGGCTCACGCATCACCGCCACACGCGCCGTCCGCGACCCTCGATGACGCTATCGCCGTGCTGGCGTTGATCGCCGACGCCGAGCACCATCACGCATGAGTAGGACAACCGCCGCGGTGTCACTCCGCGCGAGGCCATGGCAACATGCCGCTTGGTAAGCCTGTCCGACCCTCGACCCCGAATACCCTCGGGTTCGACATCGTGCGGTGTGATACGCCTTCGCGCGCGCTGTCGCTCACGGCGATCCTCGTCATCGTCGGGGACGTGGCGAGCGGGACGAAGTCGCTGCAGTGTCTGGCAGCGCAGACCATCGCGGCCGACATGGAACTCATTCTCGCGAGCGATACCCCACAGACGCTGACGGACGCCGAGCCGGCGCTCTCCGCCTTTGGCGCCGTGCAACTGGTCGTGGGCGACGTGACACGGCTGCCGCACCTGCGCGGCGTGTGTGGCACGCACGCGCGGGCGCCCATCGTGGCGTTCAACGAAGATCATGCGTTCGTGGCACCGGACTGGGCCGCGACGGTGGTCCGCCTCTTCGCCGGCGACCGGCGGGTGGTGGCCGCCGGTGTCTGCATGTCGAATCCGAATCCGCAGCATCCGGTCAGCCGCGCGCAATTTGCGGCATTCTTCGCGCGCTATGCGCCAGAGGCGTGGGCGGCGGGCGAGCACGAGGTGGACACATTGCCGTGGCACAACACGGTGTACCGGGCGGAGGCGCTGCAGACGGTCACGCACGCGCTCGGTACGGATCTCGGCCGGGAGCTCGAAGTGGAGGGGACGCTGCAGGCACATCTGCGCGTCGTGATGCCCGACTGCCGATTCCTGCTGTCCACGCACAGCCTGATTCAGCATGTGAATGTCAGCCGGCTGGCACCCGCCGTCGGTCACGCGGTCATCGGTGGTCGACTGTTTGCGGCCGATCGGGCCGCACAGCATCGCTGGAGTCGCTGGCGGCGTGTGGTGCAGGCTGGCGGGTCACCGTTGGCGCCCTTCGTCCGGTTGTGGCGTGACCGCCAGGTGCTGTCGGCCGGCGCGCGGGGCCCGGCCGACGCGGTGAACCTGTGGAGCCACGCGTGCCTGATGGCGGCAGGACACGCGCTCGGCGAGATGATCGGTCTGCTGGCTGGATGCGACGTCACGCATGTGCAGCGGTACGCCGACTACGAAAGTCGGCGCGCACGCTTCGTACAGGCGAGGGACCGTGCCCTGCTACATGCCTGAACTGACCGTCATCATTCCCACCAATCGGCCGCCAGCGACGCTGGCGCCGTGTCTGCAGGCGCTCACCAAGCAGCGCATGGCGCCCGCGCGGTTCGAAGTACTCGTCATCAACGACGGCGCGCTACACAATCTCGCGCCGCTGGCGGAGATATTCCGTACCGCCGGGCTGCAGGTCCGTGTGATCGAGGTGCCACGCGGCGGGCCGGGGCCCGCGCGGAATCGGGGGGCGGCCGAAGCCGCGGGCGCGCTGCTCGTGTTCACCGATGACGATTGTCAGCCGGAGCCGTCGTGGCTCGAAGCCATGCTGGCGGCCTCCCAGCACCACCCCAATGCCCTGCTCGGTGGCAACGTGGTGAACAGGCTCAAGCACCGACCCGCATCGGAAGCGAGTCAACTACTGGTCAGCTTTCTGTATCGCTGGTACAACCGTGATCCGTTCGACGCGCGATTTTTTGCGTCGAACAACATGGCTGCCCGTCGCGATCAATTTCTGGCCCGTGGCGGATTCGATCCGCGTTTCACCCTCAGTGCCGGTGAGGATCGCGAGCTGTGCGCACGATGGCGGGAAGACGGGGGACGACTTGTGTATGTGCCGACCGCGCGGATCGGACATACCCATGACCTGAGCGTCCCACAGTTCTGGCGTCAGCATTTCAAATACGGCCGTGGTGCGGCGATGTACTGGGCGGTCCGCGGGTCGGTTCATCAGCACGGTTCCAGCGACGGGGAGATCGCTGTGCGGGCGCCGGACGGGCGAGCCGAGGTCGTGGTCGAATCGCCCGCGTTTTATTGGCACTTGCTCTGCTACCCGCTGCGCACCGTGCGCTGGCCGAGGGCACTCACCGTGACCGTGCTGGTGGCGCTGAGCCAGCTGGCCAATGCGCTCGGGTACGTCACCACCGCCAGACACTGGCCGCGGCTTCGGTCCACGCAACGCCGCTCGCGCTCAGAGCTTCTGCGTTGACAGCAGGAGGCTCGTTTCCGAATTGGCCACACCTTTGATGCCCCGAATGCGACGTAACACGGCGTCGAATGTCTCGAGACTGTCGGTGCCGATTTCGGCCACGATATCCCAGCGTCCGTTGGTCGTGTACAACGCCTGCACCTCGGGGTAGCCCCGCAGCGTGCGCAGGATCGCATCGGAGCGATCCCCTTCAATCCGGTCGCCTTCCACCGCGATCGACATGATCGCCCGCACGCGATGCGCCGCGGCCTCCGGGGTGGTGCGGACCGTAAACCCCAGGAGCACGTTGTCGGCGACCAGCCGGTCGATCCGGTTCTGCACCGTGCCCCGCGACACCCCGAGCTGCTTGGCCAGCTGCGCCACCGACATCCGGGCATTCTCCCGCAGCAGCCCGATCAGCCGCAGGTCCTGTGCGTCGAGTGATTTGATCATATTGCCAAATATAGCCAGCATTTCGTCATGTTATTTAGCATTTATGGTCATTCATTGAACTTGTTGCTACCATGGCGAAGCGGGCAGCTTGAAGCCATGAATGCGACCTTCGCCTCCCCCGCTCGGGCCACCGTGACGCCGTGGACGGGCACCGTGCAGTTGATCGGCGTCCCGATGGACTTGGGCGCCAGCCGCCGCGGCGTCGACATGGGCCCGTCGGCCATGCGCCTCTCCAGCCTCACCGCGCAGCTCGAACGGCTCGGCCTCACGGTGCTGGACGCGGGCAACGTGCCGGTGCCGGATCGCACGTCGCTTGGCAACGAACCGCGCGCCGTGCTCGACGCGATCACCGAGGTGTGCATCGATCTCGCCGAACGTACCGCCACCGCCGTGCGCGCCGGCATCCGCCCGCTGGTGCTGGGCGGTGATCATTCGCTGGCTGCCGGCTCCGTGGCGGGTACCGCCACCGCCCTCGCCGAACGCGGGCAACGCACGGGCCTCATCTGGCTTGATGCACACGCCGACCTGAACACGCCGCAATCGAGTCTCAGCGGCAACGTGCACGGCATGCCGGTCGCCCACCTGCTCGGCTTCGGGCACCGCCGCCTACGGCAGCTGTCCACCGCGATTCCTGCAGTGAGCCCCGAGCATCTCGTGCACATGGGGCTGCGCGATCTCGACGACGCCGAGCGCGCCATGATCCGCGAACTGGGGCTGCATGCGTACACCATGCGCGACATCGACGAGCGCGGCTTGCGCGCCGTGATGGACGAGGCGGTGAACATCGCGACCACGGGCACCGGCGGCATACACGTGTCATGCGACGCCGACTGGGTCGATCCTGCTGATGCGCCGGGCGTGGGCACACCGGTGCGCGGTGGTGCCACGCTGCGTGAGGCACATCTCGCCATGGAAATCATCAGCGACTCGGGCGCGATGGTGGCCATGGACCTGGTGGAGATCAACCCGATTCTCGACCGACAGAACCAGACCGCTGAACTGTGCGCCGAGCTGATCGCGAGCGCCTTCGGCCGTCGGATTCTCTGAGCCCGGAGCACACCATGACGCCGACGACGATGACCGCCACCGACGAACTGATCGCCCGCGAAGACACGTGGGGCGCGCACAACTATCACCCGCTCGATCTGGTGATCGACCACGCCGAAGGCGCGTGGGTGACCGATGTGGAAGGCAAGCGATACCTCGACTGCCTCAGCTCCTACTCGGCGGTGAATCAGGGCCACTGTCATCCGCGCATTCTGGCCACGTTGGTGCAGCAGGCGTCGCGCGTGACGCTTACCTCGCGCGCGTTCCGCAACGATCAGCTGGGCCCGTTCTGCGAGGAGCTCGCGGCGCTGTGCGGTATGGAGATGGTGCTGCCCATGAACACTGGCGCCGAAGCGGTGGAAACCGCGATCAAAGCGGCACGGCGCTGGGGCTATCGCACCAAGGGCATCCCTGACGGGCAGGCCACGATCATCGCCTTCGAGCACAACTTCCACGGCCGCACCACGACGATCGTGGGATTCTCATCGGAGCCGGCATACAAGGCCGACTTCGGCCCGTTCGCGCCGGGCTTTGTGCTGGTACCGTTCGGCGATATCGAGGCCGTGCGGGCGGCGATGACGGCGAATACGTGCGCCGTGCTGATCGAGCCGATTCAATGCGAGGCCGGCGTGCTCATGCCGCCCGACGGCTTTCTGGCCGCGCTCTCGGCGTTGTGCACGGCGAATCGCGTATTGCTGATCGCCGACGAGATCCAGACGGCGCTGGGCCGCACGGGTACCATGTTCGCCTGTGATCACGACGGTGTCACGCCCGACATGTACGTGTTGGGCAAGGCACTGTCGGGCGGCTTCTATCCGGTGTCGGCGGTGGTGTCGCGACGCGAGGTGCTTAGCGTGTTCGGCCCCGGATCGCACGGCAGCACCTTCGGCGGTAACCCGTTGGGATGCGCTGTAGCACGCACGGCGCTACGGGTGTTGCAGGACGAACATCTGGTGGAGCGGTCGGCCGAACACGGTGCGTGGTTCCTGGAGCAGGTACGCACGCTGCGCCATCCGGCCATCAAGGCCGTGCGCGGACGCGGGTTGATGATCGCGGTCGAGCTGCACGAGCAGGCGCGGCCGTACTGCGAGGCGCTCAAAGCGCAGGGCATGCTGTGCAAGGAAACGCACGACACCGTGATTCGCCTGTCACCACCGCTGGTGGTGAGCCGCGAAGATCTGGCGTGGGCGATGGGGCGGCTGCGAGCGGTGTTCGCGAGCTGACGGGAACTGCACAGTACTCAGTGTTCTGGCAACAGGCGTCAGACTGGGTATAGTGGTCAGAGTCGAGCCGCTACAGTGCTCAGTGTCGAGAATTTCCTGACTGCGTGTGCGGCGGCGGGGATTCGTTGGGGCGACGGCGCGCGACGACCTTGGGAACCGTCAGCTCCACGAAACCCGCTCGGTACTGTGCACTGCTCCTGCTGAATTCTGACCACTATACCGATCAGAATTCTGACGCCAGTTCACTGAGTACTGAATCCGCGAAAATCAGCCACATCGCGCCTCACCCGAACCATCTCCGCCGTCACTCCAGCTCCTTCCCTTGCGTATTCGGGATCACCGACCACGTGATCGCCGCCAGCAGGTACGCTGCACCCGCCACCGCGAACGCCGTCTGAAATCCGCGTGACGTGGCCAGCGATCCCACCGTAAACGGGGCCGCCGCGCTCGCGATGCGACCGATGTTGTAGGTGAATCCCTGCGCCGAGGCGCGGATCTGCGTGGGGTACATCTCCGCCGTCACTGCGCCGAAGCCGCTGAAGAAACCGGTGCCGAAGAACGCCACGAACGGGCCGAGCAACAGCAGCAACCACGGGTTCGACAACGAGCCGTAGAGCGGCAGCAGCAAGCTCGCACCCA
>JARIEX010000032.1 GCA_031127095.1 Gemmatimonadota bacterium
GCGAACACCGACGTGTCCGCCACGGCACGCGGCCGCGCGCCCGATGCGAGGGCGGAGGTGCCGGGCTGCGCCGCCGACGGGCGCGGCGCGGCGGCCGCCGCCAGCAGCAGCGTCACGCCGGCGAGACGGGACGCACTCCGACGAAGGGCGTCGGCAGCGGGATGATACGTGACAATCGACATGTGGTGTTTACGCGGAGGCAGCGGGAATGCACACGGTGATGGCGCCATGATACACCGCATCCGATCGCGGCGCGTCGTGTTGCGTGCAGGGGGAAGCGCTTTCAGCTTTCCGTGATGTCTTCTGCCATCGTTTTCCATGACACCCCCGTGTTTCCGCGCGGGTTCCGCTGCGCGAGCCGCAACGTCGGGCTCAAGCCGACGGCCCGCGACCTGACGCTCTTTGCCAGCGACGTTGACGCGGCGGCGGCGGCGGTGTTCACCCGCAATCACTTTCCGGGCGCGCCCATCGTGCTCGGTCGCGAAACGATCGCGGGCGGCGTGCTGCGCGCCGTGATCGCGAACAGCAAGGTGAGCAACGTGGCCACCGGCGTGCGGGGCGTGGCGAATGCGCGGCGGATGGCGGCGGCGGCCGCAGCCGAGCTGGGCACGTCGCCGGATCGCGTGCTGGTGAGTTCCACGGGCGTGATCGGCGTGCAGCTCCCGATCGAGAAGATCGAAGCGGGGGTGGTGGGCATGACGGCCGACCTGCAGGACAACCCGATGGTCGGGGCCGAAGGGATCATGACCACCGACACGCACCCGAAGGCGCTGTCGGCGCAGGTGGGGGCGGCCACGATCACGTGGGTAGCGAAGGGCTCGGGGATGATCGAGCCGAACATGGCCACGATGCTGGCGTACATCTTCACCGATGCCGCGTTCGACGCCGCGACGCTGGACCGGATGCTGCGCCGCGCGGTGGCGCCGTCGTTCAACATGCTGTCGGTGGACACGGACACGAGCACCTCGGACACGTGCGCCATCCTGGCGAACGGTTTAGCCGGCGCCGTGGACGAAGCGGCGTTTCTCGAGGTGCTGACGGCCGGCTGCACGAAGATGACCGAGATTCTCGCGCGCGACGGCGAAGGCGCCGAGCACCTGGTGCGGGTGTCCGTGCGCGGTGCCCTCAATGACGTCGAGGCCCACGTGGTCGCGAAGTCGATCCTGAACTCGCCGCTCGTGAAGACCATGGTGCATGGCGCCGACCCGAACGTGGGACGCCTGCTGATGGCCGTGGGCAAGTGTTTCGACTGCACGATCCGTCCGACGACCACCGATGCGTGGATCAACGGCTTCCAGGTGGTGGGGCACGGCGAGCGACTGGCGTTTGACGATGCGGTGGTCCGCGAAACGCTGTCGCGCGAGGTGGTGGATCTGTCGGTGTCGCTGGGTGTTGGCGATGGTGAGGCGGTGGCGTACGGCTGCGATCTCACCAAGGGGTACGTGGACGAGAACGCGAGCTATTACAGCAGTTGAGCGGCAAACCGCAAACAGCCAGAACACGGATGCCGCGGATTGCGCCGAACCAACACGGATAAGATGAACAGCGCTTTTTGCTTATCCGCGTTGCTTCCGTGAAATCTGCGGCATCCGTGTTCTGGCGTGTGCGGTTGCTTTTGCGACTCAGCGCGCCGTCAGCACCGGGGCGCGGCGATGCGTGGTGGTCTGTTCGTAGTCATACACGAGCTGAATGAGCCGTCCTTCGCTCCACGGGCGACCGAAGAAGCTGATGCCGGCCGGCAGGCGATTCTCGCGCGTGTACCCCATGGGCACGGTGATCGACGGGAAGCCGGTGGTGGGTGAGAACAGCTGGCTGTTGTCACCATGCGGCGTGTTGAGATCGCCGATGAGCCGCGGCGGGTTGCTCCACGTGGGATAAATCGCGGCATCGAGCTGCAGCGCGTCCATCATCTGCGTGACCGCCTCGCGGACGGCCGCGCGCACGCGCTCGCGGCTCTGACAGCCGGCGCTCTGCTCGGGCATCTCGGTGGCCTGCGACGCGTCGCGCAGACGCTGTTCGACGGTGGGATGAAACTTCCGGCTGCGGAGCACCTCGTCGATGGTTTTCACGGGCGCGTTCGAACCGCGTGCGGCGAAGTAGCGTTCGAGGTCGGGCTTGAACCGATTGCAGCCACCCTGCTGCCGGCGCTGAATGGCGTCGAGCGAATCGACGCGCGCCTCCACGATTACGGCCCCCTGTGCGCGCAGGTCCGCGACGGCACGCTCGAACACGGTATTCACCTCAGCGTCGAGCGTGGGACGCTCGTACGCCTGCCGCAGAATGCCGATGCGCGCGCCCTTGAGCGCACCACGCACCAGGAAGCTGGTATACGACGCGCTACGCTTGGCGTCGGCCGGTGCGGTGACCGTGTCGGCGGGATCACTGCCCACCACCACATCGAACACCGCGACCGCATCGGCGACGGTGCGCGCCATGGGGCCCGCGATGTCGGCCGACGCGTTGAGTGGGATCACGCCGGCCCGCGACGTGAGCCCCATGGTGGAGCGGATGCCGACGAGCGCCTGATGCGCCGATGGCCCGCGGATGGAGTTGCCGGTGTCGGTGCCCAGTCCGACGGCGCCGAAGCTGGCGGCCACCGCGGCGGCGGTGCCACCGCTGGATCCTGCGGTCACGCGATCGAGCGCATACGGATTATGGGTGTATCCCGGCAGGATCGAACTCACGGTCTCGTACGGCGTGAACGCCCACTCGGCCAGATTCGATTTCGCCAGTACGATTGCCCCCGCCTGCTTGATCTGCCGCACCATGGTGGCATCCTGCAGTGGCGCCCACCCTTCGAGCGCCAGCGACCCACCGGTGGTTTGCATCCCGACCGTCTCGAAGTTGTCCTTCACGATCATCGGAATGCAGTGCAGCGGCCCCGTCGGCCCCGACGCGACATACCGCCGATCGAGCGAGTCGGCCACCGCGAGCGCCTGCGGATTCACGAGGATGATGGCGTTGATCGCCGGGCCCCGCTTGTCGAGGGCCTCGATGCGATCGAGATACGCGCTCGTGAGCGCACGACAGGTGAGCGTCTTCGCCTTGAATGCGGCGTGGATCTGCGCGATGGTCGCTTCTTCAAGGCGAAACGGACGACGGGCCGGCTGGGCGGCGGCCGTCGCCGTCACCGACGTCGCGGCGAACAGCAGGGCGGTAGCGAACGAGGTCTGTCGGGTCATGGACCCAACATACCCCATTCGCCGCGCCCTTGCCGTCAGGCCGCGCTGCGCCGCCGCGCGCTCAACGAATGCCGGTCATCGTGACGGCTGTCGACGTCACGCACCTTGAACCCGCGCACCACTTCCGCGAGCTGGCCGGCCTGCCCCAGCAGTTCTTCCGAGGCCGCCGCGCTTTCCTCGGCGTTGCTCGCCACCTGCTGCGTGACGTCGCTCATGAGCGAGACACCGCGCGAGATCTCGTCGAGGCCGGTGGACTGCTGCGCCGCGACCGCCACGATTTCCTCGATGACGGTGCTGACGCGCTGCACCTGATCGCGGGCGCCGTTGAGCTGCTCGCGCACGGCCTGTTCGCGCTGCACGCCGCGGCTCACGTTCTGGATCTCCTCTTCGATCAGCGCGGCGGTCTGCTTGGCGGCATCGGCCGAGCGGATGGCCAGCGCCCGCACTTCCTCGGCCACGACCGCGAAGCCACGGCCCGCATCGCCGGCACGCGCCGCTTCCACGGCGGCGTTGAGCGCGAGCAGGTTAGTCTGGAAGGCGATCTCGTCGATGGTGCGCACGATCCGCTGGGTGGCATCGGCCGACTGCTTGATGCGCAACATATCCTCACCCATGGCGATCATGGACTCGGCGCCCTGCTGCACGCTCTGCTGCGCGGCGTGCGCGGTGATCTGCACCTCACGGGCCTGCGCGGCCGCACGTTTGGCCATCATCTGCAATTCGGTCACCGAGGCACTGATCTCCTCTGCGCTGGCGGCCTGCGTGGAGGCACCGTTGGCGAGATCCTGGCTGCCCGTGGCCAGCTGCGTGGCCGCGTCGTCCACCTGGAAGGCCGAGGCGCGCACCTGCGCCAGCGTGTTCGCCATCTGCTGCACCGCCGTGTTGAGCGAGTCCTGCATCTGTGCGAATTCGCCGGCGTACTGTCCATCCATCCGGACTTCGAGGTTGCGGTCAGCCACTTCCTCGAGCGTCTTGCGCGCTTCCGACAGCGGTGCGGCGATGGCGGCCAGCAGGCCATCCACACCTTCGAGCACATCGGCAAAGCGCCCCTGCACCGACGCCCGATCGCTGCGGCTATCGAGCACCCCCTCACGCGCCTGTCCGGCCAGCCGTCCGATTTCCTGCACGGTGTGCGTGACGGCGTGCTGGGCACGCACGCATGCTGCGAGCGACTCACTGCATTCCTGGGCCATGCGATCCATGGCGGCCGAGACCAACCCGAGTTCGTCGGCGGACGCATCGTTCAGTGGGGCGATCGTACGTGCATGCACCGGAAGCATGTCGCCGCGCGCCAACGCCGCCAGGGTGCGCGACACCACCTCGATCCCGTGCTCCTGCACCTTGCCAACCTGCGCGGCGATCCGCTCGATCCGCGCACCGAGCGTCTGCGCAATGCGCCACGCGTACGCGAGGCCGAACACAAAGAACACGCCGAAGATGCCCCAGATGAGCAGCGCGGCATTGGTGAAGCGTTCGCCGGTCTGCACCTCGACCGTCCGCGAGTGCGCTTGAATGAGGTCCCCAAACTCCTCCATCCGCGTTTCGACCACGCCGAACTGATCACGGAAGACATCGTACCGTGCGCGGGCCGCGAGCGAGTCGCCGAGCGCGACGTCCATGACCGCGTCGGCGGCGCTCACGTACTTCACGACCTCGGCGCGGGTGGCCGGCAACGTGGCGACGATGTCCGGCGCCTTGATCTGCGCCGCGGCGCTGTCGAGGGACGACACGAAGCGCGTGCCGTGTTCACGCAGCGCCTCGCGCGCGCCGGCCACACCGGCCGTGTCGCCGCGCTGACCGGTGAGCATCGCTTCGAGGACGTCGCCGCGCATGGCATCGTGCATCATGTCGCTGTCCATCTGGTACCGCTGCGCGACGTTGTTGTCACCGAGATCGCCGGTGGCGGTCTTCGCGAGGCGAAGCGCCACCTGACCGGCAACCGCGACGGCCAGGATACCGCAGGCCCCGACGAGGGCGATGGTGCGCAACCGGGCGCGCAGAGTACGAATGGCGAACATGTGGGCGTGTCGTTGGACGGAGCGAGCAGAGTGGCCGGCGCCAGCGCCGGCGGCGGTCAGCCCCGCACGGGCGCGGAGGCTGACCATCTCATTATCGGTTCATCACGACGCGCACTTGAGCCGACGGCTATTTCGCCGCCGGCCACCGGTTGTCAGCGGGGTTCCGGTCGGGGAACCGACGGGCCGGATCGAGGGTCACCGACTCAATTTTCCGACCGCCGAACACCAGCTCGAGTGACACGCGGCGGTCCCCGCTGAACCACAGGTCGGCCGGCCAGGTGACACGGGCCGTCGTGGCATCGGTCATCACGGCATTTTTCATGGGACGGATGGCCGGTCCCGTCGCGGCGAATTTGACCTCCAGCACGACGGGCGCCGGCATGTACCCGTCCTGCGCTACCGTGACGGTGGTCCGGAAGCCCCGCGTTTTCACGTCGGCGATCCGCCCGTCCACACTTTCGGTGGTGAACAGCCAGCTATACCAGAACCAGCCGAGGTCGCGCCCCAGCGCCTTGTTCATGAAGAACATGTAGTCCCACGGCGACGGGTGCTTGAACATCCACGCCTGCGCCCACTCGCGGTGCGCCCGCTGCACCGCACTGTCGCCCACAATGCCGCCGAGCGCGGAGAGCATGAGCGGCGTTTTCTGGTACGTCGTGAATCCGTAGTACGCCGGGCCGGCGTAGTTGGCGTTCCACATCATCGGGGGCTCGGCCTCGGCGCCGCTGGTGCGGCCGTAGCTCTGTCCCAGGCCATCCAGTACGGGGGCCTGTGCGGCAGCGTGCGCATCGGAGAGGATGTTCATGTACTGATTGAATCCCTCGTCCATCCAGCCGTACCATGTTTCGTTGTTGCTGACCACCATGGGCCACCACATGTGTCCCGTCTCGTGATCGGCGGCGCCCTGATTGGAGTTGATCACCATCGGGTACTCCATCCCCGAACTGGGACCGTCCTGCAGGGTGAGCTGCGGGAACTGATACGGGAACCACAGCGACGAGTAGAACTCGAGCGCGTGTCGGCTGATCTCGCCGGCCTTGGCAAACAGGTTGGCGCGCCCTGGCAGATACAGCATGTGCACCGGAATGGCCCCCTTGCCGGGGATCGTGGCGCGCGTGGCTTGCCAGACGTACTTCTTGGCGGTGGCCCACGCAAAATCGTTCACCGTGTCGGCGTGGAAGCGCCACACGAGGCGGCCGTTGGCGTTGCCCGCGGCGGTGGCCTGCCCCGGCCCGATCTCGTCGGGTCCCACGATGGTGGTGACGGCATCGGACTGCGTGACCGTAGCCAATCGTGCGCGCGCGGCGGCGGTGAGCACCTGTTCCGGATTTTGCAGCACGCCGGTCCCGCTCACGAGCCAGCCGGCCGGCACGTCGATGTTCACGTCGAAGGTGCCGAAGTTGTTGTAGAACTCCGACGGTCCCACGTAGAGCTCATTGTCCCATCCGCGCAGGTCATCGTACACGGCCACGCGGGGGAACCACTGCGTGGGCTGGTACAGCGTGTCGGCCCAGCGCTGCACCATGCGGTGCCCGGTGCCGGGACCGCCGGGGAGCTTATGCGACCAAGCGATCTCGATCAGCGCCTTGGCGCCGGCCGCGACGGGCGTCGCGAGGCGGACGCTGGCCGAGGTGGAGCGACCGTTGCGCAGCACCGACTCGCCGGTGGGGGCGTTGGCGGCATTCTGCTGCGCGGCCACGATGGCGCGGGCGCCGGAGCCGCCGTCTCCGGCCGGGGCGGCATTGGAGGCCAGATTGACGGGCTTGCCGTCGACCGTCATGCGCGAGATCACCATGCCGTCGGTGACTTCGGCGGGCACCCAGGGGGCGGCGTGCGGCGCGTTGCCGAGGAAGTGATTGGGGTCGAGTCGCAGCCCGATGTCGCGGAGCGCGTCGGGGCTGGTGTTGTGCAGCGTGATGCGCGCGGTCCCCGTGAGACGGGAGGTGGCGGGGTCGAGCGAGACGTCGATGGCGTAGTCGGTGCGCAGCTGCCAGTAGCTGCGCCCGGGACGCCCCGTGGAGTCGCGCGTGCCGGCGGCGTACGCGCGCCGGATACTGTTCGTGATCGGCACGTCGCGGCGCACGGCCCGCTCGGGGAGTCGCGGGGCGGCGGCCTGCGCACCGAGCGCGAGCGGCGCAGCGGCGGCGAGGGTGACGGCAAACACAACAGCGGCGGCCACGGTAGCAGCGCGCAGACGGACGGCAGGAAGCAGAGGCATCGGCAAGGGGCCGGGGAGCGAAGGGACAGCGCGGTGAATGACTAGCGCGGCTCGGGGCGCGATGCGAGCCCTCCGCCCACCCCGGGCTCGGCATTGGGACGGAGCAGAACGCATGTCGCGGCCACCTTTCCGCCAGACACGGGTATAATGCAGAGTGATACCACAGTCGGTATTGGTCGCTCGCCGGCGAAGTTGCCGCTCGGCCGTGTGACCTAATATCTGCCCCGTGCCGAATTCTCTGGACTCGATGTTACCGGCGTTTCCGTCCGTGCTGGCGGCCCCTTCCGCGGCCGCCGGTGAGACCATCCTGCTGGTCGAGGATGAACCCGCCGTCCTGCGCGTGACCGCGCGCCTGCTCACCCAATTGGGCTACCGCGTGCTGCCGGCAGGCCATGCGCACGACGCGCTCGATCTGGCGCGCGCACACAGCGGCACGATTCATTTGCTGCTGACCGATGTGCTCATGCCGGACATGAACGGCGTGGAGCTGGCGCGGGCGGTGCAGCTGCTGCTCCCGGACGTCCGCGTGCTGTTCATGAGCGGCTACACAGCGGATACCCTGCGTGACGCCAAACCCGACGGCCGTGCCACCCTGCTGGTCCAAAAGCACTTCGGGCGCGACGCGATGTCGCGCGCCGTCCGTACCGCTCTTGGGCCGCTGACCAGCTAG
This sequence comes from Gemmatimonadota bacterium, assembly GCA_031127095.1. Taxonomy (GTDB): domain Bacteria; phylum Gemmatimonadota; class Gemmatimonadetes; order Gemmatimonadales; family Gemmatimonadaceae; genus Gemmatimonas. The sequence continues at coordinate 8,089 of JARIEX010000032.1, forward strand.
CGGGGGTCCGGCGCGGAGGTAGCGGCGTTGATCGCCGCCGCCAACCGCGGCAGGGTGATCGCGCCGTGCGAGGCATCCCACAGCACGCGCCCGTCGCGTACCACGAACACCTGCGGCGTCTCGTGGCGGATGCGGGACACCGTCTCCAGCGCATCGGCCAGCGCGCGCTCCTGCTGCACCACGACGGTGCGCACCGGCACCCCGGGATGGGCGACCACGAACTGCTCCACCTGCCGCTTGGCCGAAAACGAGACGGGGCAACTGTGGCTGTGCTTGAACACCACGGCCGCTTCGGGGCTTTCCAGCAACGCGCGCGCCTCCGCCTCGGCGTCGGTGCGCACCGGACGTCCCGGTGCGGGGGCCGGGGCCGCCGCCGGGGCCGCCGCGGTGCCTGGCGACCGTAACTGGGCGTCGATGGCCGCGGCGTAGCGTGTCAGTGATTGCGCGCCGCTGATGCGCTCCACGAGTACACCCCGCTGGAACAGCAGCACCGTGGGGAGCGCGCGGACATCGAAGCGGGTCACGGTTTCAAGATTCGCGTCGGCGTCGCAGGTCATGACGCGCGCCCGCCCCTCGTACTGCGCCGCCAGCGCGCGAAACACCGGCACGAGCGCACGGCACGGGGTACACCACTCAGCCCAGACATCGACCACGACCAGTCCGTCGTGTGCGAGCACGTCGTGCGCGAAGGACGCGTCGGTGAGGGCGCTTGGATGCATGCCGAACGATAACCGGGTGCGGGAGGTCAGGTACCGCGGCGACCGCCGTTCTTGGCCTTGGCCGGCGGCTTCTGCGGCTGGCGGGGGTTGGGCGACGCCGACTTGCCGGCGGCGGCCGTGGCCGGCGCACCAGCGACGGGACGCTGGCGGGAGAAATCGGGGACGGCCGTATTGTTCTTCTTTTTCATGCAGACTCGCAGCGACAGAGGGCACATGGTGGGCGGGCAGATACCCGCGCGCCGGTGACCTACCCCTGAAAGCTAGTCACTTCGGGGTGCGAGTATGCCGACCGTGTTCCAATGACCGTGCGCTTACCGCACGGGTGGGCGCGCGGCTACCAGGTCACGCTGGCGATCACCGACGTGCCATCGAGGGGGGGCGCCACTTCCGACGCGTTGAGCAGCAGCACCATGGCCTCGGCCAGCTCACCGCGTTCGCGGACGTCGGCTTCGAGTTCAGCCGTGAGCGATTGCATAGCCGCCGCCGACGCCGCCTCGAGGCTTTCGCCCTGCACCAGCAGCGCGCCCTGCAGCGGGTAGTTGCCCCCCTCGCGCTGGAACGCCACGAGAAAGGTGGGCGGCGCGGCTGCCCCTGACGCCGCTGCGGCCACGGGGACGGAACCGTCGCGCTCGAGGCACCCGGCCCGGATGGTGCACTCGGCGCCGGTGGGATACCCACAGTGCGGCGGAGCCGCCGTGATGCGCACCAGATACGGCAGTCCCAGCGGCAAATCGTGGCGCGCCTTGCGGTCCACCCCGTTCACCGTGCCCTGCACCGTCCCGCCGGCCACCTCAAACTGCACCGTATCGCCCGCGGCGAACGCCGGGAACGGACCGCGGGTCCGGAGCGGGCGCACCGCGTGGATGATGCCGGTCTGAGGCGCGGGGAAGGTCACGGGTTGGGCGGGGAAGAAGTTCGGGGGAAGGCGAGCGGGGACCGTCGCGGACAACATCACTGCCCCGCCCTTACTTCACCGCGTTCACCATGTCGAAGATCGGCAGGTACATCGCCACGATCATGCCGCCCACGACGACGCCGAGGAACACGATCATGATGGGCTCGAGCAGCGACAACAGGGCGCTCACGGCCGCGTCCACCTCATCATCGTAAAAGTCGGCGATCTTGCTGAGCATTTCGTCCAGGCCGCCGGTCTGTTCACCGACGGAGATCATGCTGATCACCATGGGCGGGAACACGTCGCTCTTCTGCAGCGGACCGGCAATCGTGTCGCCGCCGGCGATGCTGGCGCGGCTCTTCATGATCGCGTCCTGCACGACGCGGTTGCCTGAGGTGCGGGCGGTGATCTCGAGCCCATCGAGGATGCTGACGCCGGACGAAATCAGCGTGCCGAGCGTGCGGGTGAAGCGCGACACGGCCGACTTGCGCAGCACATCGCCGAGCACGGGTACCTTGAGCAGGAACCGATCGATGACCAGCTGGCCGGCCGGCGTAGCGTAGAACTGCTTGATGAAATAGGCCGATCCGCCCACCCCGATCAGGATCGCCCACCAGTACGTGGTGAGGAAATACGACATCCCGATGACGACCTTCGTGGGCAGCGGCAGCTCCATCCCCACGCTGTCGAACATGCTGCTGAACACCGGGATGACCTTCCACAGCAGGATGACGACGCAGAGCGCCGCCACACAGAGAATGACCGTGGGGTAGATCATGGCGCCCTTCACTTTGCGGACGAGCGCGTCGTTCTTTTCCATGAACACCGCGAGGCGGTTCAGGATGGTATCGAGGATACCGCCCGCTTCACCGGCCGCCACCATGTTGGTGTACAGATCGCTGAATGCCTTGGGATGCTTGCGCATGGCGTCGGCCACGGTGTTACCGGACTCCACGTCGAACACCACTTCGCGCACCACGGCGGCCAGCGACTTGTTCTCGCTCTGCCGGGCCAGGATGTCGAGTGCCTGCACGAGCGGCAGGCCGGCGTTGATCATCGTGGAGAACTGCCGGGTGAAGATCACGATGTCGCGCATGCCGATCGACCCGCCCACACGACGCGGCGTCGACTTGGATTCGTCGACCTTGATGATCGTGAGGCGCTGCCGGCGCAGCTGCGCGACCGCATCGTCGCGGCTCGGGGCATCGATCGAGGCCGTCTTGAGCTCACCGCTGGTACTGCGTGCGGTATACGTGAACGTAGGCATGAAGTCAGGAAGTCAGAGGACGGAAAGCGGCGACGAAGACGACGGGGTCAGCGGCGACCGAGGCCGCCGATGGCGGCGCGGTCGTTGGGACGGCCCGGCGCCGACAGGTTGTCGTCGGTGGGGCCCTTGCCGATCATACGCAGGAACTCGTTGGGGTCGCCGGAGGCACGGACGCACTCGTCGGAGCTGACCTGACGTGACACGTACAGCTGATACAGGGCGTCGTTCATGGTCTGCATCCCGAACTTCTTCCCCGACTGCATGAGGGAGATGATCTGATGCACCTTGTCGTCGCGGATCAGCGCCCGCATGGCGGGGGTCATGACGAGGATCTCCGCCGCCATCGCGCGACCGCGGCCGGACAGCTTGGGCAGCAGCACCTGCGTGATGATCCCCTCGAGCGTGAACGCCAGCTGCGCCCGCACCTGACTTTGCTGGTGGCTGGGGAAGACGTCGATGATGCGGTTGATCGCTTCGGCCGCACTGTTGGTGTGCAGCGTGGCAAAAACGAGGTGACCGGTTTCCGCGATGGTGAGCGCGGCCTGAATCGTTTCCAGGTCGCGCATTTCGCCGATCAGGATGACGTCGGGGTCTTCACGGAGCGCGTACTTGAGGGCGGAGGCGAAGCTCTTGGTATCGGCGCCGACTTCGCGCTGATTGATGATGCAGTTGCGGTGCCGGTGGATAAACTCGATCGGATCTTCGACCGTGATGATGTGACCGCGGCGTTCGGTATTGATCTTGTCGATCATGGCCGCCAGCGTCGTGCTCTTGCCGGAGCCGGTGGGCCCGGTCACCAGCACGAGTCCGCGTGGACGATCGGCAAAGCCGGCAATCACGGGGGGGAGCTGCAGATCGGCGAACGTCTTGATCTGAAACGGGATCTGCCGGATGACCATGCTCACGCAGCCGCGCTGCTTGAACACGTTGCCACGGAAGCGCGACAGATTGGCGATGCCGAACGAGAAGTCGAGCTCGTCCTCCATCTCGAAGCGCTTTTTCTGGTTTTCCGTGAGCACCGAATACGCGAGCTGCAGCGTATCGCGGGGCGTGAGCACGTGCTCGACGCCGGAATTCACGATATCGCCGTCCACGCGCAGCTTCGGCCGGTCGCCCGCCGAGATATGCAAGTCGGACGCCTCCCGCGCGATCATCTCATCGAGCAGGGTGCGGAGCGATACGGGGGTCTGGGCGGGAGCGGTCATTGCGCGGGCAGGCGTGGATGGGTCACCGACCGGCGACCCCACCATGGACGAACGTCACGGCGGGGAGGATACCGCACCGGCACACGAACTCAATTGGATGTTTCACGGATCACCTGATCCAGCGTGGTGACGCCCTTGAGCACCTTCAGCCAGCCGTCCATCCGCAGCGACAGCATGCCTTCGTCGATGGCGGCGCTGCGCAACACCTGCACGTCGGCGTTCTGCATCACGAGCTTCTTGAGCGTCTGCGTCATGAACATCACCTCGTACAACCCCTGACGACCTTTGAGGCCGGTGCCGCCGCAGGCGTCGCAGCCGTACCCCTTGAAGTACGGCAGGTCCATCACGGTGGACTCGAGCGACAGATCCACCAGGAACGGGATCGCTTCCGGCGTGGCCCGCGCCTTGGCATTGTCGAGTGCTTCCTCGGTGAACTTGAGGTCGCGCAGCGTGGTGGTGGGCTTGACCTTGGCCCCCGCGAACTCGGCGGCGTCGGGCTCGTACTTGACCTTGCACTTGCTGCAGATCCGGCGCACCAGCCGCTGCGCCAGAATCAGGTTGATCGCCGAGGCCACGTTGAACGGCTCGAGTCCCATGTCCATCAAGCGGGTGATGGTTTCCGGGGCCGAATTGGTGTGGAGCGTGCTCATGACCATGTGGCCGGTGAGGGCGGCCTTGATGGCGATTCCGCCCGTCTCGAGGTCGCGGATTTCGCCCACCATGATGACGTTGGGGTCCTGCCGCAGGAACGCCTTCAGCGCCGCCGCGAAGGTCATGCCGATGTCCGTGCGCACCTGCACCTGATTGATGCCGAAGAGGTTGTACTCCACGGGATCCTCGGCGGTCATGATGTTCGTGTCGCCGTTGTTGATCTTCGAGAGCGCCGAGTAGAGCGTGGTGGTCTTGCCGGAGCCCGTGGGGCCCGTGACGAGCACCATCCCGTACGGATTCGAGATCGCCTCCATGAATTCGCGCTCGGCGCGCGGCTCGATGCCGAACTTCTCGAGGTCGAGCGTGAGGTTCCCCTTGTCGAGAATTCGCAGCACGACTTTTTCGCCAAAGAGCGTGGGGAGCACGCTCACGCGGAAGTCGATGACTTTTTTCCCCACCTTCAGCTTGATCCGGCCGTCCTGCGGCACGCGCCGTTCCGCGATGTTGAGCGAGGCCATGATCTTGAAACGCGAGATCAGGGCGGCACGCATTTTGAGGGGCGGCTTCATCACTTCCTGCAGCGCGCCATCCACGCGGTAGCGCACGCGCAGCTCATGCTCGAAGCACTCGAAGTGGATGTCGGAGGCGCCCTTGTGGACAGCGTCCACCAGAATCGCGTTGATCAGCTTGACGACGGGAGCTTCGTCGACCTGCGCGGCCAGCAGACTCGCGTCGGTCGTGTCCTCCTGATTGTCCAGCACTTCCACATCGTCATCATCCGCCGCGATGTCCTGCAGCAGGGTCTGCATGTGGATTTCGTTCGCTTCGTAGTGCTTTTCGATGGCCGCGCGCATCGAGTACTCGCCCGCCAGCACCGGCACGATGTCGTAGCGGGTGATGAACTTGAGATCGTCGATCACCGACATGGCGGTGGGATCGGCGATGGCCACGGTGAGCTGGCGGCCGTCACGCTTGAGCGGCAGGACGGTGTGCTTCGACGCCAGATCGGCCGGGATCAGCTTGAGCAGGCGGGTGTCCACCTCGAAGCGCGAGAGGTCCACGGCGGGCATGCGGTACTGGCGGGCCAGCATGCGGACGACTTCCGTCTCCGGCACGAGCCCCATTTTGACCACGGTCAGCCCGATACGCTGCCCCGGATTGGCCGCCTGTTCCTGCAGGGCCTTGGCCAGGTGCTCACGCGTGAGCAGCCCCTCTTTGACGAGGAGATCACCGAGCCGTTCAGTGGCTCGGGCGGCAAGTGGTGCGACGGGTGCGGCCATATCTACAGATTCCTACCGGGACTCGTACGGCGACGGGGGGCTGGCGAGGCGGGAGCCTCACTTTGAACTGGACTGTGCCGCCCAGAAAACGTCACCAGAGGAGCGACAGAGCGCGCCGTGGACGGCCCAATGCCACGTACGTGACGGAGGCTTTCCAATGACGCGAACGGACCGTGTTGTTCGCGGTACGCCACGATCCGCATGGCGAGCGCCGGTCCAACCCTTGGCAATCGTTCCAGTTCCGACGCCGGTGCGCTGTTCACATCGATCAGCGAGACCGGCTCCGGGACGGGCACATCGGCAAGTCTCGGCTCCGGAGGGCTGCGCCTTGAGCCAGCGGCCGGCCGCCGGCGTGACGGCGCACGATGCGCGCGGGCGGAGTCCACGGCGTGGATCTGGGCCGCGAGGGCGCGCGTGGCGAGGTCGGGGCGGACGGTGGCCCCCCGCTCCGCGCCAGCCACTGCCCGCGCGAGCCGACGGCTGGCCGTGACGCGGACGGCACTGCCGACGAGGGCGACGGCAGCGACGAAGAGCAGCGCCTGGCGTTCGGCGGGAGTTGGCATAGGGCGCAGGATAGTGACACTCACGGCCATCGGGATAACCCGCCCGACGCACCTCTGCCCCAAGCGACGCCTGGCGCGCCGCGCACCGTGCGCCATGACAGAATGCCCGCGTATCGACACCGGTCGGCTACTTCAGGTCGCCGGCGAAGAACCGCAGCTGCAGCACCGCGCTGAAAATCAGGTTGGAGGTCTGCCGATTGTAGTTCCGGTCGAAGTTCACCACGCGGGAGCCGGTCAGGCTGAAGGTGAGCAGCTCGGACAGATCGGTGTCGGCATTGAAGTTGACCGCGCGGCGGCCGTTGTCAGTGAGCACCGACGGGGCAATCAGCACCACCTCGCCCGCCGAATTCGTGGACGACGCCCCCTGCACCACCGACTGCGACGCCTCGCTCTGGTACGACAGCGACGTGCGCACGGTGGCGTTCCGCGCGCTCCAGCGCTTGGGCACTTTGAAGCGGCGGGCCACGTCGAACGACATCCGGCGCGTATCACCGTTGATGAGCGAGCCCGGCCGGCTGTCTTCCCGATGCGTGCGGTCGAGCGAGGCATTGGTGGTCAAGCCCCCCAGGAACGCCCAGGTGATGGCCCCCGACAGCGGCTGGCTCGTGGCTTTGGTCCGGCTCCGATCGGCCAGACCGCCCGTTTCGTTGGGCACCAGCGTTTCCTGCTCGCTCACCAGGTAGCGGCCGTTCACGTTGAGCATCGTGATGACCTTCCGCAGCCGAACCGGGCGCCAGCTCCACCGCACGGAGTAGTCGGGCTTCACCAGCTGCGTGCTGGTGATCACGGCCTGAAAGCCGTCGAGCGTCCGACGCGTCCAGGTTTCGGTGGTGCCGTTCTCCACACGGGACTGCACAGTGAGGGAGAACGGCAGATTGAGCGCACCCGTGGCCGTGGTGCGTCGCAAGCGCCCCGCCGTGGTGGCGAGACGGGAATCGAGGCCGCGGAACGACTGGACCCCGCCCAAGCCCAACTGATACCCCCATCCGGGGATGAACGCGGTGTTGTCGAAGTTCGAGGTGAGGCTCTGCTGCCAGGAGACATCGACCGGGGCGAAGATGCGTCCAAGCCGGTTCACGATGGACTTCTCCGCGGTGCGCGAGGTGATCAGGCGCCCCAGATCAAACGCGGTGCCGGTGCTGAGCGTCTGTGCCGCGCCGAGCCGCTTGGGCAGGCGGTAGGCACCCGTGGAATCGCCCTCGCGCAGCAGTGTGCGCGCGTTGGGGTCCTTGTTCAGGTTGAACGTCGAATTGAAATCCACGCGCGGACGCAACCACACGGCCAGCGTGGGCTGAAAGAGCACCGCCGACGTGAGCGAACGCTCGCGCTCAAGCCCCAGCGTCGTACCCAGCAGCTGCAACCGCTCGGCGGTGGCGGCCTGCCCGCGATCGGTGCTGTCCACCTGCTGCGCGGTGCTGCGATAGTCGCGCAGATCGAGCAGCTGCCGCGCATTCATCGTGGCTGACAGGCCGAGCGTGGGGCGGAACTCGAGCGTGCTGCTGTTCTGCCAGAAGTGCGTGAGTCCATTGGCCACCTGCCCTGTGTCGGTGGGCGACTCGGCCGCCTTGGTGTAGGAGGTGCTCGAGTTGGCGTTGCGGGCGAGCGCGCTGGAGAGCCGGAAGGCCGTGGGCGACCAGCGCACGCGCTGGGCGCGGAAGGCGCGGACCGCCTCGCTCTCGCGCACCCCGCGCGGCAGCAGGCCGACCACGGCATCGACCACGCGCGGCAGCTTCGATTCGCGACGGTCGCCGTTCAGGTTGAGCGACGCCCCCATCACATACGCGCTGTTCGTGGTTTCCTGAAACGCACTCTGCGACGCCGCTGCCGACCACGTGCCGTTCAGCGCCAAGCCGTTGACGATTGGCGCATACCAGCCGCTCCCCAGTGGCGTCGCGCGGCGCAGGGCGAGCGCGTAGTTCACGCGCCGGTCGCTGGGATTGCGCAGTCCGTCGATACCGCTGGCCCGCACGTCGGTGCGGTTGATGAACAGTTGCTGCACGCCGGTGCCCACGTAGTCCACACTGAACGGCATGACCACACCGAGTCGTGCCGGAAGCATGCGCTCGAGGTGCAGGGTGGTCCCCACGCTCATACCGCTCGTGGTGAGGAACGACGGCGTCTCGTTGAGCTGACGGAAGTTGGGATCGCGGCGGCTCACGTTGAGCCGGAAGTCGGCGAGGTCGCCGGCGTTTACGGCGAGGCCCACCTCACCGGCAAAGCCCACGTCGTCCACCACGTCGGTGAGGCGGATGTCGTTCACCCACAACTCGAGCGAATCGTTGTTCATGAGCCCCATACCGCCGCGCGGCACGCTGTCCACGCGCACGAAGCCGACCGCCATTTCCTGCACGCCGGCCAGATTGGGCGGCGTGACCGTGGGGTCGGCGCTGTACACGATGTAGCCGTCCTGACACACGGCGTAGCGGCGCACCGCGACCCCGCGCGGCAGCCCGGAGCGACGGATCAGCTCGAGATCGGCGCCCGTACACGCCACGGAGTCGGCCGAGCCCGTGAGGAAATTGTTCTCCAGCTGCGCGCGCAGAATCTGGAACTTCTGCAGGTCCACGCGCACTTCCGGCTCCCACGCGCTCAACCCCGGCCCCGCATTCACCGGGGTGCGATACATGTAGAAGTTGTTCTCGTCGCGGCCGATCTTGACGTACCCATTCAGTTCGCCGTTCTGTCCCCATCCGTTGCCGCGCCCACGCATCCACAGCCGCAACGTCTTGTAGCCCATGAAGGTCTTGGTGCCTTCCTGAAAGCGAAAGAACGCCTCGGCGCGATCGAACGGACGGAACTGACGCCCCGGCACACCGGCCTGCAGCCGCAGCGCCCGTTCGTTCACCTGCACACGATTGTTTTCGTAGCCCGTCTGCCGGTTTTCCGGCGCTTCCACCACGCCGGGGGGCGGCGTGTATGGCACGAGTGATGTGGAGTCGAGGGTGCCGATCACGCTGGCGATCACGTAGCCGCCAATCACGCCGGCCGAGTCGCCCGCCATGCCGGACAACGGCTCGACGCTGCGCTTGAGCCACGGGGCGCCGACCAGCTTGAGGCGCGTGAGTGCCACGCGCACGAAGGCATCGTCGGCGGCGCCCGCACCGGAGACCATCGTGAGGCGCAGCGCGCGCACGCGGCGGTCGTTGGGGGTGTTCTGCTCCTCGGCGGGCGCACGCCAGTTGAGGCGCACCTGCACCCAGCAGAGTGAATCGCTCACCACGCCGTTCACGGTGGAGTCCTGCTGCTGATAGCACTTCCCCACGCGGGTCCAGTTCCGCGTATCGGCCAGATCCACGATGAATCGCTTGTACTGTTCCTGATCGATCGCCGCGCTCGGCATGTTCAGCTGCCCGTCGAGATCGATATCCTCTTCGTCGAGCCGGTTATTCCGCGCGCCGCAGTTCGCGCGGCTGTCCCCGAGCACCTGCACGATCTGCACCGCCTGCGTACACACTGCGACGCCGTTCTGCGTGGTAATCACCGGCGTGGCGGCCGTGCGGTTCACCACCACGATCGTGTCGGCCCGGTCGCCCGGGAGCCCCTTGTCGTTCTCCACCGCATTGAAGGCGCGCGAGAACGGATCGCGCTCCGAGTCGAAGCGATCGAAGCCGACCAGGCGTTTGCCGCGATACGTGGTGTCGGCGGGAAGCCCCGCGCGGACCGGCGCGTTGACCGTGAGCGTTTCCGGCGCGAACGCCACGCTGTTCTCGCTGATCTCACCGAAGTCGAAGACGAGTGTGGGATTGCGGGCGATCTTGCCGCGCTCCGACTGCACGAGCGCAAAAAACTCGATGTTCTCCGTACGGGAGAGATCGGCGCCCGACGGATTGATGACCGTGCGGAGCGACCGCCAGCGACGTCCCGACGGCGTGTTGCCGACGAGGGTGTTGTCACCGATCGTCCACGCGAAGCGTCGCGTGGCCGTTCCGGGAAGGAAGTCGAAGATGCCGCCGGTTTTCAGCGGATACAGCGTCATCCACAGCAGCTGCTCGGGGGACTGCACGCCGTTGCCCTGGATGCGCACCGAGGGATCGATCTGCTGGATGTTGAACTGCACGAAGTTGCCGCCCACGTCGACCCCGTTGTTCTGGAAGGCGAGGGTGGCGGCGCGATTGGGCGTGAACGCGGCACTGCCGAAGCGGGGGGCCAGCGTGTTGCCCAGCGAGGGTCGCGAGCTGAAGTACCAGGCGCCCTCGGAGAGCGAGATCCCCGGGATGGCGCCCTCTCCTTCGAACGACTCGATGTACGCCTGTCCGGCCGCATTCGGCTGCGGTTTGCTCATCGCGAACTCGCCCTGCAGGCTCACGCGCGACGGCGTGGTGCCCTGCTTGAACGGCAGCCGCGCCAGCGCTGCGGAGAGCAGCGGGGCCTCCCATCCCAAATTGGCCGTCATGCCGGCCACGAGCGAGCCCACCGGTTCAAAGCCGAGAGGGGGGCGGTTGTAGCCCGAGCGCTGGCTTTGCGAAATCGCGGTGAAGGCGATCTGGCCGTTGTCGAGGGGGAACTGCGACGAAAAGCCGAGGATCGTGGTGGGCGTCGCCGCGAAGAGCGGGTTTTCCTCGTAGCGCACCGACACCTGCCGCGGTGTGGCGAAGAGTGTGTCGGGGCGGTTGAAGGTGATCATGCCGAGGTCGTAGTCGATGACGTAATCGACTTCCTTCTGCAGCAGGCGGCCGTCCAGTGCCACGCGCTCCGAGTTGGGACGCACCTGAATGGTGCTCAGCTTGATCGACTGCGAACTGCCGCCGCCTTCCGACTGATAGCTGGCCACCATCCGGTAGATCGCCTGCGGGCGCTGCGCGGAGTACAGGTATTCGTTGGGATAGCGATACAGCGTGTCGTTGGCCGGGTTGGCCAGGGGCTGGGCGAGTCCTCCGCGGGCGAACGGCTGCACGGAGGGAAAGAACACGAAGTAGTCGCGGATCAGCTTCTGCTGGCCGGTCCCGCCGGCGAACGAGGCCAGCTGATTGGGATCGTTGGGGCGGGGCCACACGCGATTTTCGACGTCGAAGACCGCGGAGTTGGTGGCCTGCGCGAGCCCGAACATCTGGAGGTACGTATCGCCGCGCGAGGCATCGATGGGTTTTTCCTGATCGCCGGAGGTGCCGGTGACCAGCTTCAGCGCGACCGACTGACGCTGCAGATCCTCACCCCCAAGTCGGTACACCGACTTGAGTTCGCGTAGGAAGTACGCGGTGTTCCCGGGCTGCAGCTCCGGCTCCCAGAGCAGGTTGGCCACCTGCGGGTCGGCGGTGTACTCGATGTCCGGGGTGCCGCCGGTGTTCACGTTGCGGCCGGGGCGCCCGTTCACGTTCACCTCGTAGGCCACCGCGAGCCGTTCGTTGTTCGGGTTGAGCGGGCGCACGAGGGCGATCCAGAGCTGCGACGGATCGACGTAGTAATCCACGTTTTCGCGCAGCACTTCATAGATCTGGCGCGACGGATTGCGGGCCCCGCGCACGGAGAACTGCGGGCCGCGCGGATTCTGGTTGGCCGCGCCGATCAGCTGGCGGTACACATAGAGACGGACGGGGCGCACGGAATCGGGGAGCGACGCCGCCAGCTGCTGCATCTGCTGGCGGTTGAGCAGATCGATGTTCGGGTAGCCACCGAGCGCGCGCGGATCGATGGTGAAGAAGAACCGGCGCGTTTCCACCTGGATGTCTTCGATCACGCGATCGACCTGCTGCTGCGACTTTTCACCGATCGTGAACACGTTGTCCTTCGAGACGTTGCCCTTCTGCTGCGCGACGATGGAGGTGAAGCGCATCGGGCCGATCTGTCCGGTGGCCTGCACGCCGTAGTTGCCCGACGGGATCCCCGACGTGAGGAAGCGCGACGGCGGCGGCTGGAAGGTGACGTTGCCGACTTCGAGCGTCTGCAGCGCTTCGTCGGACTTGCCCTGGTAGCGCACCGAGATGTTGTTCGAGGCGTCGAATTCGCGCTGCGAGTCGTAGTCGACGTTGACGAACACGCGGTCGGCGACGACGCCGCCGGTGCGCACGTTGAACTGGAAGTCGAAGGCCGGCTGAAAAATGCCGAAGCAGTTGTTGCCAAGGATCGTGAGCTGCGCGGTGGTGCAGCGTTCGTTCCGGCTGCGCTGCACTTTCGATTCGAGGCGGGCGTTCAGCGAAATACCCAGATCACCGATGTCGCCGAGCAGGTCGGTGGCCAGCTGGGTGGCGGCGTCGGCGCCCTGTCGGAGCTGGGGCGCGAGCGGCACGAGCGCGCCCGGGGTCGGCCCGCTGTCCGGGCGCACCGCCATCGCGGGCGCGGACGCGGGGACGGCGAAATCACGCGCCACCGTTTGCCGCCAGCGGGCGTCGATGCGCTCGGCGTGACGGGCACGGGCCAGCCGGACCGCGCGGTCGGCCAGCCGGACCGGATCGGGGCGCAGCGCCGTCGCGGCACCGAACGGCCCGAGGATGGGGGGGAGCTTGAGCCACACCGAATCGGCGGCCAGACGCGCCCCTGCGAGCGCCGCGGCCGGCCGGGGGGCGCCGGGCTGCGCCGCCGCGGGTGCCGCGAACAGCGCGGCCGCCACGACGGCCGCCGCAGCGACCAACGGCACCGGCGGCGACGCGACCCTGAGCCACCCCCTGATCGCCTCGGGCAATGCCCATGTCTGGAGCTGCCTGCGCACCGAACTCCGGTCGTGGGGTAGCAGCGACCGGGTCAGGGGTCGCCGTACGGTCTGGAACGGCGGACGCAGAAATGTCGACTCTCTGTCGCTGCGCCCTTGATAATGCGGGTGGTCACCTAGGAATTTACGTCGTGAAGCTTGTTACCCGCTATGTCGTGCGCGAGCACGTCGGACCCCTCCTGTTCGCGCTGTCTGCGCTGACGTCGCTGCTCATGCTGCAGTACGTCGCGCGCCAGCTGGCGAACCTTGCCGGCAAGGGCCTCCCCTGGTCGGCCATCGCGAAGTTCTTCGTGCTGTCGCTGCCGTTCACCGTCGCCATGACGATGCCGATGGCGGTGCTGGTCTCGACGCTCTTCACCTTCGGCCGCATGGCGGCCGAGCACGAGATCACCGCGTTCAAGGCCAGTGGGGTGCGCGTGCGCTCCCTGATGGCCCCCGTGCTGGTGTGCGCCCTGCTGCTGTCGCTGGCCATGGTCGCGTTCAACGATCAGGTGCTGCCGCGCGCCAACCACGAGCTGCGCATCCTGCAGAGCGACATCGCAAAGACCAAACCCACGCTTGCGCTGCGCGATCAGGCGATGAATGCGATCACCGATCAGTTCTTCCTGCGTGTCGCGCGGAGCGATGCCTCGACGAACAAGCTGTACGACGTCGTGATCTATGACCTCACGAAGGGACTCGAGCGCAAGACCATCTACGCCGACAGCGGCCTCATTGCGCTCTCCGCCAACGGGGAGGATCTGCTGATCCGTCTGTTCGACGGCTACTCGCAGGAATTCGTGCGGGGCGACGCCAAGCGGCTGCAACGCAGCTTCTTCACCGACCAGACCGTGAAGCAGAGCGGCATCACGCGCGGCTTCGAGTCCACCCGGAGCGATGATTTCCGCAGCGACCGCGAGATGACGGTGTGCGAAATGCACCGCCGCTATGCCGCCGATGCCTTCGAGTTCAAGCGCGTACGGCAGGAGTACATCATGTACGCCAGTCGTCTGGTGGCGCCCGGCACCAAGACCCTGCGGGCGCCGCGCGATCGTCCGGCACAGGAAGGCCTGGCCCGCTTCTACTGCGTCACGCTGCCGTCGCTGTTCCTCCCCAAGCGGGCAGCGGCCCAGCCGCCCGTGCCGCCCATTGGGACGCAGCCGCCCGTGCCGCCCATCGGGACGCAGCCGCCGGTGCCGCCCATCTCGGACACCGTAGGCACACCGGCGGTGGTACCGCCAGTGACGGATTCGGCGCGGGATTCGGCCACCACCATCGTACCGCCGCCGATCTCCCTGCCGGCTCCGGTCGAGGCCAACGTGGATTCGATGAGCGTGTTCCGCGGCGCGATGAACGCCGCCGAGGCCCAGCTGGGGCCCTCGCGTGAAGGGTTGGATAGCCTCACCGTGGAAATTCACAAGAAGTTCGCGCTGTCGTTCGCCTGTCTGGTGTTCGTGCTCTTCGGGCCGCCGATCGCCCTGCGGTTCCCGCGCGGCGGGGTCGGCGTCACGATCGGCGTGAGCATCGGGGTGTTCGGCCTCTACTACGTGTGTCTCATGGGTGGCGAAGCGCTGGCCGATAAGGGGATCGTCGTGCCGTCGATCGCGATGTGGATTGCCAACGCCATCTTCACCACCGCCGGCGTCATTCTGTTGTGGCGGGTGGAATCCACCACGGATACCTCGCGCGGCGGCGGCATCCGCGACTGGTGGGCCGACCGCGGCGCGCGCCGTGCCTTGGCGGTCCAAATGAAGGCCGAGCAGGCCGCCCGCACCGCCGCCCCGGCGGTGGGCGCGTGAGCCGTCGCTTCATCACCCCACTCGACCGCTACGTGGCGGCCGAGTTCGCGCGCATTTTCACCGTCACCACGCTCGGGTTTCCCGTGCTGGTGTTCGTGATCGACCTGGTCGACAATCTCCGCAAGTACACCGAGCGCAAACTCGAGTTGAAGGCGGTGGCGCTCAGCTACCTCTACTGGATTCCCGACACGCTCTTCATGGTGCTCCCCGCCGCGGTGCTCTTCGCGACGGTCTTCTCCATCGGCACCTTTACGCGCTACTCCGAAATCACGGCGGCCAAGGCGTCGGGGATCAGCTTCTACCGATTCATCGCCCCCATCCTGTTCATGGCGCTGATTGCGGTGGGGATCGACCTCGCGTTCGCCGAGATCGCACCGCCCGCCAACGCCGAGCGGCTCAAACTGCTGGCGGGCAAGGGGCAGGATCGTGACAACAACCGGTACAACTTTGCGTTCGCCAGTGAGACGGGCCGCGTGTACCGGATCTACACGCTCGACGTGCGCGACGCGTTCGTGGAAAGCATCGAGATCGAAGAGCGTGGCTCGTCGAAGCAGCCGGGGTTGCTGATCGCGGCCAAGGTGGGCGTGTGGCGCCCCACCCGCGGCTGGGTGCTCAAGTCGGGGCTGATGCACGTGGTGCCGAACGACAGCACGGATCGCGCGGTGGCGTTCGACTCGCTGATGGATCGCCGGTTTACGGAGCGTCCGCAGGATTTGCAAGCCACGGAGCGGCAGCCCAGCGAGATGAACTTCGCCGACCTCACCCGCTTCATTCAGGCGCTCGAACGCTCGGGGGCCGACGTCAATCTCCTCAAGGTGGAACGGATGCTCAAGCTGGCCATCCCGGTCACCTGTCTCATCATTGCCCTCTTCGGCGCGCCGCTGGCGACCAGTTCGCAACGCGGCGGCGCGGCCTACGGCATCGCGATCAGTCTCGCGACGACTATTCTTTTTCTCGTGCTCATTCAATTGACGAAGGCGATCGGCGGGAAGGGGCTCATGCCCCCGGACTTGGCCGCGTGGGTACCCAACGTGGCGTGTGGGCTGTTCGCCCTCGTGCTGCTCGCGCGGGTACGCACCTGATGCTCAGCGCCGACATGCTCCTTCGCGTTGCCGACCGCCGCATCGGCAGCGTGCTGCGCGCCCTCGGCAGGCGCGCGTATTTCGCGCGCGACATCGTGCGTGGCTTCCGCGATCCGGAGACGTGGTTTCCGGAGATGGTGCGCCAGATGCGGACGATCGGCGTGGAATCGGTCCCCCTCACCGTGATCGTGGCGGCGTTTCTGGGGGGCGTGACCGCGTTCCAGACGCGCTACCAGCTCTTTCCCGGCGTGCAGCTCTCGGTGGTCGGCCTGATTACGCGGCAAAGCATCGTGCTCGAGCTCGGTCCGCTGCTCACCGCGCTTGTGCTCACGGGGCGCGTGGGCGCGCGGATGACGGCGGAGATCGGCACGATGCGCGTGACCGAACAGATCGACGCCCTCGAAACGCTGTCGTTCGATCCGGTGGCCTACCTCGCCCTGCCACGATTTCTGGCCGGCATTGTGATGTTGCCGGCGCTGGTCATCCTGGCCAACGCCACCGCCATTGCCAGCGCGTGGGCCATCCTGATCACCGCGACGGACGTCCGGACCGACGACTTCGTGGCCGGGCTGCGACTGGCCTTCACGGCCTTTCAGGTCGTGTATTCCCTCATCAAAGCGTTCCTGTTCGGCGCGGCGATTTCGTTCGTCTGCGCCTACGAAGGCTATGTGACCGAAGCGGGCGCCGAGGGCGTGGGACGCTCCACGGCTCTCGCGGTGGTCATCGCCTCGGTGTGTATTCTGGTGCTCGATGCCCTCGTGGCCGCTGTCCTTGCTCCCTTCATTCAGGCCTGACGGCCTGCTTTTATTTCATACATGACGACGAAACGACGCGACGAACTCCTGGTGGGGCTGCTGCTGCTGTTCGCGGTGGTGCTGGGAATCGGCGGCACGATCTGGATCGCCCGTGGCGGACTGGCCAGCGGGTACCCCATGTTCGCCCGCTTTCCGTGGGGGTCCGGACTCAAGCAGGGACAGCCGGTGCTGCTGGCCGGTGTGCAGGTGGGCTACGTGGACAAAGTCCAGCTGATCCCCGACGGCACGATCTCGGTGCAGCTCCAGATGCAGTCGCAGTATCAGGTGCCGGCCGGGAGCACGGCCACCGTGCAGGCCAACGGCATCTTCGGCGACATGCTGATCGCGCTCACCCCGGTGGTGGGTCGTCAGGGATACATGACGTCCGGCGACACGATCCCCACAGGGAAGGGGTCACCGGGCGTGCCGGAGTTGCTGAGCAAGGGCGACTCCATCGCGCTCAACGTCCGCGCGCTGACCGACGCCGCGCGCACGCAGTTCGTCGAAGGCGGCGGCATGCAGGATGTGCGGCAGACGGTCGCCGATCTCGCCAAGCTCGTGACGCAACTGAGCGCGGTCACGGCCGAACAGTCGAAACAGCTCACCCTTACGCAGCAATCAGTGCGCCGCACGCTGGCCAGCATCGATTCCGCAAAGGTGGACTCCACCGTCAAGAATCTGCAGGCCGCCTCCGCGCAGCTCGACGCGCTGGCCCGCGACTTCAAGCAGACGAACGGTCAGGTGCAGGGCGTGCTGGACAAGGTCAGCAACGGCACCGGCACGGCGGCACGGCTGCTCAATGATCCGTCGGTGTATGCGCGGATGGACACGCTGCTGCTGCGGGTGGATTCGCTGATGGCGGATTTGAAGAAGAATCCGAAGCGGTACATCAATTTGCGGATCTTTTAGGACTGCAAACTGCAAACTCCCTAGTAAGCAGGGGGGAGGGTATCAGGGAGGAGGGGGCAGGGGGGCGTGGACAGTCAGCTGTCGCGCCCCTTTGGTTTTTCGCCTTTCGCTTTCGCGACGTAGTGCTTTCGCAGGCTGAACGTCATGCGGCGGATCTGGCGCGTCTCGTCGAGTGCTTCCTCAATGCCGACGAGGTTGAGCCCCAGCTTGTCGGCGAGAATGAGGTGGCTTTCGACTTCGAACGCCGATGAGACGGCATAACTGAGGAATCGCGCACAGTCGGCGGCGCTGGGCTGGGACACGCCCTCGGCGATGTTGGAGGGGATGGAATCCACGGCGCGATCGATTTGCGAGCGGAGCCCTGGTGCCTGCGTGCGTTTGATGCCGCGAGAGATGCGGTGCACGCGGACCGCTAGGGCAATCGCCCGATGCCACGCGTGGATGTTGGCAGGATCTTGCATGCCGCCGAGGATACGAGCGGCGCACAGCATCCGTGTCACCGAAATCCCGCCGCCAGCAACGCGCGAACGCAGCCCCCCTGCCTCCTGCCCCCTGATACCCTCCCCCCTGCTTACTAGGGAGTTTTCAGTTCGCAGTTCCCAGTTCCCAGTCCCACACAAAGGAAAAGCGGCGCCGTCTCCGGCGCCGCTCTCCTTCCACCATCACCATCACGACGCTTAGAACGACAACCGCAGACTCGCCTGGATCTGATAGAACTGGCTGAAGTTCAGCGGCGTGAAGTTCGTGTTGAAGTTGTTCGTGAACGTCACGTTCGGCACCTGCGTCGCGGGATCAGCGCTCGAGTACGACTGAACCTGCAGCAGCGTCGCGTTGCCGTTGGCCGACGCGGACTTGATCCGTCCCCACTTGCTGTTGAGCAGGTTGGCGGCGTTGAAGATGTCGAAGCGGAGCGTGGCGCGCTCGCCACGGATCGACGGGAGCTGCTGCTCGATGGTCATGTCGAAGCGGTCGAACATCGGGTTGCGGCAGGACGTCGGCTGCATGATCGTGCCGCGCTGCTTGTCGAGGCAGCTGTTGTCCTTGATGAACTGATCGAGCAGTGCCGCCTGCTGCGCCGGGGTCAACACCACGCCCGCGACCGTCGTCTGCGTGAAGCCCATCTTCGGATCGGTCGGGCCCGTGGGGATGTAGATCGGATCGTTGGCGTTGGAGCCGTCACCGTTCATGTCGCCACGTCCGCCGTTGCCGCCGTACGTGAAGGCGTACGGGGTACCCGACTGCTTGTTGTAGTAGAACGTGATGTTCGTCTGGTTGGACTTCCACGGCGCCGTGTAGGTGCCGTTGATCAGCAGGCGGTGCGGCTGATCGAACAGCGACGCGTTCACCGGCTGCGCCGTCTGCAGACCCGAGTAGACGCGGCCGAACTGCCAGTTGGACAGCGCCACCGACGACGACAGGTCGGTCACGGAGAAGCTGCGGCTGTACGTGTAGGCCACCGACCCTTCGAATCCGCTGCCGAAGCGCTTGCGCAGCTGCGACGTAGCGCTGTACGAGTAATCCTTGCTCTGATTGGAGAGCTCGATCACGTTGCTGCCGTACACCGGGAACAGCGGTGACACCGTGGGCACGCCGGTCGCCGCAAAATTGGCGAACACCGTGCGTCCCTGTGCATCCACCCGGCCGGTCTGCGGGATGTTGATGTTGTTGTAGAAGAAGCTGTTGATGCTCTTCGAGTACAGACCGTCGAACGTCGCGATCACATCGCCCGGCAGCTTGCGGTCGTAACCGAGCGTGGCGCGGAGCAGCTGCGGGAACTTGAGCTCGGGCACCGCGAGGTTCACCGTCCCGAGGAACGTGCCGTCATCGAGGCTGCGCCCGGCCGTGCC
>JARIEX010000033.1 GCA_031127095.1 Gemmatimonadota bacterium
CAACGCGCCGCCCGTAAACGGCGAGGTGGGGTCCACCGCGACAATGCCAACCCGCAGACCGGCGGTGCGATACCGACGGGCGAGCCGCGTGGTGAGCGTGCTTTTCCCGGCACCGGGTGGACCGGTGATGCCGATGCGACGCGCACGCCCCAACGTGGGATGCACCGCCGCCAGAATCTGTTCGAACCCCGGACGGTGGTTTTCGACAATGCTGACCGCACGCGCCAGCGCGGCCGGTTTCCCGGCGCGGAACTGCTCCATCAAGCGACTCATCGCGTCAGTCATCGTTACTCGTCGTCGTGTTCATCGCGAATGTCGCCCACCAGCTCTTCCAGCAGGTCCTCGAGCGTCACCAGGCCGACCACGTCGGCGCCGTCCTGTACAATGGCCAGCTGCCGGCGCGCGCGCAGCAGCTCGAAGAGCAGTTCCTTGGCCGGCTTGGTGGACGTAGTGACGCTAACCGGACGAATGGGGGGGAGGCGTTCACCACTACGGGTGAACACGTCGAACACGTGCACCATGCCGATGATGTGATCGGGACTCTCGCGATACAGCGGCACACGACTGTAGCCGGCGTGCGCGACCTGTTGTGCGAGCTCCGCCGGCGGCAGGCCGTCCGGCAGCGTAAACAACTTGCCACGCGGCGTCATCACGTCATGCACGACTTTGTCGCCGAACTGCACGACGCCGGAGATAATGGCCATCTCCTCCGTCGAACTGATATCGTCAAACGCACCGTCCCGCAGCAGCTCCTCCAGCCCTTCCCGTGCCTCATCGCCGGATGCGGGTGCCCGTGTGCCCGCCAGCAGCCGACGAACGCCATCGGCCACCCAATGAAACGGGGACAGGAGCAGGTCAGCGGCCCGGAGCAGCGGAACCAAAACGGGCACAAGAGTGGGTGCCCATCGGCGCCCGACCGCGCGGGGCACCAACTGTCCGAGCACGACCAACAACACCAGATACAGAAGGACATCGCGTCCGAAGGCCCACGCGCGCAACCCGTCCGCCATGGCGATCATGGCGCCGGTCGCGAAGACGGTGAGCATGCTGCCGGTCGCGGCGGCGTGGAGGAGGCGTGTGGGCCGCTCGAGATAGCGCGACATGGCCCCGGTACCTCCGTGCCGTCGCTCGATCCAGTGGCGGAGCCACAGACGGCTGACCGCACGCACCGCGGTGGATGCGAGCGTGAGCAGGGCGACAAGTCCGACGGAGGCCAGCAACACAGGGAACGGCATCAGCCCCCGCCTCCCGGTGACGATCCATCGGGCGCGGCGACGCGTTCCAAGAAGATACGCTCGATCTTCCGGCGGACGACACGCTCGACGATCACCTTGAACGGACCCACGGCCAGCGCTTCGCCGGCGCGCGGCACGCGCCCCAGCAACTCGAGCACGAGCCCGCCTACAGTGGACACGTCATCGCGACGGAAATCGTGATGCAGCGCTTCGGAGAGATCGTCCAGCGTCAGGCGACCGGACACCCAGAACCTGATATCCGCTTCGCTTTCGACCTGACGCTCTTCCTGATCGTACTCGTCGCGGATTTCACCGACGAGTTCCTCGAGCACGTCCTCGATGGTCACCAGCCCCGCCGTGCCGCCGTATTCATCCGCGACGACGGCGATGTGACGGCCCGCCACGCGAAATTCACGGAGCAGATCGGCAATGCGCTTGGACGGCGGGATGAACACCGGCGGCCGCAGCAGCGTCTGCCAGCCCCCCTCAGGTTCCTCGTCGGCCAGTACCGACGGCAGCAAATCCTTGACGTACAAGATGCCGACGATTTCGTCGAGCGTGTCTTCGAACACCGGCACGCGCGAGTGCTGCGCGCTGCGCACGCGGTCCAGCATTTCCGACCACGGCGTGTCCTGCTCGATGCCGAGGATATCCACCCGCGGCACCATGACCTCTTCGACGGTCGTCTCCCCGAATTCGAAGACCCCCAGCAGCAGGTCGCGCTCATCGCGCGAGACATCGGCTTCGCTGGTGATCACCTCGCGGAACTGCGCGGCGGCCTCTTCACGGCGCTCAATCGTCGCCTCGGCGTCGGAGATGACTTCCGCAAACGCCTCGTCGATCCAGCTTCCGAACCGCACGACGGGGGCCAGCAGACGCTCGACCCCGTGCGAGAACCATGTGAGCCGCTCCTCAGCCTGCTCACCAAAAGCATCGCCGATCACACGCGCCGTCGTCTCGGCTGCTAGCACCACCGTGAGCCCGAGGCCGATCAACAACGCCACGGCGGTCGCGGTCGGCCGACCGGCGAGATCGAGGGCCGCCGCCAGGCCGGACCCGGCAGTGAGATGGCCCAGCACGCGCACCAACGCGAGCGCCCGATGTGTGTTCTCGCGCGCGAGCACGGGCCGCGGCACCACCGGCGCCGGAGGGGCCAACGTGGACCGCTCGGCGGTGACCGACGGGAGCGGCGGCTCGGCGAGGAGCGCGCCATCCGCTGCGGCCGCCAACGCCGCGAGCACGGCGCCGCCGGCCGCCATTCCCCAGGCCACCGCGCTCATGTGCTGCCGCTCATGTGCTGCCGCTCATGTGCTGCCGCTCATGCGCGCCGGGATGGTGTGATCCAGAAGCGCGTCAACAACTGCTCCTGGCGTCGCCACATCGGCGACGTCAACCGACCTTCCCCCTCGGGATGCTCGAATCCACAGGCATGCAGCGTCCCGTGGACGACGAGCCGTGCGATCTCCTCGCGGACTCCCACGCCAAACTCCACGGCTTGCGCGCGTGCGACGTCCGGGCAGATGTAGATGTCCGCGATCACGGCACCGCTCGGGTCCGCCCCGAGGGCGAACGTGATCACGTCCGTCGGTCCCCGATGTCCGAGATGCCGGCGATTGAGCGTGGCACTCGCACGGGCTGAGACGAAGGTGATGCTGAGCATCGCCCGCGGCACCTTGAGCGCGCGCAAGACTGATCGCGAGAGGGCGGCCAACCGTTCTGCCGCCACGGCGACGCGCACACCATCCGCCTGCACCGCGACGACGCGTGCATCGTCCACACGACCGGTCATCCGCCGGCCGCGTCAGAGTTGTACGCGCGGATGATATCGCGGACCAGTCGGTGGCGGACGACGTCCGCATCGGTGAAGTAGTGGAACGCGATGCCATCGATGCCGTGGAGAATCCGCTCGATCTGCATCAGCCCCGAGTCTTCACGGCGCGGCAGGTCCACCTGCGTCTTGTCGCCGGTGATGACGATTTTCGAGTTCACCCCGAGGCGCGTGAGAAACATCTTCATCTGCAAACCCGTGGCGTTCTGCGCCTCGTCGAGGATAACGAACGAGTCGCCGAGGGTGCGTCCCCGCATAAAGGCCAACGGCGCCACTTCGATCGTGCGCGTCTCGAGGAGTTTCTGGATGCGCTCGACCGGAATCAGATCGTCGAGGGCGTCGTACAGCGGCCGCAGATACGGATCGACCTTCGCCTGCATATCGCCCGGCAGGAAGCCCAGATTTTCGCCAGCCTCCACCGCCGGACGGGCCAGCACGATGCGCCGCACGCGCTTGCGCATGAGCGCATCGACCGCCGCCGCCACGGCCAGATACGTCTTCCCGGTACCGGCCGGTCCGATGCCGACCACAATATCGTGCTCGCCGATCAGCTTGAGATACTCGGCCTGGCCAGGCGTCTTCGGCTGCACGCCGCGTCTGGCGCCCGGCAGGACGAGCCCGCCGTTTGTCGCCGCGGGCGCCTCCGTGGGGCGCGCCGTCAGCGAGAGCCGAAGGACATCGTCAGGCATGAGCGGTCGCCCATCGCGCACGATCATCACCATCGCCGTTGCCAGCGTCTCCGCACGCGACACTGCTTCGGTGTCGCCGGCAATGGTGAGGCTGTCGCCCCGCAGCGCCACGCGCGTGCCGGTGATCCGCCCCAGTTCCACAAGGTTGCCGTCGTTGACGCCCGCGAGCATCTGCATGTCCGCGCCTTCCACCGACACGCGCGCGCTCGAGGATTCCGGCGATCGCTCCTGACCGATCACGCGAGGGGACCGGTGACCGCGAGATGCAACGCTTCGAGGTCCTCGATGGGCACGGCGACCGGTGCCCCTTCGAACAGCGAGCGCGCCGCCGTGGTTTTCGGGAACGCGATCACGTCGCGCAGCGACGGTGCACCCGAGAGCAGCATGGCGATCCGGTCGAAGCCGAAGGCAATCCCGCCATGGGGCGGTGCACCGGCGCGAAGTCCTTCCAGCAGAAAACCGAAGCGACGCTCCTGATCCGCGACATCGCCGATGCCGAGCAACGAGAACATGCGAGACTGCATGGCGGGATCGCTGATCCGGATACTGCCTCCACCGAGTTCCGTCCCGTTCAACACCACGTCGTACGCCAAGGCACGCCAGCGGGCCGGCGCATCGGGGAAGGACTGCATGTCGGCCGGATGCGGCGCCGTGAAGGGGTGGTGTACCGCGGTCAACGCGCCCGTTACGTGGTCCTGCTCGAACATGGGGAAGTCCATCACCACCAAGAAACACTGCTGCCGCTCGTCGATCAGCTCCAGGCGCCGCGCGCATTCCTGACGGACACGGTCGAGCGCCGGGCTGGCGATGCGGTCGGGCGCGGCCACGAACAGCGCCAGATCGCCATCGGCCAGGCCGAACGCGGCCCGTGCGTCGTCGGTGAGGAACTTGGCGAGCGGCCCGTCGTACGCCCCGTCGGCGTGCCGCAGGCGCAGCAGTCCGCCGGCACCGGCGCTCTTGGCGAGCGCCTCGAGTTCATCGACCTGCTTGCGGCTCCACGCCGCACCACCGGGCACCACCATCCCCCGCACGCGCGCGCCCGCATCGAGCGCACTGCGCGTGACGGCGAAGTCGAGTCCGGCGAAGATGCTGCTGTAATCACGGAGCCGCAGCCCGTAGCGCAGGTCGGGACGGTCGCAGCCATAAAATTCCATCGCGTCGGCGTAGCTCATGCGATCGAAATGGGCTGGGATGGCATGCCCCGCTTCGGTCCACAGTGCGCCGAGCAGCCCCTCGGCAAGGGCGAGGATGTCCTCGCGCTCGACGAACGACGCTTCGATATCGATCTGCGTGAATTCCGGCTGCCGGTCGGCGCGCAGGTCTTCATCGCGGAAGCAGCGTGCCACCTGAAAGTACCGGTCGAACCCACAGCACATGAACAGCTGCTTGTAAATCTGCGGCGACTGGGGCAACGCATAAAACTCACCCGGATGCACCCGGCTCGGCACGAGGTAGTCGCGCGCGCCCTCGGGGGTCGGCTTGGTGAGAATGGGCGTTTCCAGCTCGAGGTACCCACGGTCGCTGAGGTACCGGCGTGTGACCTGCAACAGCCGGTGACGCAGGACCAGATTGTCTTGCAATTCAGGACGCCGCAGATCGAGATACCGATGCCGCAGGCGCAGCTCCTCCGCCGCCATTTTTTCACCGCGCCCGCGTGCTACCGGCAGAGCGGGTGTCACGGCAGGGCCGACCACCGTGAGCGCCGTGACACGGATCTCGACCGCCCCGGTGGCCATCTCGGGATTGACGCGATCGGCTTCGCGGGCCACGACTTCCCCCTCGCACAGCACCACCGATTCCACGCCGACCGCAGCCGCCAGACGCAACGTTTCCGCCGCGCTCCACGCCGGACCACACGCCAACTGCACCAGCCCCGTGCGATCGCGCAGGTCGATGAAGACCAAGCCACCGAGATCCCGGCTCCGATGCACCCACCCGCCGAGCTGCACGGTACGCCCGACATCCTCGAGGCGCAGCAGGCCGCAGGGATCAGAACGCAGGGAGGTGGCAAGCACGGACTGTTCTGGCTGAAACGACATGACGTGCAGCGCTCCGGACGGGACGACACAGGATGACGAAACGGACGATGGCCGAGCGGCGGCCGCAAACGGTGAAATCTAAACGATTTACGGTGGCCTCGGTAGCGATTGCCGTGCGCGGTTCGCTTGACCGACGGCGGCCGACGCCGTTAGTGTCCACGATGTATCGTATGCTCCTCGGCGTGTTCGCCGCGCTGTGCTGGGCGAGCGCGCTTGCTGCGCAGCCGGTCCCGGCGCGCGATCTCTGGGAATTTCCCCTTGGCGCGGTCCTCGAGCCGGCCGCGTTGGCATCGGAGCCCGGCGCCGGGCTATGGAACCCCGCCATGAGCGCACTCGCCCCGGGGCAGCGCCTCCGCCTTGGCGTCGCGTCGTTGGCCACCGGCGTGCAGCAGGGGACCGACGGGCAGTTACTCTCGGCCAGCTATCGACGTACCAGTGGCACGACGGTGGGCCTCTCGGTCGCCCGAGCCTCCGTGGCCGGGCTCGTTCGCACCGATACCGACCCGCAGAGCATCGGCGAGGTGGCGTACTCAAGCCTGTTGATCAGCGCGACCGCCGCCCGCACGATCCTGCCTCATGTCACGGCCGGGGTCGCGGTCCGCTGGCGGGAAGGGCGTGCCGACACCGACGTGGACAAGGCGATCGCCGCGGATCTCGGTGTGGTGCTGCACGACCTGCCGTGGCGGCACGCGCGCGTCGCCCTGGCCAGTTTTCTCTGGCGCCCCGGTCGTGAGATCGATGATCGCCCGGCGTTCGTTGCCGCCGCCGACGCGCGCATCGTTGGCGACTCCGCCGCGCGCGAAGTCCGGCTGGGGTACACGCTCAACGCCGTCAACCGCGGGGCCCGTGAGCACGGTCCCGCCGTGTCCGCGCGCTTCGAACGCGTCGAGGCGCGTACCGCCTTCGTGCAGACGTCGGCAGGTTCCCGCTCGATCAGTCGCATCAGGACCGGGCTGGCGGTGTACTATGCCCGCTACGTGGTGGGTGTCGCGCGCGAGGAGGGAACCTCGGGCCTGGGGCCCGTCTATCAGTTCACGCTCAGTTCGCTTCTCAGGCAATGACCCTCGACCACTCGATGTCC
Organism: Gemmatimonadota bacterium; assembly: GCA_031127095.1. Taxonomy (GTDB): domain Bacteria; phylum Gemmatimonadota; class Gemmatimonadetes; order Gemmatimonadales; family Gemmatimonadaceae; genus Gemmatimonas. The sequence goes on from JARIEX010000033.1 coordinate 6,873, forward strand.
ACCGCACTCCCGATACTGCCGTCCGACCCCGCCGCCAGCCGCGGTGCATCTCCCGTGACGGAGAATCTGCTCGATCTCGCTCCCGACGCGGCGCTCACCCGTCTGCAGGGCTGGCTCGGCGAGCGCGGGGAACCGGCGTATCGCGCCGCCCAGATCTTTGCGCGGCTGTGGGCGCGACCGGTTCGAGGGTTTGACGAGATCACGGAGTTGCCGAAGGCGCTGCGCGAGGCGCTGGGCGAATCGTTTCACCTCTCCCGGCTCACGTTGTCCACCCGGCAACGCTCGAACGACGGAACGGAGAAGTTTCTGTTCTGCATGCACGACGGTCAGCTGATCGAAACCGTCGCCATCCCGGACGGTGATCGTCTCACTCTCTGTATCTCTTCGCAGGCCGGGTGCGCGCTGCAGTGCGCCTTCTGCGCGACCGGCGCGATGGGATTCCAGCGAAACCTGCTCCCGTCGGAGATCGCCGGACAAGTGCGTGAACTCCGCCTGCTCGACCCGCCCCTCCTGCCAACCAACATCGTGTTCATGGGGATGGGCGAACCGATGATGAACTGGAAGGGTGTCGATCCCACCCTCTCGCTGTTGAACGATCCGCGCGCGCTTGGCATCGGCGCACGCCATATCACGATCTCCACCGTCGGCGTACTCCCCGGCATCATCGCCCTGTCGGAACGGCCGGAGCAGTTCCGGCTCGCGATCTCGATTCATGCGCCGTCCGACGAGTTGCGCAAAACGCTGATGCCCGTGAACACCAAGTATCCGTTGGCCGAGGTGATCGCGGCGGCGGCCACGTTCGATCGTCGGGTCACCTTCGAGTACGTCATGCTGGGCGGCGTGAACGATCAGGCGGTGCATGCCACGCAGCTGGCGCAACTGGCGCGCGAGTGCCGGGCCTTTGTGAATCTGATTCCGTTGCACCCGGGCGGATCGATGGGATTCACGCCATCGCCGGCGCCGGTGATTGCGACGTTCGCCCGCGCACTCCGCGCGCGCGGGGTGGAAACGGCCGTGCGCCGCAGCCGCGGCTTGGACATCGCCGCGGCCTGCGGACAGCTACGGACGGAGCGCCTCGGTCGACGGGTGCCAGTCGCGACCGAGATAGACGGTCAGATCGACGAAGCGTAGCGAATCCGGTGTCGACTCAATCGAGCCGACACCGAGACCGCGACGCAGTCGCGCTGCCCAATCGGCATGCGCCGTGTGCACCTGGATGAGCGACGTGCTCCGCCCGTTCCCCCGTTCGCTGTCGTAGTCCACCACGTCGAAGCCCCGATCGCGAAGCTCGAGCGCGGCCCGACGTGCCAGCCCGCGGGTGCCCGATGCGTTGAGTACCCGGACGCGCACGCGCACGCCGGTGGGCGCATGCGCCGTGGAATCGTTGGGCGTGGCGCCCACCGCAACGACGGTGTCGCCCACGGCCGGCCCACGCTGGATGCTCCAGGACGTGGCTGCACCGACCAGTACCACCGCGAGAATCGACGCAAGGATCCATCTGCGACGCCGGCGTGCGGCAGGATCACGGGTGGGGGCCGCTGGCCATGCGGGCGGCAGATTCACCGCACGACTTCCCAGAGGGCCACGGTTTCGGGAGCCATGCTCTTGGCCTCTCGAAGGGTCCACTCGATTCGCATGCGCACGACCTGACGAAACACGTGGTCGAAGTGATCGGGAACGCAGGCGGCGAGGAAGGCGCGATCGGCCTGCATGAACGACCGGCCGGGTTCGAGGAAGTCGGCCATGTAGAGCGCACGGCCGGTGCGCGCCCAGTGCAGATGACCGACCGTGTGCCAGCGGACGGCCTCAAGGACGTCGGCGCGTGATTCTCCCCGCATCGCGAGCTGTGCCGCGGCCGCAGGTCCGTGCAGTGTGGCACACGGACGTTCGGTGTCGCCGGTCATGGTACGCAGCGTGGCTTCGTCGGCATCGCGCAGCGCGTCATGCCACGCGCCGGCGTCGTGCCACGCCTGTACCTCCGGCGCGGCCAGCGACATCCGCGCCGACCAGCCGTCGAGCAGTGCGACCACGCGTCCGATATGCGCGCGCCGTTTCTCCGTGACGACGGCCCAATCCGGCAACACCAGCGGAGATTCCTGCGCGGCAGCGATGATGCCCGACACGCGCCGGTCAGACCTCGTCGATGGCGGCGCGCAGTGCCGCAGTGAGCGCGATGGCCTCGTCGATCGAGCGCCCCGCCACGCGCACGAGTGCGCTCCCGACGATCACCCCGTCACCGAGCCGCGCCGCCTCCTTCGCCTGCGCCGGCGTGGAGATCCCGAAACCGATGCAGATAGGCAGGCTGGTGGATGCCCGCAAGCGCGCCACGGTGTCCGGCAGATCGACCGGGAGTGACGCCCGCTCACCCGTCACGCCGAGGCGGCTGATCAGATACACGAACCCTCCGCCGTGCCGTCCGATTTCTGCCATCCGATCCGGCGGCGTGGTAGGGGCGACGAGCCGGACGAAGTCGAGTCCACTGGCACCGAACCAGTCTTCCCGCTCGGGATCCGCGCCCACCGGCAGGTCGGTGACCAACACGCCGTCCACTCCGGCGGCGCGCGCGCGCGCCAACACGTCGGGACCGCCCGCAATCAGCGGATTCAAATAACTGAACAGCACCACCGGCACATCGACGCCAGCCTCCCGCACGATGTCGAGCGTGCGCTCGAGCGTCATCCCCTGATCGAGCGCGATCTGCGAACTCTGCTGAATCACCGGGCCGTCGGCCATCGGGTCGGAGAACGGCACCCCGATCTCGATCACATCGGCGCCGGCTTCCGCCAGACCACGCAGCAGGGTCACGCTTTGCTCCGGATCAGGGTGCCCAGCGGTGACGTAACACACCAGTGCCCGACGCTGTTGCGCGGCGAGCGCGGCGAACCGCGCGGACAGCCGGGAGACGTACACCGGCGGCTGCTCAGCAGACGTAATCACTGATGATGATGTCATGGGTGTCGGGGTCCTCGGTACGGACGATGGTAAGCAGGAACCGGCCGGCGTCATCACGCGCGGTCAAGTCGTGAAATACGGGCTCGGCGTAGCGATTGCCGACCTCGTCGGAGATGAGGCGGACCACCGGACGCGACAGCGCCGAGGGATCGGCACTGGTGGACACCACGACAGCCATCGCCAGCGAGTCGAGCACCACGAGCGTACCAATCGGATAGATGCCCATGAGATTCACGAAGGCCTTAACGACCACCTGATCGAGGCCAAGCGCCGGGTTGTCGCGCATGCCCTGCAGCACCTCCGCCGGGGTCCACGTGTGACTCCGATACACGCGCGCACTGGTCGCCGCGTCAAAGCCGTCGGCCACGGAGATGATCCGGCTAAAGAGACTCAGCCGGCGCGGATACTCCGGCGCGGGATACCCGGACAAGTCGATGCGCATGTGATGCTCGTACGCCGCCGTCATCGAGCGCCACGGACGCGCCGCCGCGGTCGGCATCGCCAACAACGTGAGCACACCCTGCCACGCATGCGTCTGCAGGAGTGCCCGCTCCTCGTCAGTGAGCCCCTCACGCTTGTTCAGCAAATCGACCGGCAGCCGCGACTTGCCGATATCGTGCATCAGGGCGGCCAACCCAAGATCGAGCAACTGCGGCTTGGTCAAGCCCAGTCGGCGACCGAGTGCGACGGAGAGGATACTGACGTTGACACTGTGCACGAAGGTGTAGTCGTCGAATTCGCGGAGCGTCGTGAGCCCGAGCATGGAGGATGTATCCGACAGAATCGACTCCACGATCCCCTGCACCGCGCGCTTGACCCGCTTGAGGCTGACGCTCTGTCCCAGCCGGACCGAGGTCATCACGTCGCGGGTGACATCGAGCGAGCGGACGAAGGTCTGTTTCGTACGCTCCTTCGCGTCGAGCGGCGCCTCACTGCTCTCTGATTCGTCGATCGTCGGCATCAACTCGAAGCAGGCCAAATCGGCAACCGCCAGCCGCTCGGCCAGCTGTTCAAGGCGCCCGGGTTCGGGGAGTGCAATCGGCGGGGCCTGCAGAAACGCGACCAGCATCAGCCACCCCCGCGCCGGCGCGGCCATCACCACGTCAATGCCGCCCACACCAGCTTCCCGCATCAACCCGAGCACGTGGGCCACCACGGCGTAATTCTCGACCGTGAGCCGCAGGCGCAGGTCGTTGACGAACAGATAATCGCCCACGCGACGCAAGGCACATCGCCCCTCAGCCAGTCGAATCCGGTCGGCGGCCTGTCCCACCTCGGCCAGCGCCTTCAGCACGGCACCGTGCTCGGCCGGATACAGTCGTGTGACCCGCACCGCGCCGTGGAGCGCGGCGACAAGGGCACGTGCCATTTTCTGATCGAGCGGCTCACCCGAGGCGTCCGCCGGCACGACGGGCTGTGCAGGGCCGGTCATGGTGCGCCCCGCAGTGCACGCGTCACGGCGCTCCGCACAACCACGTCCTTGGTACTCGCCGAGCGCTCGAGCGCGGCGAGCGCAAGCGGCGTACCGACGAGTCCCAGCGCGCGGGCCGCGCACGCGCGGATGTCGGATGGCTCCTTCGGCCCAAGCATGCCGTGCGCATTCAGCAGGGCGTCCAGCTTCGGCACCCCGGATTCGCCGCACAGGGTCCCGAACGTTTCGAACAGCGCCATTTTCTCGGACAGCTCCGCCCCACGCAGTTCCTTCCGCAGGAGGGCGTTCCCGATCCGTGGCAGGGCCAGCGTATGCATGCACGCGGCGAGAACACGCAGCGCCGCGATGCGCACCTCGCGATCGTCGTCGTCGATCGCCCGCTCGACGGCCTGCAGCGCGGATGGCGACGCGATCGTGCCCAGCGCGCTGACGACCTCCAGGCGCAGCGCCGGGTCGGGCGCCCGAACGAGGCGCGTCAGCCCCGGGACGGCGGCCGGCGTCGCCAGTTGCGCCACCAGACGCACGGCGCCGCGCACGACATCCGCGTGCTCATGGTCCAGCAGCCGAGCGACCGCACTCGTGTGCGTGGCCGCGAGCCGCTGGACCGCCTGCTCGACCACGGTCCGGGTAGCCTGCGACGGCGGTGCCACCAGACCGGGTGGCGCACCGATCCACGCCACCAGCGGTTCAAGTGCCGACGGACGTAGCTGCATGAACAGACTTTCGAGCAGAGCGGACGATGGCGTCCGCAAGGCCTCGTCGAGCACTTGCAGTAGCTGCTGCATCGCGGCGGGTTCACTGAGCCGCGCCGGCAGCGCCTGCAGCGCCGTCACCACGTCGGCCTCCAGCGTCGTACGGCGCGCCAGCACGGAGGCCTCGCGCAACGTCACGGTGACCAGTTCGTAGTCGCCGACCATCAGAAACTCGACGAGCAGCGTATCGAGGACCGCCACCGCCTCGCGCTGCGCATCGGGGGTGCCGATTCCTCCGATGAGATCGAAGAGGCAGGTCAGGACCCGCTGCCGATGGTCGTCGGCATACTCCCGTTCAAGCTCGTCCTGCAACTGCGCGATCTCGCCGGGGCGCAGGAAGTGGAGCGTACTGTCGAAATCATCCATGCGCAGCAGGCCGGACGGCGGCGCGGCCCCTGCAGAACCGCCCGCCTCACCCTCCCGTGCGTCAGTCGGGCCGTCGGCTGCCTCCTCACCGATCGCAAACGACACGAAGCCCGGTCGATACACCGCCAGATCATCGGCACCCTCGTCGACGGGTCCCCCCGTGGACGCCGAATCCACATGTCGGTACTCGACCGTCGCGAGACCGGCCACCCACAAGGTGGTGACCAGGTCATCCGCATCGGGGGACGCCGTCCGCGCGGCATGCAAGATCCCCAGCAGCGCATGGAGGTCCATCGCCTCGAATCCCGCATGCAGCGTCAGCGAGCGCACCCCGTCACGGTAGAGCAGCCACGGGAGTCCTTCGGTCCCCCGTTCCACGTCGAGCAGTACGGTCCGCCCTTCCCATTCGAGGCTGGTTTCCTTGATACGCAACGTCAGCGGAATGCCGTGCGACCACACGGCGCTGAACGCACGCCGGGTGTGTTCAAGCGATTGCGCGAGGACCGGATTGTTGGGGAGATACAACTGCGTGGCGCGCAGGGCCTTGGCAAACGCACGCAGCGCCTCCTCAACCGCCGCGACGGCCAGCGGTGACACGTCCTCTGCCGCACCGGGACGGGTCATATCTCGGGCAGCGTGTGCTGGTTGATCGTCCCGATGTCCTTGTCGCCGCGTCCGCTGACACAGAGCAACACCGGCTCGTTCGCCGCCCAACGCCCCGCCTCACGCTCCATCCAGGCCACGGCGTGCGCCGTCTCGAGCGCGGGAATGATGCCCTCGAGACGGCTCAACAGCGCGACACCGCGTAGGGCTTCCGTGTCATTCACCGAGACGTACTCGGCACGGCCGCTATCGTGCAACCACGCATGCTCCGGACCCACACCGGGATAATCGAGCCCCGCCGAAATGCTATGCGCCGGATGGACCTGCCCGTGGGCGTCCTGGAGCAAGTAGCTGAGGGCGCCATGCAGCACCCCCGGGGTGCCGCGCGTGATCGACGCGCTGTGCCGGTCGGTATCCACACCCTCACCAGCCGCTTCGACGCCAACCAGCTCGACCCCGTCGTCGGCCACGAAGCCGGCGAATATTCCCATCGCGTTGGAACCACCGCCGACACAGGCGACAACCGATTTCGGCAGCGCCCCCGCCCGCGACAGCATCTGGGCCCGCGCCTCGTGCCCGATGACCGACTGGAACTCGCGGACCATACGCGGATACGGTGCCGGTCCCACCACGGAGCCGATGATATAGTGGCTGTCGTTGACCGAACCGACCCAGTCACGGATCGCCTCGGTCGTCGCGTCCTTGAGCGTCCGCGTGCCGGAGAGCACCGGAATTACCGTCGCCCCGAGGAGGCGCATGCGGAACACGTTCAGCGCCTGCCGCTGCATGTCCTCCTCACCCATGTACACGACGCACTCGAGCCCGAAGCGCGCGCAGATCGTGGCGGTCGCGACGCCGTGCTGTCCCGCCCCGGTTTCCGCGATGATACGGCGCTTCCCCATGCGCCGGGCAAGCATGGCCTGACCGACCGTGTTGTTGATCTTGTGGGCGCCGGTGTGGCACAAGTCCTCGCGCTTCATCCACACGGGCGCCCCGATCCGCTCGCTCAGGCGCGGGGCGAACGACAGGGCCGTAGGCCGCCCCACATATTCGCGCAACAGCGCATCGAGCTCCGATTGGAATGCGGCATCGTGCCGCACCTCGTCGAACGCCTCGTCAAGCGCGTCGAGCGCCGGGATCAGCGTCTCCGGCACGTAACGACCACCGAATGGCCCGAAGCGATCACGCGAGGCAGCAACGGTTGTGTTGACCAACGTCATGCGGACATCCCTGCAGCCGCACGCGCGGCCGCGACAAACTGTTCCACGCGCACCGGATCCTTGACACCTGGTGCAGACTCCACACCGGAAGATACGTCAACGACATCGGGGGCGAGCAAGCGACAGGCGAGACCGATGTTCTCCGGTCGGAGACCTCCCGCCAGAATCACGCGTACCCCGGGGACGACGTCCCGGAGGTCGGCGACCGACTCGCGCAGTCCGGACCAGTCCAGCGCGACCCCGGTCCCGCCGAGTTGCCCGACCACGTGCGCATCAAGCACGATCTGTCCGGCGGCCACCGCCAACTCCTGCGCGTCAGCAGGGAGTGTGACGCCCGAGACCCGCAGCACGGGCCACACCGCCGCCCCCGTCCGCCGACGCACCTCCTCGATCGTCGCCGGCGTGCAGTCGCCGTGCAGCTGTGCGACGTCGAGTTCGAGCGCCTGCACCGTGTCAACCACCTCCTCGACCGATTGCGCCCCGAACACGACGACGCGCTGGACGCCCTGGCGCCGCGGCCCGAGCACGTGCCGCGCCTGCGCAGCCGTCAGCAGCCGAGGGCCGCCGGCCATGATGGCACCAAGCCAAGCGGCGCCAGAGCGCTCCGCATGCTGCGCATCTTCAACCCGCGTGAGTCCGCACACCTTGACGCCGACGGTCACACGCGGGCCGAGGACTGGACGCGCGCGATCGCCGCGAGCGCGCGCACCGCGTCGGCGGGGTCGTGGGCGGCCGACACGGCGCTACCGACGAGGATGGCGTCGGCACCGGCCTGCGCCGCGGGCACGACATCCGCCGCCGCGCGCATCCCACTTTCCGCGATGGCGAAACAGTGGGAGGGAATACGGGGAATGAGCGCCGGCGCGGTCATCGGGTCGATCACGAGCGTCTCGAGGTTGCGATTGTTCACGCCAATCACCGTCGCCTCGACCGCCAGCGCCCGCTCGAGCTCCGCCTCGTCGCGCACTTCCACCAGCGCCGCCAGTCCGCAGGCGCGCGCCGTGTCCATGAGCAGGGGCAGTTCCGCGGGCGAGAGCGCGCGCACGATCAAGAGCACGGCGGCGGCACCGAGGGCGCGCGCCTCCCACAGCTGCACCGGATGCACGAGAAAATCCTTTCGGATGACCGGTACGCGGACCCGCGCCACCACATCGGCGAGATCATCGAGCGAGCCGCCAAACCGGGTGGGTTCGGTGAGGACCGAAATGGCGGCGGCACCGCCCTCGACATACCGGCTGGCCTGCTCCGCGGCATCGATGCCGGGGTTGATCGCTCCCTTCGATGGAGACGCGCGCTTGACCTCGGCGATCACCCGGAGTGCATGGCCACGCAGACTGACATCGAAGGCCGGCGGGGCGTTCACGTCCAGCGCCCGCGCACGGAGTTCGCCCAGGCGCGCCGCGACGTGTTCGGCCCGCGTATGCGCCGCGCGGGTCAGCTCGCCGAGTGTGCCCGTGGGAAAGGCCCAGACGGGTGTGAAAGAAAATGCTTGCACTTCGGCCTGTGTTCGGTTAGCGTGGAACTGGGTGGATTCGGCCTATTTTCGGGGCGCGAGCCCGAGGGTCCTCTTACGTGGAGCAACCATGCCGCTCACCAAGCGACAGCGGGAAATTCTGTCCTTTCTCTCCGATTACAACGAAGAGAACGGATACGCGCCGAGCTTCGAGGAGATCGCGTCGCGCTTCAACTATAACTCGTTGGCCACGGTGCATGAGCACCTGACCAACCTCGAGCGCAAGGGATACATCAAGCGCTCGTATAACGAAAGTCGCGCCATCGAAATCCTCCCCTCCGATCTCTTTCAGCGTTCGGTCGAGTTGCCCCTGCTGGGCACGGTGGCCGCGGGCGCGCCGATCGATGCGATGCACTCCGGGGAAACCATGTCCGTCCCGGATGGCTTTCTCCGGCGCAGTGGGGGCCATTACGTCCTCAAAGTGCGCGGCGACTCCATGATCGAGGAGCAGATCAAAGACGGCGACTTCGTGGTCATCAACGATCGCCAAGCGGCCGACAACGGCGAGATGGTCATCGCGATGCTCGATGGGTCGGGGGCAACCGTAAAGCGATACTACCGCGAGCGCGACGGCCGCATCCGACTGCAGCCGGCCAACGACACCATGTCGCCGCTCTTCGTGCACGAAGACGACGTCCGCATTCAGGGAATCGTCGTCGGCGTCCTGCGTCGCTACTGAGCCGTCGTCGGCGTGGCGCGCGGCGCATGGGACGCCGCGCGCAACCGCTCCAGCGCGCCGTAGCCAACGCCGGCGCTCATGGCCGCGCGCGTCTCGCGCACCGCGTCGCCATAGCTGCCCGCATCACGGCTCACGTACAGGGCGGCGGCCGCGTTCAACAGCACGGCCGCGTGCGCACCGGCACTTCCCTGCCCGCGCAGCACCCCCTCGATCACCGCCGCATTCTGGGCGGGGTCACCGCCGCTCAGGTCAGCCACCTGCACGTCCGTGATCCCGAAGTCCGCCGGATCGATCGTCCAGGCGTGCATGCCGCCGCCGCGCACTTCCATCACGCGCGTCACGCCCAGCGGCGACACCTCGTCGAGCCCTGGCTCACCGTGGACCACCAGGGCGCGAGCGGTCCCGAGCGCGAGGAGGGATTCCGCCAACAACGACAGACGGGCTGGCTCCGCGACGCCCACCACCTGGCGCCCCGCACGCGCCGGATTCGCCAGCGGCCCGACGATGTTCATGACGGTGGGAACCGCCAGTTCGCGGCGGATCGGTCCGACGTGCCGCAGCGCCGGGTGCATCAGCGGCGCGAACATGAACACGATGCCGGCCTCACGCAGCGTCGCCGCCATGGCGGCGGGCGTACTCTCAATCGCGACCCCAAGGGCCTCCAACACATCCGCGCTCCCTGACTTCGAGGTAAAGGAGCGATTGCCGTGCTTGGCCACCCGCACGCCCATGCCCGCGGCCACGAGCGCGGCCGCCGTCGAGATGTTGAACGTCGTGAGGGAACCGCCGCCCGTTCCGCACGTGTCCACCAGTAACTCCGGATCGGCGGCCGCCACAACCACCATGGCCTCACGGAGCGCCGTCACGACGCCCGCCACCTCTTCGGCCGTTTCCCCTTTCACCCGGAGCGCCATCAGCAGCGCCGCGACCTGCACCGGCGTTCCTTCGCCGCGCATGATCGCCCCAAAGGCCAGCCGGACGGTCTCGCCGTCCAGCGGCTGATGAGCGGCCAGCTGCCGAATGACCTGACTGAGCACACTACCGGACATTGATCGACTCGAGCAGGCGTTCAGGTAAGTGGTTTTGCGACGCGATCAACGAGATCACGAGGCTGAGCAGCCGGACGCGTTCCACATCTTCGTCCGTGTACGCGCCGCGCTGCGCACGGTTGGTCAAGTTGAGCACCCCCACCAACTCGTCATGATACACCAGCGGAAAACTGATGAAGCTTCCGGTGGTGAAGTACTGATCGCGGAGCAGCGGGTGCTGGGACGCCTCGCGCACGTCCCGGACCAACAGGGGTTCGCGCGCCGCCGCGACCCGGCCGGCCACTCCCTCGCCGATGCGGATTCGCATGCCCTGCACCACGTTCGGCGCAACGCCCCGCGCCCCCGCCAGATACAGGTGATCGGGTTCGGGCGCACGCAGCATGAGCGAACAGCGTTGCGCCTGCATGTCATCACCCACGAGGGTGAGCAACGCGTCCACCAGCGTGCGCGCGTCGGTCGTCTCGGCGTCCAGGGACAGCGCCCGATCCAGCAGGTACAGCGTCCGCGTCCGCTGGCGCAACGCCTCGCTCCGGCGATGCAACTCGACGTGCGCCTGCTCGAGCTGCCCGACGGCGGAGGTGAGCTGCTGATCGGCCCGCTCGGCCCGCCGCGCCGCGCGGCGCGCCTCTTCGTTGGACTGGGCGACATCCGCCTGCAGCGCGATCGCCTCCGCCGGATTCAAGGCACTCTCCGCCTGCGGGGCGGTCCGCGCATCCCGGAGTTCGGACTGCAGCGCCGCGAGTTTACGGACGTATTCCCCGTGCACCCGCTGCGTGACATCCTCGAGCGTCCGCACGGCCTCCTCCCGCGCATCGCGCTCGGCCAGCCGCACGTAGGCCAGATCAAACAGGGCGACGGCCGGTGCCAGACGCTCCGTGGTGCGGGTACCGAAGATCTTGCGGGGCTCGTACACGGCGAGCACGGCGCCGAGCAATCCCTCGACCTTGAGTCCGCGCACGGCCAGAATGCCACCGTCCAGCCCCGCGGTGAACCCACAGAGCCGGGCGTAGTCGGCGGAGCGGTCGACCACATCGACGAAGGGCCCACCCGCCAGGATCTTCGCCCGAATCGCCTCCGGGAGGTGATCGAAGGTGGTTTCGAGTGCGCTCCGGACCACGTCGGCGCCGACCGGCGCCAACCGGTCCCGCAGCATATCGCGACGGGCGTCGTACTGCAGGAGGGCGACCGAGGCGCCTCGATCCAGCTCGGCGAGGCACTCACCGAGCGCGATGAGGGCACCGTCGAGGTCGGAGGTCGCGGAGAGCGCGTACGCGAGCGAGGAGAGGGAGCGGGGAGGCATGACCAGTGGAGGAAACCTTGGTGGACGCCACGGCGCAATGGCCGAGCCGTTTCGGGCCCCGATGAGTTGAAGCCGACGGGCGAGGTGCCTACCTTGCACGGCGTCATGGACCCGCGACCGATCCTCCTGGTAACGCAGTATGACGGGGGGCGCTTCGCCGGGTGGCAGCGTCAGCCCGCCGTCCGCACGGTGCAAGGTGACATGGAAACCGTGCTGGCGCGGCTCTGCTCGGCCCCGGTGCCTGCCGTCGGCGCCGGTCGGACCGACGCCGGCGTCCATGCGCATGGTCAGGGGGTCGGTGTACGCGTACCCAGCCACTGGACGCCCGACAAACTCCGCCGTGCCATGAACGCGCTGTTGCCGGCCGACATCTGGGTCGCCGACGCCCACCGGATGACACCGGAATTCCACCCACGCTACAGCGCCACCGCGCGCCGATACGGTTATCTTATCGGCACGGATGACGAGGCCCGCTCCCCGTTCCGTCGCCGAGTGGAATGGGCGGTGCCGTATCCCCTCGATGCGGTCGCGCTGCAGGCCGAAGCCGACAGTGTGCTGGGTGAACACACTTTCCGTGCGTTCGCCGTTGCCCACACGGCGCCGGCCGACGACGATCATCGTTGCATCATTCAGCATGCGCGGTGGGTGGCGCGCGACGGAGGCTGGGTGTTTGAAATTGCCGCGAACCGTTTTCTCCACCACATGGTCCGTTTCCTGATTGGCACGATGGTCGAAGTGGCGCAGGGACGAAAACCGCGTGGTACGCTGGCGCGGTTGCTGGCGGCGCCCGACAACCGGGAGACCGCCGCTCCGGCTCCCGCGCACGGGTTGTCGTTGCGTGAGGTCACGTACCCTGCGGCACTGTATGTCGATGCGCGCTAATCCGTCCGTCACGGAGCGCGCGCGTGTGCGCCTGCAGGCCACTGCGCGCGGCGCCTTGATGGCCCGGCGGTCCACCCTCGTGGCATGCCTCGCGGCTGCGGTGGTCGGATGCGAGGGGGCCAACCCGCGCACGTCGAACGCACAATCCCGGACGCTGCCGGCGGCCACGGCCACGCCTGCTGGACCAGTGCCGGCGCAATCGGTCGACGCCTCGCGCCGGACGGCGATCACCACCGCCGTCGAACGCGTCGCACCGGCGGTGGTCACGGTGCAGACGGAGACGGTCCAGAAGGTTCCGGTCGATTTCTTTGAATACTTCATGGGCGGGCGCACCGGCGAACGGCGCAACGCCGGGATCGGTTCGGGGTTTATCGTCCGCGAAGATGGCATCATCGTGACGAACGCGCACGTGATCTCGGGGGCCAGCAAGGTGTCCGTCGGCATGCGCGATGGCACCTCGTACGATGCCACCGTGGTCGGCGTCGATGAGACCAATGATCTCGCCGTGCTGCGCATCAAAGCGAAGGCACTCCCCGTTGCCCCCCTCGGCAGTTCCGCCACGCTGATCGTCGGCGAATGGTCCATCGCGATCGGCAATCCGTTCGGCTTCGTGCTGGGAAACAGTGAGCCAAGTGTATCGGTCGGCGTCATCAGCGCGGTCGGACGTAATCTGGCGGGACGTGGGGATGGCGGTGGCGTGTACGTGGACATGATCCAAACCGATGCCGCCATCAATCCCGGGAACTCGGGCGGGCCGCTGGTGAATGCGTCCGGCGATGTCGTGGGTGTCAACAGTTCGATCTACTCGCCGAGCGGCGGATCGGTCGGTCTAGGCTTTGCGATCCCGATTGACCGGACGAAGCGCATCGTCGAGGACCTCCTCGAGCATGGCGCCGTCCGTCAACCCTGGGTCGGTATTCGCCTGCAGACTCCCGATGTGCAAAGCGCTCGCGAGGCTGCCGCCATGGGGGCGATCGTGGCCCGTGTCGTGCCCGGCTCGCCGGCCGATCGCGCTGGTGTCCGCGCGGGCGATCAGCTCATTGGCGCTGGTCCGCGTCTGGTCCGCAACCCCTTCGACTGGGAGGCCCGCTTGCTCGATCTCCGGGTCGGCGAGGCGCTCCCGGTCAGGGTTCGCCGTGGAGGCCGGACGGAAACGTTTACGCTGACGGTGGCCGACGCCCCCGAAGTCAGCGCACCCAAGGTCACCGTGCTGCGCGAACTGCAGTTGGTCTCGCTGACCGATGTCATCCGTCAGGAGCGCGGCGTCGCCTCGAACGCCGGCGCGCTCGTGTACCGTGTCTCCGAGCGCATCCGCGATGAGATCGGACTCCAGGACGGCGACGTGATTGTCCAGGTGGGCCAGACCCGCGTGTCCACGGCCGAGACGGCGTCTGCCGCCATCGACCGGTACGGTGCCCGCGGGCCCGTGTACGTGGTATTCGAACGCAACCGACAGTATCTCCAGACGTCGTTCTCTCTCCGCTGATTACGTGACCGCTCCCGACCGCACGTCGTACACGTCCCCGCTCGCTGACCGCTATGCGTCGCGCGCCATGCTCACCCTGTGGGGGCCGCAGCTCCGCTACGGTCTGTGGCGCCGGCTCTGGCTGGCGCTCGCGGAATCCCAGCGCACCCTCGGCATCGATATCCCGGAGGCGGCAATCGTCGACATGCAGGCGCATCTCGACGACATCGACTTCGACGCGGTGGCGGTCTACGAGAAGAAGTTCCGGCACGATGTGATGGCCCATGTGCATGCCTTTGGCGATGTGGCACCGGCGGCACGCAAGTACATCCATCTCGGGGCCACGAGTTGCTTTGTCACCGACAATGCCGAGCTGATCCTGATGCGTCGCGGGCTGAGCCTGCTGCGTGAGAAGCTGCTCGATTCCCTCGAGGCGCTCGGCACCTTCGCGCGGGCCTGGAAGGACGAGCCGGCGCTCGGCTACACCCACCTACAGCCTGCGCAGCTGACGACTGTCGGCAAGCGGGCCACGCTGTGGATGCAGGACATCCTGCTCGATCTCGACGACCTCGAGATCCGGATCGCCCGGTTGCCGTTCCGCGGCGTCAAGGGCACGACCGGCACGCAGGCCAGCTTCCTGTCGCTCTTCGACGGCGATCACGCCAAGGTGCGCGAACTCGACCGGATGGTGACCACCCGCATGGGATTTGCCAGCTCGATTCCCGTGAGCGGACAGACATACTCGCGGAAGGTGGACGCGCAGGTGCTCGCCGTCGTCGCGGGTATCGCCGCGACGGCCTCGAAGTTCTCGGGGGACATTCGCATGCTGCAGGCCTTCGGCGAAATCGAAGAGCCGTTCGAGCAGAACCAGATCGGGTCATCGGCCATGGCGTACAAGCGCAATCCGATGCGGTCGGAACGGATCGCGTCGCTGGCGCGCTTCGTGTTGTCGCTGGAGCCCAACGCGAATCAGACGCACGCGGTTCAGTACTTCGAACGCACGCTCGACGATTCGGCCAATCGCCGCCTGGTGATCCCCGAGTCGTTCCTCGCCACCGACGCGATCCTCGTATTGATGCAGAACGTGGTGCGTGGTCTCGAGGTGCACCCGGCGCGTATCCGTCGCCGGGTCGAAGACGAGCTGCCGTTCATGGCCACCGAAGAGATCATTGTGCGCTTCGTCCGTGCCGGCGGCGATCGGCAGGAGGCACATGAGCTCATCCGCGGGCACAGCATCGCGGCGGCGCGAGCGGTCAAAGATGGTGCCCCCAAGAACGACATGCTCGAGCGGCTCGCGGCCGATCCCGCGTTCGGTATTCCACTCGAGGATCTGCAGGCCGCAACCGAACCGTCGCGCTTCGTCGGGCGCTCACCGCGTCAGGTCGAGGAGTTTCTCGACGAGCACGTGGCGCCGTGGCTCGCCCGGGAGCGGGCCGGCGTCGAACTCGAAGAGGTACGGGTATGAGCCGGGGACTCCCGTCCGCCCTGATCGACAGCGCGCTGCCGCTGCCGTTAGTGCGTCGCGGCAAAGTCCGCGACGTCTACGCGGTCGATGACGACCGGTTGTTGCTGGTGACGACCGACCGCATCAGCGCGTTCGACATCGTGATGCACGAACCCATCCCCTACAAAGGGGCGGTGCTGACCCAACTCACGGCCTGGTGGCTCACGCAACTGGGCAGCACAGTCAAACATCACCTGATCACGGCGGACACCGACGCCATCGTGCGCGAGGTGCCGGTACTGGCCCCTTACCGCGACGCACTGGCGGGGCGCAGCATGTTGTGCGTGCGCGCGGAGGTTGTTCCCATCGAGTGTGTCATCCGGGGATACTTGTCGGGGTCGGCCTGGAAGGAATATCAGGCGCATGGTACGCTCGCCGGCGAGTCCCTCGCGCCGGGGATGCTCGAGAGTGACCGCCTGGATCCGCCCATCTTCAGTCCGGCCACCAAGGCCGAGACGGGCCATGACGAGAACATCACCATCGCCGCGGTCATCTCGGCGGTTGGCACCGAGACGGCGGCCACGCTCGAACAGCTGGCGCGGCAGATCTACGAATTCGGTCGTGCCACAGCGGAGCCGCGCGGCATCATCGTCGCGGACACGAAGTTCGAATTCGGCTGGCGGCAGGGCGAACTCTTGCTGATCGACGAGGTGCTGACACCGGACAGCTCCCGCTTCTGGGCGGCCGATGCCTACGCCCCCGGTCGCGGACAGCCCAGCTTCGACAAGCAACCGCTCCGTGACTGGCTGGATGTTGAGCGGCGGGCGGGCCGCTGGAACGGCGAAGCCCCTCCGCCACTCCTACCACCGGAGGTCATCGAGGCAACCAGCCTGCGCTACCGCGACGCCTTTGCGCGCGTGACCGGCACGCCGCTGGACCTCGAAGCGATCGGACTCGGCCGGGGCACACCATGAGCGCGGTGCGCGACGGGGTTGGTGTGCTGCTGGGCGCAAGCGGGCTGACGGTGCTCACGTACGCGCTGGCGCTGCGGCTCCGGAACTGGGCCGTGTGGCTTGCGGCCTTCGCCATCACGCTCTGCACGCTTGTCGGGTGGTGGACGCAGCGTGGCAGCGTCGGGGCCGCCACGTGAGCCGGCCGGACGCCCGCATCCCCATAGACGGCGCCGACCGACCGCGCCGACCACGCGCGCGTGCCGCCGTGGCCCTGCCGAACGGTTTCACCCTGGCCAACCTGTTCTTCGGCATCTTCGCCATCGTGGCCGCCTCCCGCGGCGACTTCGATGCCGCCGCCCGGTTCATCGTGTTCGGTGCGATTGCCGACACCCTCGATGGTCGGATCGCGCGCGCCACGAACTCCGGCTCGCGCTTCGGTGAAGAACTCGATTCGCTCGTGGACGCGATTTCGTTCGGTACGGCACCGGCGCTGATCATGTACTTCGCCGTGTTCCAGAGCACGCGCTGGGAGTGGATTTTCTGCTTTTTCTTCACGGCGTGCGCGGTGATGCGCCTCGCGCGGTTCAACGTGGAGCAGGCCGGCACCAAGAGCATGCATTTCACCGGGCTGCCCAGCCCGGCGGCCGGCATGACGCTCGCCACGTACTACTGGTTCAGTCAGACCCCGCTCTACACCGAAACCATGATCGGGGACCTGCCGTGGCATCAGATGCTACGCTGGCTCATGTTGGGCCTCGGCATGCTGATGATCAGCAACGTGCAGTACGCGAAGGTGCCCACGGTGAACTTCCGCACGCTCAACGGGATTCTCGGATTCCTGCTGGTCGTGGGCACGTTCGTGGGCGTGATTTTTCTTCCGAAGAAGTTCTTCTTCCCCGCCCTGATGTCGTATGTGCTGTACGGTATCGGGCGCACGGTGTTTCTCGGTCTGCTCGACCGGATGCCGGGCGCGCGTGACGACGCGCTCGACGACGATGAGGATGAGCAGCCCATCGACCCCCGACGCCGCCGCCGGCGCCGTCGTCCCTCCCGACCACAGATCGCGCCGGACGCCGGCCGCGAGGAGCCCTCGGCATGACCCGTTTCCGCTGCGCCATTCACATCGTTCCGCGTCGCGGGATTCTTGATCCCCAGGGCAAGGCCGTCGCCGACGCGTTGCATTCGCTGGGGTTCGCCGAGGTCGGCGATGTCCGGGTGGGTCGCCACGTGATCGTGGAAACCGCTGCCGCCACCGCCGACGCCGCGCGCGCCAGTGCGATCACGATGTGTGAAAAGCTGCTGGCCAACCCGGTCACGGAAGACTTTGAGATCGCCTCGGTGGAGGCCGCGTGAAGGCGGGCATCGTTCGCTTTCCCGGCTCGAACTGCGACGAAGATGCATTCCACGCGGTCGCCGATCATTTGGGTCAGGAGGCCGTGTATCTCTGGCACAAGGACCACGATCTGCAGGGCGTCGATCTCGTCATTCTCCCCGGCGGCTTCAGCTACGGGGATTACCTGCGGGCCGGTGCCATTGCGCGCTTCAGTCCGATCATGCAGGAAGTGATCGCGTTTGCGAAGCGGGGCGGCCCGGTGCTCGGGATCTGCAACGGGTTTCAGATCGCGTGCGAGGCCGGACTGCTGCCGGGTGCGCTACTGCGCAACGCGAGCCTCCGGTTCGTCAGCGCACCGGTGCATCTGCGCGTGGAATCCATTGCCACCCGCTTCACCTCCCAGTATCACATCGGTCAGGTCATCTCGATTCCCGTGGCCCATGGCGATGGCCGCTATACCGCGGATGCCGATACGCTGGCCCGCCTCGAAGGCGAGGGTCAGGTGGTGTTCCGGTACGTCAACGCGGCCGGCGAGACCACGTCGTCGGCCAATCCGAATGGCTCGTTGCGTAACATCGCGGGCATTGTGAGCGCCGCGGGCAACGTGCTGGGCATGATGCCACACCCGGAGCGCGCGCTTGACGCGACGCTCGGGTCAACCGATGGCGTGCCCCTGTTCGCGTCAATCCTGGAATCGATGCTCGCCGAGGTAAACGCATGACCGCACCGTCCAACACGCGTCCCGTGGAATCACGCCCGGGCGATCCGGTCATCACCCCGGCCATGGTGGCCGAGCACGGCATCACGGAGTTCGAGTACGAGCGCCTGCTCGCCATGCTGGGCCGGACACCGACGTTCACCGAACTCGGTGTCGTGAGCGCGCTCTGGAGCGAGCACTGCTCGTACAAGCATTCGCGCCCGATGCTGAAGACGCTGCCCACCAAGGCGCCGTGGGTGCTACAGGGTCCGGGCGAGAACGCCGGCGTCATTTCCGTGGGCGACGGCTGGGCGGTGGCCTTCAAGATCGAGTCGCACAATCACCCGTCGGCCGTCGAGCCGTACCAAGGCGCGGCGACGGGCGTGGGTGGGATCCTGCGTGACGTGTTCACCATGGGTGCCCGACCGATCGCGCTGCTCAACTCGCTGCGCTTCGGTCCGCTGACATCCAGCCGCGTCCGCTGGCTCTTCGCCGGCGTCGTGAAGGGGATCGGCGACTACGGCAACTGCGTCGGCGTGCCGACGGTCGGTGGTGAAGTCGTGTTCGATCCGTCGTACGAAGGCAACCCGCTCGTGAACGCGATGTGCGTTGGCCTCATGCGCGAAGATGAGCTGATCACGGCCGTGGCATCTGGTGTCGGCAATCCGATCATGGCCGTCGGTGCACGCACCGGCCGCGACGGGATTCACGGCGCATCGTTCGCGTCGGAAGATCTGTCGGCGTCCAGCGAAGCGAAGCGACCCATGGTACAGGTGGGCGATCCGTTCACGGAAAAGCTCCTGCTCGAGGCCTCGTTGGAGCTGATCCGCAGCGGGCACATCGTTGCGATTCAGGATATGGGTGCCGCGGGTCTCACGTCGTCATCGGCCGAGATGGCCGAGCGCGGCGATGTTGGCGTCACGATCGATGTCACCAAGGTGCCCGTGCGCGAACAGGGGATGACCCCGTACGAGATCTTGCTGTCGGAATCGCAGGAGCGGATGCTCGTGGTGGCGAAGCTGGGCCACGAAGACGACGTGCGCGCCATTCTCGCCAAGTGGGATCTGGAAGCGGCCGTGATCGGTGAAGTGATCGCGGAGCCGGTGTATCGCGTGACCGAAGGGGATCGGGTCGTGGCCGAATTCCCCGGCTCGCGGCTGGTCACTGAATGCCCGCAGTACGTGCTCGAGCCGCGCGAGAGCGAGGCGTTAAAGGCGGCACGGGCACGCTCAGCGCATGCGGTCGTGCCGCTCGACGAGGAGCGCGACCACGCGTGGACGCTCGAGCGCCTGCTCTCGTCGCCGACGATCGCCAGCAAGAAATGGGTGTGGCAGCAGTATGACTCCACGGTGCGTACCAGCACGATGCGCGGCCCGGGCAGCGATGCCGCCGTGGTGAAGCTGCGCGGCACCGACAAGGCCATCGCGCTGTGCATTGACGGCAACGGCCGCCACGTGGCGCTCTCGCCCCGCAACGGCGGTCGTGCGGCGGTGTCTGAGGCGGCGCGTAACGTGGCCTGTACGGGCGCCCGACCGATGGCGATCACGAACAACCTGAACTTCGGGAATCCCAAGAAGCCGGAAGTGTACTTCCAGTTGAGCGAGGCGATCGCCGGCATGGGCGAAGCCTGCACGGTGCTCGAGACGCCGGTGACCGGCGGTAACGTATCGCTGTACAACGAGAATCCGCAGGGCGCGATTCATCCAACGCCGACCATCGGCATGGTCGGACTCATCGAATCGCTCTCGCACGTCACGCCGTCGGGATTCCAGTGCGCCGGCGACACCATCGTGCTCCTTGGCGAGTGCACCGACGAACTCGGCGCGAGTGAATACCTGCTCGAAATTCACGGCCTCACGATCGGCGAACCGCCGGTGTGCGAGCCGACGCGCGAACGTGCACTCATCGATGCGCTGTTGGAAGCGATTCGGGGTGGCACCGTGCGTTCTGCACACGACTGCAGCGACGGCGGGCTGGCGGTCGCACTGGCCGAATGTGCGATGGCCGATCGCGAACGGACCTTCGGGTTCGAGGTGGATCTGTCCGCGTGGGCGACCCTGCCCCACCGTGCGCTGCTCTTCGGTGAAG
>JARIEX010000166.1 GCA_031127095.1 Gemmatimonadota bacterium
GCGGATTGCACCGAAACCACACGGATAAGCGGTGTGTACGTCCACGGATGGTGCGTGAGACCATCAACGATGTTGGCTTATCCGTGTTGATTCCGTCCATCGGTGTCATCCGTGTTCGAGCTGTTTCGGGGCTCGCGAACTGCTCGACGCGTGGCGGTGAGATTGTTAACCGCCGGAACACGGATGACGCGGATTACACCGAAATCACACGGATAAGCGGTGTGTACGTCCACGGATCGAGCGCAACGCAGGTGTAGGCTTTGGCTTATCCGTGTTGTTTCCGTCCATCGGTGTCATCCGTGTTCGAGCTGTTTCGGGGCTCGCGAATTGCTCGGCGCGTGGCGGTGAGATCGTTAACCGCCAGAACACGGATGACGCGGATCACACCGAAACCACACGGATAAGCGGTGTGTACGTCCACGGATGGTGCGCGAGAGCATCAACGATGTTGGCTTATCCGTGTTGTTTCCGTCCATCGGTGTCATCCGTGTTCCGGCTGTTTCGATGCCCGCGTACACGTCACCTACATCCGATCCAGCACCCACCCTGGCAGCACGGCCAGTACCAGCGTGCCCACGAGGCACAGCACCCCCGCCGTGCGCGCCATACCGCCAGCACGCTGCTCACTCGGTGCCGCTTCTCCCGCGGTCATGAACAGCAGCTGGATCACGCGCAGGTAGAAGTAGATGCCGAGGTAGCTGCCTACGAGACCGAGCACGGCGTACGTGGTGTAGCCGGCGGCCATGACGTTCTTGAAGATCAGGAACTTGGCCGCGAAACCCGGGAAGGGCGGCAGGCCGGCCAGCGACAGCATCGCGATAGCGATCAGCACCGCCGCGAACGGCTGGCGGTGGTAGAGCCCCTTGAGGGCGTCGAGCGAATCGCGCTGCTGATCGTCGTCGTTCTGCGGCATGGCCGCGAAGGCCAGCAGATTCACCACCGAGTAGGCCACCACGTAGAACAGCACCGCCTGCGGCCGGCCGGCGGCGTCGCCCAGGAAGGCGTAGAACAGATAGCCCGCGTGCGCGATCGAGGAATAGGCGATCATGCGGCGGAAGCTCTGCTGGCGCATGGCGGCGAGGTTGCCCCACACGATCGACACCAGCGGTAGCACCATCAGCAGGTCGGCGAGCGGCCCCGACGCGTTGACGCCGCTGAACAGCCGCACAGCCGCCAGCAGCACCGCGCCCTTGGTGAGCGTGGCCATGTATGCCGTGACCGGGATGCTGGCGCCCTCGTAGGTGTCGGGGGCCCACGCGTGGAACGGGACCACCGCTGCCTTCAGGAACAGCGCCATCAGGATCAGCACCACGGCACTGCGTGAGAGCAGATCGCCCGCGGCGATCGCCTGCCCGAACGTGTCCACGTTCATCGATCCGGTGGCGCCGTACAGCAGCGACACCCCCATCAGGAACGTGGCCGACGCCGCGCCGCTCAGCACGAGATACTTGAACGAGGCTTCGGCGCTTTGCGGGCGCCGGAAGGCGAGCAGCACGAGTGCGTACACTGGCATCGCCAGCAACTCGAGCCCCAGGAACATCACCAGGAAACTGTCCGACGACGGGAGCAGGCAGAGCCCGTACAGCGACGACAACAACAGGATGGAGAACTCCCCGTCGCTGAAGTCGGTGCGTGACATCAGCAGCACTGGCACCGCGAGCGCGAGCAGGGCGCCCTTGGCCAGCAGGACGGCCGGGGTGACCGACAGCTCTCCGGCAAACGGAGCCGCCGCGAACTGGGCGTTCGCCAGCCAGAAAGCCGCCGCCGACGAGGCCACCACAGTGCCGAGAGCCACCCACAACGCGGAGCGGGCATTCGTCCCCACAATGGCCTGCACGATCAGCAGCACCACGCCACCCAGCAACAGATGCTCGGGGAGCATCGCCATCAGCGCATCCTGGGCGATCACGGCGTCACCTCCGCGGTGGCGGCCGGCAGGGCGGGTACACGGGAGGTGGTCACCAGCGACTGATACGACTTGGCCGCCAGTTCGGTCTTCTGCAAGGCACCGTCCGGGAAGAGACCGAGCGCGAACACGGCGATCGTGAGAAGCCCGAGAATGCTCTTCTCACGCAGCGACAGGTCGAGTAACGGATGGTCCGGCGCATGGTGCGGCGCCTTCACCGCACCGAACAGGAACGTGAGGGCGAAGCGCAGCATGTACATCGCGCCCAGCACCACGCCCGTGACCGCAACCGAGGCGAGCACCAGCGGCAGGTCGTTGCCGTCGAGATGCGCCGGCCACGCCGCCGTGAACGCGCCCATGAGCGCGAGGAACTCACCGGTGAAGCCGCTGGTGGTGGGCAGACCCACCGAGGCCAGCGTGAAGATCATGAAGAACACCGAGTACACCGGCAGCAGACGGGCCAGACCGCCGTACGCCGCGAGGTCGCGCGTGTGGCAGCGATCGTAGATCATGCCCACCAGCAGGAACAGGCCGGCTGCCACGAGACCGTGGCTCACCATCTGGATGATCGCGCCCTGAATGCCCACCAACTCGAGGCTGAGCAGTCCCAGCATCACGTAGCCCAGGTGACTGATCGAGGAATACGCGATGATCTTCTTGATGTCGGTCTGCACCAGCGCGAGACAGGCCCCGTACACGATGCTGATCACGGACAGCGTCATGAACAGCGGCGTGAAGGCGCGCGCGGCGTCCGGGAACAGGGGGAAGCCGAGCTTCATGAATCCGTACGTCCCCATCTTCAGCAGCACGCCGGCCAGAATCACCGAGCCCGCTGTGGGCGCCTCCACGTGCGCGTCGGGGAGCCACGTGTGCAGCGGCACCATCGGCACCTTGATCGCGAACGAGAGCGCGAAGGCGCCCAGCAGGATCGTCTGTACCGACAGCGGCAGCTGCGTCTGATACAGATCGGCGAACGCGAACGACATCACGCCGCTCGTCTGCTCCATCGCGTACACGAGATAGAGTACGGCCGCCAGCATGAGAATGCTGCCGAACGCGGTATAGAGCACGAACTTGAGCGTCGCATACACGCGCCGCGCGCCGCCCCACATGCCGATGATCAGGAACATCGGAATCAGCATCGCTTCCCAGAACAGATAGAACAGGAAGAGATCCTGCGCCACGAAGGCGCCCATCATGGCGAACTGCAGCAGCAGCACCATGCCGTGGAAGAGCGGCACGTCCTTCTTGATCGACGTCCACGCGCCCAGCACCACGATCGGCCCCAGAAACGCCGTGAGCATCACGAGCAGGATGTTCACGCCGTCGAGCCCGATCAGATACGACACGCCCCACTGCGCGATCCACGGGAGCTGCGTGGCGAACTGCAGCCCCGCCGCCGTGGCGTCGAACTGCAGATACAGCACCGCGGTCAGCGCGAACTGCACCGTCATCACAGCCGCGGTGATCGTGCGCGCCAGCCCGTCGTTGGCGCGTGCCAGCAGCATCAGCAGCCCCACACCCACGATGGGCAGCCACAACACGAGATTCAGCAGCATCGGTCCCATCGTGAACTCAGACATGACGCCAGCTCCAGAGCAAAGCGCCCACGATGCCGACCATCACCAGCAACGCGTACAGGTGCAGACTGCCGGTCTGCGCTCGGCCCAACAATCCCGCCGTCCGCTGCGCCAGCGACGCCAACCCGTGCAGTGAGCCGTCCAGCAGCAGCTTGTCGCTGCCGCGCAATAGCACCACCTCGGAGCACCACGCCAACGGCTTCACGATCACGCGATCGTACAGCTCGTCCACGAAATACTTGCCCGACAGCAGCCGGTGGATCGGCAGCATCGCCTGCTTGATACCTTCCGGCCGTGACGCCGGCCCGCCGAACATGAACACCGCGAGCCCGAGTCCGGCGAAGGCCAGCACGATCGAGACGTACAGCAGCGTGTGCTCGTAATGCTCGAGACTTTCCACGATCGGCGGCAGCGGAATCTGCGGCTCGAGGAAGTGCGGAATGGCGATGTACCCGCCGCCCGCCGACAGCAGCGCCAGCAGCATCAGCACGCCGGTCATGGAGAGCGGCGACTCGTGCACATGGTGCTCCACCTCATGGCTCATGCGCGAGGCGCCCATGAAGGTGAGCCACAACAGGCGGAACATGTAGAACGCCGTCATCAGCGCGGTCAGCGCGGCCATGCCCCACAGCCACGGCGTGCCGCCCTTCGCACTGGCAAAGGCGTACCAGAGGATCTCGTCCTTCGAGAAGAAGCCGGCGAGTCCGGGAATACCGGCAATCGCGGCCGTCGCGATCGCGAAGGTCCAGAACGTGAGCGGAATCTTCTTGCGCAGGCCACCCATCTTGCGGATGTCCTGTTCGCCGCTGAGCGCGTGAATCACGCTGCCCGCGCCGAGGAACAGGCAGGCCTTGAAGAAGGCATGCGTCACCACGTGGAAGATCGCCACGCCGTACGCCCCGACGCCGAGCGCCAGGAACATGAAGCCCAGCTGCGACACGGTGGAGTAGGCGAGCACCTTCTTGATGTCGGTCTGCACCAGCGCCACCGTGGCGGCGAAGAACGCCGTCAGCACGCCGACGATGGCGATGACCTGCGAGGCCTCGGGGGCCATCATGTAGATGCCCGACATGCGCGCCGTGAGATACACACCCGCCGTGACCATCGTGGCGGCGTGGATCAGCGCCGACACCGGCGTGGGGCCGGCCATGGCGTCGGGGAGCCACACGTACAGCGGAATCTGCGCCGACTTGCCGGTGGCACCCACGAACAGCAGCAGCCCCACCAGACTGGCCGGCACCAGCAGCGCCGCGCCGGTGCCGCTCACGAACGCGCTGTTGATGGTGTCCATGTCCAGCGTGCCGAAGGCGCGGTACAACAGGAACATGCCCAGCAGGAAGCCGGCGTCGCCGATACGGTTGGTGATGAACGCCTTGCGGCCGGCCTTCGCATTGGTGAGATCGTCGAACCAGAAGCCGATCAGCAGATACGAGGCGAGTCCCACGCCCTCCCAGCCCACGAACAGCACGAGCATCGAGCGGCCAAGGACCAGCAGCAGCATGAAGAACAGGAAGAGATTCAGGTACGCGAAGAAGCGCCCGAAGCTCTTGTCGCCGTGCATGTAGCCGGTGGAATAGATGTGGATCACCGATCCGACACCCGTGACCACCAGCGTCATGATCGCGCTGAGGCGATCGAAGTACAACGCGATCTCGAACGACGACGTGCCGATGAGCGCCCAGCGATAGAGCGGCTCGACGATCGGGGCGAAGCCACCGGACTGCAGATCGAGGAACGCGGTGATGGTGAGCGCGAAAGCGGCCAGCGGAAAGGCGGAACCGATGATGCCGGCCGCGCGCTCGTTGGCGCGATGGCCACCGAGCGCGGTGGCGAAGAAGCCGTTGAACAGAAAGCCGACCAGCGGCAGCAGGGCGATGAGCGCCAGCGGATGGGGCATGCGGCTCAACCCTTGAGATCAGTGTAGCGATCGATGTCCATCGAGCGCGTGAAGCGCACGAGCAGCAGGACGATCGGGATAGCCAGGGCGATTTCCGCCGTGGCGACGACGAACACCAGGAACACCAAAACCGCGCCCGCGGCGTCGCCGCGCTGCTGCGAGAAGGTGACGAGGCTGAGGTTCACGCCGTTGAGCATGAGTTCCATGCACATCAGCATCACCAGCGCGTTGCGGCGCACGATCACGCCCAGCAGCCCGAGCGAAAAGAGCGCGCCCGACAGCCAGAGCAGCAGGGTGACTCTATCCATGGGCCCTCCGGCTCACCTTGATCACGGCGAGCGCGGCCACGATCGCGGCTACCAGAAACACCGAGGTGAGCTCGAACTCCAGCCAGTACTGCGTGAGGAACGCCGACGAGAACTGCGTGAGGCTGAACGCCGGCGCGGACTCGGGCGCGAGCAGCCCCGGGCTGCTGCGGTACACGCCGATCCCCAGGGCGCCCACGAGCAGCGCGAAGCTGGTCACACCGGGCACGAGCCAGCGGGAGTACCGCCGGCTGCCAGGCGCCTCGCGCACCTCGAGCAGCATGATGACGTACACCATGAACACCATCACCGCGCCCACGTAGATCAGGATCTGGAAGGCGGCGATGAAGTGCACGCCCTGCAGGCCGTAGATGCCGCCGAGCATGATCATGGTGGTGATCAGCGCGAGCGCCACGCGCATGGGCTCGCGGAGCACGAGCATGAGAACGGCCGCCACGAGCGCTACGGCGCCCAGGCTGGCCAGAATCAGTGTGTCGATGACTCGCGTCCTCGCAGAATGCTGTCGCTGACCTTCAGCGCGACCGGCTTCGGTGGATACGGCTTGAGCACGTCCTGCTTCGGATTCCAGGTCAGCATCTCGTCCATCGTGAGCCACATGTTGTAGCGGTCGCCCGACACGAGGTTGGGGATCTCCGGCTCCATGCGAATCGCGTCTTCCGGACAGGCTTCGACGCAGAGGCCGCAGAACACGCAGCGCGAGTAGTCGATCTCAAAGCGGATCGGCGACTTGGGGTGCGCCGGATCGTTGATGTCGAAGGCCGACTCGATTTCGATGACCTTGGCCGGGCACACGGTCGCGCACATGTTGCACGCGATGCACTGCGGCGACCCGTCGGGACGCTGCGTCAGGATATGCTTGCCGCGGTTGGCCGGGGCGAAGTCGGGGCGCTTCTCTTCGGGATAGTACGTCGTGATCGCGCCGCGCCGCCCGGTGATCCACTTGCCCATGTTGCGCAGGAAGATCCCGGTGGTGATCGAGAGCCCACGGAGGATCTCGGGGAGATACGCCTTCTCCCACCACGTCATGGTGGGCTCGTTCCAGTACTGCTTGCGCGCGTACTTCG
>JARIEX010000167.1 GCA_031127095.1 Gemmatimonadota bacterium
GCGAGGTGGTGCAACTCGCGCGCGAGTCGATGGGCGGCAACGGCATTCTGCTGGAGTACCACGTGGCGCGGCTGTTTGCCGACGCCGAGGCGATCTACTCGTACGAAGGGTCGAACGAGATCAACGCCATGATCGTGGGGCGCGCCGTCACGGGTTACTCCGCCTTCGTGTAAGGCGTCGCGGCCGGCCGGGTGCCGGTCGGCAGGCGGATGTCTACGCGGCATCCGCCCCCGGGCGGGTTGCTCATGCGGAAGGCGTAGCGGTCGCCGTACAGCATGGCGAGGCGCATGCGCGTGTTCGTGAGACCGATCCCCAGGCCGTCCACCGACGGCGTCACGGCCAGAAAGCGGCCGCTGGTGGTGAGGAGCCCGTCGAGCCCTTTGCCGTTGTCTTCCACCACGATCGCCAACGCGCCTTGATCGCGCGTGACCCGCACCTCGATGCTTTGGTCGGGGTGCCCCGGGGCGAGCCCGTGCTTGAGGGCGTTTTCCACCAGCGGCTGCAGCAAAAAGCTTGGAATGAGATCGTCCACGGCGGCGGGATCGACGGTGATGTCCACCGCCAACCCCTGTCCGTAGCGCACGCGCGCAATCTGGAGGTAAAGCTCCACTAGCTCGATCTCCTGCCACACGGGAATGAGCGACGCTCCCGCACTGCGCAGCGAGAGCCGCAGCAGGTCGGCCACCCGCGTGAGCGTGCGCTGGGCTTCCCGCACGTCCATTTCCATCAGCTCGGCCACCGAGTTGAGGGCGTTGAACAGGAAGTGCGGATTGAGCTGCATGCGCAGCGCCTCCAGTTGCGTGGAGGCGAGCTGCTGTTCGAGCGCGGTGGCGGCCCGGTCGCGTTCGCGATAGCGGCGCACGAACTCCACCATGTACGCGGCCCCGACCACGGCCCAGTACAGCACGACCTGAAAATCGAGGTGATCCACCAGCACCGTGCGCACGGCGGTGGCGTAGCTCGTGACGCGGCCAACGGCGCCGAAGAGGTGGTCCAGCCACGCGATGACGAACACGTTGGTCGCACAGATCACCGCGCTGGCACCCAGATGGGCGGCCACCCACGGCAGGAGGCGCGCGGTGTCCAGCTTGACGCGATCGACCAGCGTGAGCACGACCTGCGACCACGCCCCCCACAGCATCCACGAGGCGCCCTGCCACACGAGCGCGGTGCCCAGCGCGTAGTGCACTCCCGACGCGTCGCCCACCACCGATCGCTGCAGCGCGGCCATGGCCGCCGGCACCACCCAGACCACCGCGAAGAGCAGGCGCGTCAGACGTCGGAGACGCGCGCCCTCATCGGCGAAGGTGACGGGGGCGTTCAAGGCGACCATGGTGGGAATGCACGTGAAAGGTGGGCGATCGTGGAACCGGGGGTCATCTTGAACGTAGTAGCTCGCACGGCTCGACTTGGGCAGTGTGCCGGCGTGCGCCGGAATCGCGGTGATGACAGGGGGCGGGATGGGACGGATACGGGTGCTGATCGCGGACGATGAAGTGCTGGCGCGCCAACGGCTGCGACGGCTGCTGCAGACCGAACACGACGTGGACGTCGTGGGGGACGCCGCCAGCGGGCCCGAGGCGGTGCAGCTCATCCGTGCGATGCAGCCGGACGTGGTGTGTCTGGACGTGCAGATGCCCGGGCTCGACGGCTTCGGCGTGCTGCGCGAGCTCGCGGGGGAGACGGTCCCCCTCGTGTTGTTCGTGACCGCGTACGACGAGCATGCGCAGCGGGCCTTCGATGTGCACGCGGTGGACTACGTGCTCAAGCCGGTGGACGCGGATCGCTTCCGCACGGCGTTCGGGAAGGTGCGGACGCAGCGGGCCAACGCGGATGTGGCGCTGCGCCTGAGCGAGCTGCTGGACACGGTGCGGCGGCTGACGGATCGCCGTGACAGTACTGGGGACGCGCCGGCGGACACGCCGCGTGAGGGGCGCATGGTGCCGCCGGTCAGTGGCGCGGCCGCCGCCGCGGGTGACCACTACGCCAGTCGCATTCTGGTGAAGGACAACGGGCGCATGTTCTTCGTAAAGACCTCGGAGATCGACTGGATCGAGGCCGACCGGAATTACGTGCGGCTGCACGTGGGCGATCAGGCGCACGCGATCCGGGATCGTATCAGCCACCTCGAGGAGTCCCTCGACCCGCGGTTGTTCGCGCGCATTCATCGCTCCACCATCGTGAACCTCAATCGCGTGCGCGAAATGCAGCAGTGGTTGTCGGGCGATTACATGGTCATGCTGGACAACGGCACGCAGCTGCGCCTGAGCCGCCACTACCGCGACCGCGTGGAGAAGCAGGTTGGCGTCTGACGCGATGAGCCCCCGCCCGACGTCGCGCCCCATCAGCTGGCAGTCGCGACTCGTGCATCTGCTGGTACGGTCGCGCATGCGGCCGCACGCGCACGGACCGATCGATCCGGCGTGGGTGCGCGCAGAGATGGGGCGTCCACGGGGGGCGCGGCGCTGGATGGCGCGCCTCACGGGGGCCCGCAGCGCGTGGCATGCGGCCGCGGCGGGGTGGCCCGGCGGCGAGCTGGTGGATTGGCCCGGCGCCGCCACTGATGCGCCGGTGTTGCTGTATCTGCATGGCGGCGGCTACATCGCCTGCTCGCCCGAAACACACCGGCCGCTGGTGTCCACGCTGGTGCGTCGCGTGCGTGGCCGTGCCTTCGTGCCGCGCTACCGGTTGGCCCCCGAGCACCCGTTCCCGGCGGCCCTTGAGGATGCCAAGGCCGCGTACCGCTACCTGCTGGATGAGCAGGGCGTGGCGCCGTCGCAGCTCATCATCGCCGGCGATTCGGCCGGCGGCGGTCTCGCGCTGGCGCTGACGTTGGCCGTGCGTGACGCCGGCTGGCCGCTCCCCGCCGGCGTGGTGGCGTTCAGTCCGTGGACGGACCTCGCGGCCACCGGCCGTTCACTCGACGAAAACACAGAGCGCTGCGCGATGTTTGCCGGCGATACCATCCGCCGCGCCGCCCGTTTTTATGTGGGCGACGCCGATCCCACGTTGCCGCTGCTGTCGCCGCTGTACGGCGATTTTCGTGGGCTGCCGCCGATGCTGGTGCACGCCAGCGAAGACGAAGTGCTGCGCGACGACGCGATCCGTGTGGCCGCCGCCGCCCGCGCGGCCGGCGTGTCCGTGGAACTCGACCTCTGGCCGCACGTGCCGCACGTGTGGCAGTTCTTCTCCACGGTGCTCCCCGAGGCCCGCGCGTCGCTCGATGCCGTCACGCGGTTCATGCTCGCCCGCACCGCCGCGGGGGCCTCGTAAGGCGCGGCGGTCGGACGCGTTCGTCGTGCGATGGTGTAACACGATGGAACATCGTCGTCCCGCACTGTGACGAATCGTGACCCGCTGCAACGCCAGCGCGTCCAGTCGGCATCGTGACCATGCGCCCTACGCTCCCCGCCTATCGACCGCCGGACTGGTACCCGCTGCAGCGTGCCCTCGCTGCCGTGTTCGGGGCCGATGCCGTCGATGCCTCTGCCGCTTTTTGGTTCATCGGCTTCGTGCGCGGCCCCGCCGATGTGGGCGAACTGCGACTCTACGAACACAGCGCCACGCGGCGACGCCTCGCCCTCGACCACACCGGCGATGCCTACCGCTGGTTCGACGAGTACGGCGCCTACGGCCACGTGGGGCACGAGGACGCCCTGGTCGAAGCACTCGTCTGAGCGGGTGCGCGTGCCGGTGATGCCGCGGCCCTGATGCCGTTCCGCGGCGCCGGTACCGATATTTCGACCTCATGCCACCGGAAATCTCCGGCGTCGGCGCTGCGCCGCGCCCGCTGCCCCCCTCGTCGATCGGACCCGCGACCCCCGCCGCCCCGGCGGGTCCGGTGGCGCCGTCCACGGCGGTGGTGCCGGTTGCGCCGGTCGGGCCACGCGCCACCGAGGTCCCGTCGTCGCCGCTCGGTCGCAGCGGTCTCGATCTGTTCGATGTCCTCGACACCACCGACATCCTGGTGGAGCGCCCGACGGCGTCGGCGGTGGCGCTCGACGTGGGACTGGAGTCTGCACGCGCGTCGCTGCTGCGGCAACTGCCCGCCGACACGCTGGCCGCCCTGGACGACATCTGGGATCGCGCGCAGGCCACCGAAGAGGGGTGGTATCTACGCAGCGGCGCGCTCGCGGTGCTCGGCATGCCCGCCGAAGCCGAGCGCGTGTCCACCGAGGGGCTTGGGCAGACCCCGGCGTCGATCGCGCTCCGGTTCCTGCAGTCGGTGGTGCGGCTGGTGGCCGGCGACGTTGCCGGTGCACGCGCCGCGATTGCCTCTGCGGTCGACATCGCCGTGCAGCAGGACGTCCGTCATCCGCTGCTACTCGTGCAGCACGCCATCGTCTCGGCGCGGCACGGCCACCGCGCGGAAGCCGAGCGCATGCTGGAGGTAGCGGCCCGGGCGTTTCCGGATCATCCGGCCGTCGCGTACGGTCGCGCCACGCTCAAGACGATCGCCGCCGACCGCACCCGCACCACCGCCCGCGAAGCCGTTGGCTATGCGGACGACGCGGTGCCAGATGTCGTGGTGGTATCGCGGTACGACACGGCGGACGAGTCGGCACCGGTGCGCCAGCCCGTGGCCGAGTCGGTGGCACAGCCAAAGGCGCCGCCGGTAGCACAGCCTGTTGACGCGCCGGTCGCGGATCCGGTGGCCGAGCCCGTTGGCGAGCCGGTGGACGACCGCGCAACGGAGTCGGCGCCCCAGCCCGGGGCGGAGTCGGCTGCGCCCACCGACCCGCTGGACGATCTGGTCGATGCCGTCGCGCCGCGTTTCACCAGCCGGGTCGCGGAGCGCGCGCTGGCGCGGTACGGGGCGGACTTCGCCATGCGTTCCACCAACGACGCGGTGCGTGACGCGCGCGCGTTGATCCGGGCGTTCAGCGCCGGGGGCTCGATGGCGGGGGCCTGTCCCCCCGACCAGGCGCATGCGGCGCGGGTGCTGCTCACGCACATCGTGCTGGCCCTCACCACTCAGGACAGCGCGCGGCCGCTGCCGGGGGCCGGCGTGGGCACCGACGGGCGTGGCCCCGCGTCCGCGGTCCCGCCGGATACCGGTACGCCGCTGGAACGCGTGGTACAGGAATGGCTACCACTGTTGCAGGCCGAGCGCACGTCAGACGCCGAGCGGCTGTTGCGTCGGGTGGGGCCGGCGCTCCCCGAGGCGCAGCGCCAGCTGCTCGCGGCGTGCACCCAGCTGCCGTTCGAGGATGAGGCGGAGGCCGTTGCTGGGGCCGCGTTCACGGAGGTGCCGGCGAACGACGGCGCAACGACCGACGACCCCGTCCGCTCGCCGTTCACCGGAGTGCGTGACCCGGTGGTGCAGGGGGCCACCGATCAGGGGCCCCTGATCCCGGTGCGTCTGGGGTTGTCGTTGCTGGATCGCGCCACCGCGGAGCGCGAGCGCGCCCGGATGCCCGATCCCGCCACCGGCCACCTGCCGGATGTGTACCTCGGCGACGCGCCCATCCGATACGGCGTCGATCCGCACGCTGATCCGTTTCTGGTCGGTGGCGTGGGCAGCGGGTCGGCCGAGCGGGATGGTCGGGGGTGGGGCGCCGCGCGTGCAGCCGGCGAGTGGCAGCGCGGTGCGGCGTCCGACGGGCCGGCGATGCGTTGGGGCGCGCTGCTGTGCGTGGTGGCGGCGGTGTTCGCCGCCGCCACCGGTCGCGGTGTGGTGGCGGTCGCCGCCGGTGTCGCTGCGGTGTGGCTCGCGGGTCGTCGCGGTGGCGGTGCCGCGGGACGCCGGGACCGCGAGGCCGATTAGATTTCGATCGTGTTGCCCGACCCCCGTCGGGTGCGCCACTCACCGGCTGCGCTGCGGCGCGCCGTCGTCGCTGTCCCTTTCCGCCCCGATCATGGCCTCGTCTTCGTCCGCGCCCGTCTCGGCGTTTCTCCGTCATCACTACCGCCACTTCAACGCCGCCGCGCTCATCGACGCCGCCGACGGCTACGTCCGCCATCTCGAGGCGGGCAACAAGATGATGATCACGCTGGCCGGCGCGATGAGCACCGCGGAACTGGGGCTCTCGCTGGCCGAGATGATCCGGCAGGACAAAGTGCACGCGATCACCTGCACGGGCGCGAATCTCGAGGAGGACATCTACAACCTCGTGGCGCACGATCACTACGCGCGCGTGCCCAACTACCGCGATCTCACGCCGCAGGATGAGCAGGCGCTGCTGGAGCAGCACTTCAATCGCGTGACGGACACGTGCATTCCGGAAGCGGAAGCGATCCGTCGCATCGAGAAGGCGATTCTGGATGAGTGGACGGCGGCCGATCAGGCCGGCGAGAGCTACTTCCCGCACGAGTTCATGTACCGGATCCTCCTCAGCGGCAAGCTCGAGGAGTTTTATCAGATCGATCCGAAGAACTCGTGGATGTTGGCCGCCGCGCAGAAGAACCTGCCGATCATCGTGCCGGGGTGGGAAGACTCCACCACGGGCAACATCTTCGCGTCGCACGTGATCGACGGCAACATCAAGAACGTGCATACGGTGAAGGGCGGCATCCAGTACATGATGTATCTGGCCGACCACTACACCGAGGTCACCAAGACCGCGTCGCTCGGCTTCTTCCAGATCGGCGGCGGCATCGCCGGCGACTTCCCGATCTGTGTGGTGCCCATGCTGCATCAGGATCTGCAGCGCACCGAAGTGCCGCTCTGGGGCTACTTCTGCCAGATCAGCGATTCCACCACGAGCTACGGGTCGTACTCGGGCGCGGTGCCGAACGAGAAGATCACGTGGGGCAAGCTCGGCATCGAGAC
>JARIEX010000168.1 GCA_031127095.1 Gemmatimonadota bacterium
GCCGGTGCCTGGGGCGGCGACGGTGCCCGATTCGGCGACGCCGGCGTGATGGGATCGCGCCGGCGGTGGCCCGCCGCGGTGGCGCTTGCCGTCGCGGTGCTGTTGCCGCCGACCGGTGGTGCCCTGCGCGGGCAGCCGGCGCCCAAGCCCTCCGCGCCCAAGCCCTCGGTGGCGAAGGCCTCGGTGGCGAAGCCCCAGGTGGCGAAGCCCTCGGTGTCCACGACCGCGACCGCCGCGTTGCTCGAGGCAGAAACGCGGGCTGCGGCGCGCGCGCTGGATGGGCTGCGGGCCGAGTACCTCGCACGCGCCTCATGGGCCGAACTGGGGGACCGCTGCAACCCCGGCTCGTTGCGCGTCTTTGCCACCGACACGACGCCGGCGCAGCAGCGCGCGCTGCAGGCGCTCGTGGAGCGGATGGAGCAGGTGATTCTGGTGCACGGCGTCGGCTCCACGCTGGCCACCCCGGAGGCGCGCGCGCTGCTGCGTGTGATCGTGGGTTGGGAGGCCGGCATCGACCGGCCGCGGTGGGACGAGGACGGCGCCGGCGAGCACCGCGCGGTGGCCACTGGCCTGACCGGGGAGGTGCCCGATCCGACGTCGGCGGGTTGTCTGCCGTCGCCCGTGATGCGCGATACCGTCACGTTTGTGGTCCCCGGCTTCACCGACATGGAATTTCCCGGCGTGGCGCGCCCGCGGGTGAAGGCGTATCTGGGCCGTGAGGCGCCGCAGCGGGCGCGGGACGAGTTCTTTACCTCGGTGGGCAGCCAGACCCCGGAGGCGGAGCTGTCCTACATCCAGATTGCCCCGGTGGTGATCTGGCGGGGCTACGCGCTGGTGGGGATCGACCGGCCACGCGAGCGGGGCGGCATCGAGATCGGGGTCGGCAGCAACGGCGGCGCGGTCTATCTGCTCCGTCGCGTCGGGCGGGAGTGGCGGCTGCTCTCGATCGTTCGGAGCCGGGGATCCTGACCCGGTTGCGGCCGCACTTTGGGGCCGATTAGTAAGTGTTTGTGGAATAAGGATTTACATCGGGGTTACAGCGTTGTGATTGCGCTTCCGGTCGTGTACATTTCCTCATGACGTGCTGCGGTCCCGCGCGTCGTTCCACGACTCTTCTGCCCGCCGTTACATGACTGCACCGAACGCCCGCGAACGTATCCTGCCGCGCCTCATCGATGAGGAAGTGAAGGAATCGTTCATCAACTATTCCATGAGCGTCATCGTGTCGCGCGCGCTGCCCGACGTGCGCGATGGGCTCAAGCCGGTGCATCGTCGTGTGTTGTACGCGATGAACGAGCTGGGGTTGTTGCCGGGGCGGCCGTTCAAGAAGTCGGCCACGGTCGTGGGCGACGTGCTCGGCAAGTATCACCCGCACGGTGACAGCAGCGTGTACGACGCACTCGTGCGTATGGTGCAAACGTTCTCGCTGCGGTATCCGCTGGTGGACGGCCAGGGGAACTTCGGCTCGATGGACGGCGACAACGCGGCGGCGTATCGCTACACCGAGGCGCGCCTGACGCGCATGTCGGTGGAGATGCTCACCGACATCGACAAGAACACCGTCGACTTCGCGCCGAACTTCGACGACCGGCTGCAGGAGCCGCGGGTGCTGCCCTCGGGCTTGCCGAACCTGCTCGTGAACGGCTCGTCGGGCATCGCGGTCGGCATGGCGACGAACATCCCGCCGCACAATCTGCGGGAAGTCGTCAGCGCCGTGATCGCCATGATCGACAACCCCGACATCGAGGCGGCGGCGTTGCGCGCGATGGTGCGCGGTCCCGATTTCCCGACGGGCGGCTACATCTACGGCCGCGCCGGCATCGCTGATTATCAGGACACGGGGCGCGGACGCATCGTCATGCGCGCCAAGGCCGTGATCGAGGAGAAGGAGTCCAGCGGCCGGTCGCAGATCGTCGTCACGGAAGTGCCGTATCAGGTGAACAAGGCGAAGCTCGTGATCGACATCGCCGAACTGGTGCGCGATCAGAAGCTCACGGGCATCAGCGCGCTGCGCGACGAATCCGACCGCGACGGTATCCGCGTCGTGATCGAACTCAAGCGTGATGCGATCCCGCGGGTGGTGCTCAACCAGCTGTACAAGCACACGGCCATGCAGAGCACCTTCGGCGTGATCATGCTGGCGCTCGTGCCCGATGTGAACACCCGGCAGCTGGTGCCCAAGGTGCTCACGCTCCGCCAGTGCCTGGGGCACTACATCGAGCACCGCCACGAAGTGATCGTGCGGCGCACGCAGTTCGATCTCGACAAGGCGCTCGAGCGCGAGCACATCCTCGAAGGACTCAAGATCGCCGTCGACAACATCGACGAGGTGATCCGCATGATCCGCGCGGCCGACGACACACCCACGGCGAGCCTGCAGCTGCAGGCGCGCTTCGGGCTGTCGGAGCGGCAGGCGGAAGCGATCCTCAACATGCGGCTGGCCAAGCTCACCGGCCTCGAGCGCGACAAGCTCGAGGAAGAGCTCACCGAGGTGCGCGCGTTCATCGTCGAGATGCGCGGCATCCTGGAGTCGCGCCCGCGCCGCATGGAGATCATGAAGGGCGAGCTGCTCAAGCTCATGGAGACCTACGGCGACGAACGCCGCACGGAAATCGTGAGCGACGAGGGCGAGTTCTCGATCGAAGACCTGATCGCCGAAGAGGAGATGGTGGTCACCATCTCGCACAACGGCTACATCAAGCGCACGCCACTGTCGCTGTACAACCGGCAGGGGCGCGGCGGCCGCGGCAAGTCCAGCGCGGACCTCAAGGAAAACGACTTCATCGAGCGCTTCTACGTGGCGAGTACGCACACGTACATGCTCATCTTCACCGACGACGGCCGCTGCTTCTGGCTCAAGGTGCACGAACTGCCGCAGGCCGGGCGCGCGACGCGCGGGAAGCCGATCGTCAACCTGATCAACGTCACCCCTGACACGCGCATCCGCGCCATCGTGCTGACGCGCGAATTCAGCGACACCGAATTCCTGCTCTTCTGCACGCGCAACGGGACGGTCAAGAAGACGGCGCTGTCGCAGTACAGCAATCCGCGCTCGAACGGCATCAAGGCCATCAAGGTCGAAGAGGGCGATGAGCTGATGGACGTGCAGGTGACGTCGGGGAGCAACGATGTGGTGCTCGCCACGCGCCACGGCCTCTCGGTGCGTTTCCACGAGAGCGATGTCCGCGAGATGGGCCGCGACACCACGGGCGTGAAGGGCGTCGAGCTGCGCCCGGGCGACCAGCTGGTGGGCATGGTCGTCATCAAGCGCGAGGCGACACTGCTCGTCGTGACCGAAAAGGGGCTTGGCAAGTGCAGCGAAGTGAGCGAGTACCGCGTGCAGAAGCGCGGCGGCAAGGGCATTCTGACGCTCAACCGTACCGCCAAGACCGGCGATGTGGTCGCGCTGATGGAAGTCGTGCCGGAAGACGAGCTGATGCTGATGACGCGGCAAGGCGTGGCGATCCGTTCGCGCGTTAGCGAGATCCGCGTGACCGGTCGCGCGGCGCAGGGGGTGAAGCTCGTGGCGCTGGACGATCAGGACGTGGTGCAGGCCGTGGCGCGCGTGATTCCGGATGACAAGGATGACGTCGACGGGATGGACGGCGCCGAGGGCGATGCGCCGGCCGGTGAGCTGGATCTCGGAGCCGGTCCCGACGCGTGATCCGTTTCACGCGCTGATGCCGGTCTCCCGCATTCTCGTCGCCGACGACGATGTCGCTGTGCTCGAATCCGTCACCTGGCTGTTACAGGAGAACGGATACGAGGTCGTGCCCGCCAATGGCGGGATGGCGTGTCTCGATCAGCTGGAGAAGCGGTCGCCCGATCTGCTGCTGCTCGACATTCTGATGCCGGATGCTGACGGGTGTCAGTTGCTCGAGCGCATCAAGAGCGACGAGCGCTGGCGTGACCTGCCGGTGCTGATGTTGTCGGCGCAGCCGCCCGAGGAGGCCTCGGTGCGATCGCTGGGACTGGGCGCGGCCGACTTCATCCGCAAGCCCTACCGCCCCAAGGAACTGCTGGCGCGGGTTCAGGCGCAGCTGCGTTCGGGGGCGACCCTGCGTTCCACGCGTCTGGCGCTGGCGCGCACCGAAGAGGCACTCGTGCGTGCGCAGCAGGATGCCGACAGCCGGCGGAAGCTGGTCGATATCCTGCACGAGGTCACGGGTGACCTGTCGGTGAGTGAACTCTTTCACCTGCTCGTGCGTCGGGCGGCCCGCGCGCTCGGGGTGTCGCACTGCTCGATCGTGCTCGCGCGGCCGGGCGAGCCGTCGGCGGTGGTTGTGGCGGCCTTTGAAAATCCGGGGCTGCAGCACCTCACCATTCAGCTCGATCGTTATCCCGAGCTCCGCGCCGCGCTCGACTCCGGGCAGCCGGTGCTCGTGGAGGACCTCGATACCCATCCGCTGTACGAAGGCGTGCGGCATGTCTGGGGCATCGAAGGGCTCGAGGTCCCGATCCGGTCGGTGATCGCGCTCCCGTTCACGATCGACCGCGGCCAGTACGGCGTGTTCCTTGTCCGGCGGACGCGCGATCAGGACCGCTTCGGGCCGGCCGATCTGGAATTCGCACAGGCGGTGATCACGGCCGCCGTGGCCGTCATTCAGCGCGCGCAGATGGTGGAGAGCACGATGGCGGACAACGCCCGCCTCGAGCAGCTGGCGCAGACGGATCCGCTCACGCAGCTCCTCAACCGCCGCGCGCTCACTGAGCGGATCACGGCCGAGATGGAGCGCGCGCTGCGTTACGATTCCACGATGGCGCTGCTCATGATCGACCTCGATCACTTCAAGCGCGTGAACGACACGTACGGTCACCTCGTGGGTGATGACGTGTTGCGCGATGTGGCGCAGCTGCTCACGGACACCATCCGGGGCAGCGATATCGTGGCGCGCTATGGTGGCGAGGAGTTTCTCGTGCTCCTGCCGGAAACCGACGAAGCCGGCGCGGTGTCCTTCGCGGAGCGTATCCGCGAGGCGGTGGAATCGCATGCGTTCGAACGGGACGGCGACGATCCGCCCCTGCGGATCACCGCCAGCATCGGCGTCGCGGTGTTCCCCGCCGCGCGCATCGAAAGTGTGGAGGACCTCTTCTCGCGGGCCGACACCGCGCTGTATCGCGCGAAAGCCGATGGTCGGAACCGGGTTCGGCAGTAAACGTCGTCGGGGCGCCTCGCGTGCCGTCGAAGCGGTGTTCATGTTGCCATAGCGTTCGTTCTGTCTGCCTAATTCCGGAGTGTTCCTGTGCGCCTACTCGTGCTTGGCGCGGGGCTGCAAGGCACCGCCTGCGCGTTCGATCTGTTGTCCAATCCCGCGGTGCGGCAGGTTGTCCTGGCCGATGTTCGTGTCGGAGCGCTGCCGGCGTTCCTGACGCCGTTCGTCGGTGACCGCCTGGTGCTGACCGCGCTCGACGTGCGCGACGGCGATGCCGTTCGCGCGGCCTTTGCGCACTGTGATGCCGTCATGAGTGCGATCCCGTACTACTTCAACGCCGAGCTGGCCCGTCTCGCCGTTGACGTCGGTGTTCACTTCTGCGATCTCGGCGGGAACACCGGCATCGTGCAGGAGCAGAAGCAGCTCGACGCGGCGGCCAAGGCGCGGGGCGTCAGCGTGATTCCCGACACGGGACTGGCGCCGGGGATGGTCAACGTGATCGCACAGCACGGGATCGACCAGTTCGACCGCGTGGAGAGTGTGAAGCTGTTCGTGGGCGGGTTGCCCCAGGAGCCGGAGCCGCCGCTCGGGTATCAGATCGCGTACTCCATCGAGGGGATGGTGGACTACTACACCACGCCGTCGCTGGTGGTGCGGGACGGCCAGCCGGCGCATGTGACCGCGCTGTCGGAGCTCGAGCCGGTGCGCTTCCCGGCACCGGTCGGTGAGCTCGAGGCGTTTCACACGGCGGGCGGCCTCTCCACCATGGTGTACCGCTACGCCGGCGTGATCCCCACGATGGAGTACAAGACGCTGCGCTATCCCGGTCACGCGCGCGTGATGGAAGCGATCCGCGATCTGGGGCTGCTGGACAGCACGGCCGTGGACGTGAAGGGGCAGCAGGTCGTCCCGCGGGATGTGTTCGTGCGCGTCGCCGGCGAGGCGCTGCGCAAGGGCAAGCCGGATCTGGTGGCGTTGCGCGTGGTCGTACAGGGCACGGCGCACGGCGTCGCGGCCACCCGGGGCTGGGAGGTGTTGGACCGCTACGACGCGGTGCACGGCCTCTCGGCGATGATGCGCACCACGGGCTTCACCCTCTCGATCACGGGTCAGCTGCAGGCCACGGGAGCGATCGCGCCCGGCGTGCATACGCCCGACGAATGTATTCCGGCCGAACGCTATTTCGCCATGCTGGCGGCGCGCGGGATCGTGGTGCGCGAACTGGAGCCCGCCGCGCTCGCACCCTGAGCGTTCGTTCCGCTCAGGTGCGGAACTCGCTGATCAGACCACGGACCCGGAGTGATGCCGTCTGCATGCGGTCGGCGGTGGCGGAGACCTCCTGCGCTGCCCCGGCGGTCTGCTCGGTGCTGGCCGCGACCTCTTCGGCGGCGGCCGCGTGGCCTTCGGCCGCATCGCGGGCGCTGGTGAGTGACTTCTGCACGGCAACCAGCGAATGCCGGTTGGCATCGACCGCCGTGGACACCCGGGCGGCCGCACCTTCCACCTGCGCGACGGCGTGCTCGATCTGCGAGAGTGCCTCACCCACGCCTTCGGCCACCGTCTCCACGTCGCGCAACCGGGTTGCGCCAGACTCGACGGCGCTGGACGTACTCGCGAT
>JARIEX010000034.1 GCA_031127095.1 Gemmatimonadota bacterium
ACCTGATGCCCAAGTCGGCACCGGGTACGCTCACGGAAGACGAATACATCTGGGTCACCGCGTACATCCTCAAGCTCAACGGCATGCCGGCCGGCAAGGTCGAACTGTCGTCGGAGCCGTCGTGGTTGAAAGGGGTGCGTATCGAGGCCGTGGATGGCGGCGATCTCTCGCCCGCCGTGGCCGCGTCGTTCATCGACGACCGGCGGCTCACGGGCCGTGCGTCCGTCCGGTTTCACTAGTCCGGCGTTACTGAAGGTGCAGGTTGTTCGAAGGCAGGATCAGACTCGTCCCGCAATCTCCTCGGAGCACACATGATGCAGAGCAGGACCAGACGGCTCGTCGGCTTCGCGCTCGTGGCGGGGGCCGGTATCGTCGGCGCCACGTTCACGCGCGTTGCCCCCACCGTGGCACAGCAGGGCAAACCGCTCGTGCGCGGCAACGCGTACGGCGAATGGCGGCACTGGGGCGCCGATCAGTGGAGCACGCGCTACTCGCCACTCGAACAGGTGAACGCCGGCAACTTCGACTCGCTGCAAGTGGCGTGGGAGTGGAAGGCCAGCGCGTTCGGCAAGGACGAGTACTACCGCACCACGCCGATCTTCGCGAACGGTCGCCTGTTCACGGTGGCGAGCACGCGCCGCGTGGCGACGGCGCTCGATCCGGAAACGGGTGAAACGCTGTGGATGTACCGCCTGGATGAAGGCATCCGGTGGCAGAAGGCGCCGCGGCAGTTCGCGGGGCGCGGCCTGTCGTACTGGACCGACGGCCGCATCGAACGCGTTCTGCTGGTCACGCCGGGCTATCACCTGATCTCGCTCGACGCGAAGACGGGCAAGCCGGATCCGCTGTTCGGCAAGAACGGCGTGGTGGACCTGATGGACGGACTCGGCTACCCGATGGTGCCGCTGGCCGTGGACGATTCGGGTCCGCTGATCATTTCCGACGCGGCGCCGATGCGCAAAGCAAAGCCGGGCGAGCGGTGGGACCCGGTGAAGAAGATCGGTGCTGACGGCACGGTGGGGCTCGATCCCGCCGCCGGACAGATCGCCGCCAGTTCACCCGCGATGGTGGTGGGCAACATGATCGTGTTGGGGAACTCCTCCATTCACGGCTACTACCCGATTCGCACGCATAACGTGACCGGCACCGTGCGCGGGTTCGACGTGCGCACCGGCCGTCAGGTGTGGAAGTTCAACCTCGTGCCGCAGCCCGGTGAGTTCGGTGCCGAGACGTGGAAGAACGGCTCGAAGAACGGCAGCAAGGGCGTGGGCAAGAACGACGCGTGGGCGCCGTACGCGGCCGACGAGCAGCTCGGCCTGGTGTATGTCCCCGTGGGTATGCCACTGATGGACGAATACGGCGGACATCGTCCGGGCAACAACCTGTACGGCAACTCGCTCGTTGCGCTCGATGCCAAGACAGGGCTGCGGAAGTGGCACTTCCAGATGGTGCACCACGACATCTGGGACTACGACACCCCGATGGCGCCGAACCTGATGGACATCACGGTGGACGGCAAGCTGCGGAAGGTCGTGGCACAGACCACCAAGCAGGGGTGGGTGTACACGTTCGATCGTGCCACCGGTGAACCCATCTGGCCGATCGTGGAAACGCCGGTGATGACGAGCGACGTGCCGGGTGAGATTTCGTCGCCCACGCAGCCGATCCCCAGCAAGCCCGCGCCGTACTCGCAGCAGGGGCTCGTGGAGGCCGATCTCATCGACTACACGCCGGCCATCAAGGACTCGGCGCTCAAGATGGCGAA
Organism: Gemmatimonadota bacterium; assembly: GCA_031127095.1. Lineage (GTDB taxonomy): Bacteria > Gemmatimonadota > Gemmatimonadetes > Gemmatimonadales > Gemmatimonadaceae > Gemmatimonas. The sequence continues at coordinate 1,766 of JARIEX010000034.1, forward strand.
GAAGTGCCGCATGGGTCCGTACTTCATTCCGCCGGCCGCGGCTGACGGCAAGGGGAGCACCGGCTTCAAATGCTCGTGGTACGCGCCCGGTGCCAGCGGCGGCGTGAACATTGATGGCGGTGCCACGGTGGACGTGGAAACCGGCATGATGTACGTGGCGTCGATCACCGGCATGAGCACCGCGCAGCTGCAGAAGGATCCGTGCTCGGAGTTCGACTACAGCTCGCCGCGCAACAGCTGCGGCCTGCTGGGCGCGCTGCCGGCGCCGCCGGGATACGAAGGCCCCGTGCGTGAGCGCGGCGGTGACTTTGCCGGGCGCGCCGGTGGTTCGATCATCGGCGGGGTGTCGATTGTGAAGCCGAAAGAGTTCGGTGGCATCACCGCGTACAACATGAAGAGCGGCGACAAGTCATGGTGGGCACCGAACGCCGGCATGCTCAAGGTCACGAGCCGCGATCCGTTGTTCGCCGGTGTCACGCTGCCGCCACAGGGTGGACGCGGACAGGCGCAGGCGATCACCACCAAAACGCTGCTGATCTACGGCACCGGCCGCAGCGGTGGCGCGCCGGGTGAAGCGCCCAAGCTGTACGCGCTCGACAAGACCACCGGCAAGCAGGTGGGCGCACTCGAGATCGCGTCGAAGACCACGGCGGTGCCGATGACGTTCCTGCACAAGGGTCGGCAGTACATCGTGTTCGCGAGCGGGGCGGAGAACGAAACGCAGCTCACGGCACTCGCCCTGCCGGTGAAGAAGTAGGGGCGACGCCCACCGTCCCCGACACACACAAGCCCTCGGCCGACACGGCCGAGGGCTTGTGTGTTCCGGTGCTTTTCGGTCAGCCCTACAGTAATTACATTGTTACTACTTCAGGGGGAACGATGAAAGCCAAACTGGTACGGATCGGCAATTCGCGCGGCGTGCGTCTCGCGAAGCCGCTGATTGAGGAAGCGGGGTTGACCGATGACATCGAGATCCGCGTGCAGGGCGGCGCGTTGATCATTACGTCGGTCGAATCCCCCCGCGCCGGGTGGGCCGAGTCGGTGGCAAAGCACGGACCGTCACGGCTGTTGGACGAGCCGTCTTCAACTGCGTTCGATGAGACCGAGTGGGCATGGTGACGCCGGGCGCTGTACGTCGCGGCGAGGTGTACACGGTGGAGCTGAACCCCACCCGCGGCCGCGAAATTCGCAAGACACGACCGTGTGTCATTGTGTCGCCCGACGAGCTGAACGCCGCACTCGGGACATTCATCGTCGCTCCGCTCACCACCGGCGGCCATCCCTACCCGTTTCGCGTGGCCTGTCGATTCGCGGGTAAGGATGGGCACGTGGTGCTCGACCAGATCCGTACGGTCGATCGTGAACGCTTGGGAAAACGGCTGGGCGCATTGACGGCGCCCACGCAGGCCAAAATTCTTGGTGTGCTGCAGGCGATGTTCGCGCCGTAGCCGTCGCTACTTCTTCTCGTAGCGCTTCAACGCCTTTTGCCCCACTTCGGCGCCGTAGATGTTTCCTGCGGCGTCGACCGCAACGCCCTCAGCCGAACTCGTGCTGGGGGCTTTGTCGTCGGGGTCAGGAATGAACGCCGTGACCTTCCCGTCGCGCGCGCTGCCGATGCGCATGCCGCGCTTCCACGCCACGTGCGGCGGGTTCACCGAGCCCGACTCCGAATCGGCCACGTAGATCATGTCGTTCTTGTCGATGTAGATGCCGCTGGGCCGGCTGAACTGATACCACGTGTCGAGCACGGTGAAGTTCTGGTCGACGATGATGATGCGGTCGTTGCCACGGTCGCCCACGAACAGGCGTCCCTTAGAGTCGAACGCCAGCGCGTGCGGCTGATCGAGTTCCGTGGCGCCTTTGCCCCACGTGCCCCACGTCTTGAGCAGTTTGCCGCCCTGGTCGAACTTGAACACGCGCGCGTTGGGGTTGTTGCGCGACGAATGTCCCTCGGCCACGAAGATGTCGCCGTTCGGCGCCGTGATGACGGCGTTGGGCTGCCAGAAGTACGCCGCCTCGCGGCCGCCGCCTGGCGCGCCGAGCGTCATGAGCAGATCGCCCTTGGGGGAGAACTTGTAGATCTGGTGGCCCTTGGCCGCGTTCTCCGGTGTGGTGGCGGCGGCGCCGAGGGTGCACGCGCAATCGACCACCCACACGTTGCCGTCCTTGTCCACGTGAATGCCGTGGGGCGACAGGATCAGGCCGGCGCCGAAGCTCGTCACCAGGGTGCCCTTATCGTCGAACTTGAGTACCGACGGCAGTGATGAGCCCGCGCAGTTGTTCACGCCGCACCGCTCGGCCACCCAGATGCTCTTGCCATCCTTGTCGATGGCCACGGCGCTGGTGGAGCCCCAGGTGCGCCCCTCGGGGAGCTTGGCCCAGCCGGTGACGGTGCGATACGGGTTGGGCAGGTCGTTGACCGCCGGCATGGTGGCGGACGACGGCGGAGCAGACTGCGCGGCCAGTGGCGCAGCGGCGCTCGACGACGCGAGCGCGAGCAGGAGAGCGAGACGACGCATGAGGGCGGGGGCGGGAGGTGGGGCGGGGACGGGTGGTCGCTTATCCGTCAAAAAGTAACGTCCCGCTGGATTTCAAACGCCCCCGCGTCAGGTGACGAGAGCGGCCAGCCCCCGCCGGAACACCACCCGGCGCGCCGCGATCAGCGCAACCTTCAGCGCAACCTTCAGCGCAACACCACCTGCCGCACCGTCAGGGTATCGACGAAGTCCGTATCGACTGTCACGCCCAGCCCAGGGCGGTCGAGCGGGACGCGAACCATTCCGTCCGAGGACATGGTCCACTCGGGTGTCACGATATCTCGCGCCCAGTATCGCGCGCTGGGCGACAGGTCTCCTGGCTTGGTGAATCCCGGCAGCGACGCCAGGGCGACGTTGCAGGCCCGCCCGATGCCGCTTTCGAGCATGCCGCCGCACCACACCGGCACCTGTTGCGCGAGACAGTACTCGTGAATCGCCAGCGAACTCGCGAAGCCCCCCACCCGGCCGGGCTTGATGTTGATGATCCGACCGGCATCGAGCGTCACCATGTCACGGGCCTTATCGACCGAGGTGATCGACTCGTCGAGGCAAATCGGCGTGCGTAGCCGCTTTTGCAGTGACGCGTGTTGCACGATGTCGTCCCAGGCCAGCGGCTGCTCGATCATCAGGAGGCCCAGATCGTCGAGCTCCGCGAGTCGATCGGCGTCCGACAGCAGATAGGCGTTGTTGGCGTCGGCCATGAGCGGCGCGTCCGGACCGAGGGCCTCGCGTACCGCGCGCACGTATGCCACGTCCCGCCCCGGCTCGATCTTGATCTTCACCTTCCGGTAGCCCTGCGCGACGGCGGCGCGTGCCTTCTCCACGAGCGCCTCGGGCGTGAGCTGGATGCCAAGTGAGATCCCGGTCGCGACTTCGCTGCGCGTGCCGCCCAGGAGCGTCGCCAGCGGAATGCCCTGACGGGTCGCCTCGAGGACCCACATGCCCATCTCGATCGCCGCCTTCGCCATCCAGTTGCCGCGGAAGTCCTGCTCGAGCACGGGATACACGTCGCGGGGGTGTGTGAACTCGCGTCCGAGCACGCGGGGGGCCACCCACTCCGTCATCGCGAACCAGGCGGTGTCGAGCGCTTCGGCGCTATAGTTGGGCGCATCCAGCGCTACCCCCTCACTCCACGCCGTGACGCCGTCGGTATCGCGCAACTCGAGCAGCGCAATGCGGCGTTCCGACACGCTCCCAAACGAGGTGCGAAAGGGTTCGCGCAGCGGGAGGCGGATTTCACGCAGCGTAATCTGCTCGAGACGGATCATGGACCGATGGGAAGGGAAGGGGAAACCTGCTGCCCTGTGGGCAGTCAGCGGCGCGTGAGTTCGTAGAACGGCGGTTCGTCAGCCACGGCGCGCTGGAAGCGCGTCACCTCGTACCCGTGCCCCAGATAATGGAGCAGCGCGTCCCGCGTTGCGCTGCGCCAAGCGGCACGCTGCGTGAGGGTGAGTTGCTCATGATCCGGCGGAATGGCGATGCACACGCTGTCCGCATCGGGCCTTCCGGTGACCTCCGGCAGCGCGGCGTCCGCGGAGGGATGCACCGCGAACGGCCCCTTCGCCCCAGATGCGACCGCCGCGCCCGGCCGGGAGGGCTGCGTCAGATCCCATGCCGCGATCCACCGGTCGGTCTCGAGCGCCCCGTGCAGCGGGCTCCCGGTGTTGGTGCCGTACATGTTGACCACGTACTCGGAAGCCCGCGCGCCGAGGCGCATCAGGTTGAGGTGCGCGTTCCGCGAAACGAGTGGGTCGAAGGTCCAGTACATCGTGCGCACACCGACGGCGAGGCAGAGCTCGCGTTGATACTGCTTCAGGCGCTCTCCCACGTGATCACCTTGCGCCTCGTGGCGCACGGCGAGCAGGTCCGACCAGTGGGCAAGCACCCCGTCGCGAAGCCCGGTGATGCCGAAGACGAAGCCGAGCATGCGCCCCTCCGGCCCGAATGCCGCCGCGCAGACGCCGGATAACCGCTGCGACACCATGAGCATCGCCGAGGGCACGCGCTGTCGGAAACCGACACCCCAGATTTCTTCCTGAATGGCGACGCATTCGTCGTATTCCTCGAGCCCCGCCACGCGGCGCACGGTGACGCCGCGTTCAGAGACGACGGGAGAACTCGCGGGAATGGCAGGGATCGGGAGGGCAGTCGAGCGCATTCGGCTGATCGGACGATAAGACAGATTGGCGTGGACGAAACGTCCCCTCGCCGCGGACTCTTGCCGAGCTGTAACCTAAAACCTAGCTTAGGATAACACTGTATACAATATGGTGTACGAAACAACGAACGCCGGCGGCGTTGCTGTTGCCTCCCTGTCCGCTCCACCCCCTGCTGGAGTTCACGCATGCGATCCTCGCCTGACGGGCATTCTCCCGGTCTGCCCGCCGTCCTCGCGGCCACCGCGAATCGATTCTCGCGCAGTGGCATCGGCGTCCTGCTCTTTCTGGCGCCCGCCGCGCTTGCCGCCCAAACGGCCATCGTGGTGGGCCGCGTCAGCGATGCGGCATCAACCAAGCCCGTCGTTGGCGCCTCCGTCGTGATCGACGGGTCGACGCTCGGGGCCACGACCGGAGCCGACGGCCGGTATCGTCTCGTCAACGTGCCGGCAGGAGCCCGCGTGCTCGTTGCCCGTCGAATCGGGTTCGGGGCGCAACGCGTGACCATCACGGTGCCGTCGAGCGGTGAGGTCACGGCGAATTTCAGCCTCTCCGCCAGCGCGATTTCCCTTGACCAGGTGGTGGTCACCGGCACCGCCGGCGCGCAGGAGAAGCGATCCATCGGTAACGCGGTCGCTACCATCAACGCGTCGGAAGAGCTGCGCAAGTCGGGCGCCACTACCGTCTCCAGCCTGCTGAGTGGCCGCGCGCCGGGCGTCACCGTGCGCGCCCGCAGCGGACGCCTGGGCGCATCGCCGGCCATCGAGATCCGCGGTCGCAACAGCCTCTCGCTGGAGAACGCGCCCCTTCTCTTCATCGATGGCGTGCGTGTGAACAACGCCACCAGCAGCGGCCCGCTCGCGGTCGCCGGACGACTCGGTGGACAGGGGGCCACCGTCGCCGGTCGCCTCAACGACATCGACCCCAACGACATCGAAAGCATCGAGATCATCAAGGGCCCGGCGGCCGCCACGATCTACGGCACCGAAGCAGCCAATGGCGTCATCCAGATCATCACGAAGCGTGGTGCGCTCGGGGGCAAGCCGCAGCTGACGTTCCAAATGGAACAGGGCACCATGGAGTTCGCGAACGCCGCCGAGCGCGTGCAGACGAACTACTACCGGATCCCGGCCACGCAGCAGATCGCGACCTGGAACGGCATCGAGGCCGAAGCGGATAGCGGGCGGCCGATCTACCGTACCGGACAGCTGCGCAAGTACACCGGGTCACTCTCCGGCAGCCGCGAGGCGGTGCGCTACTACGTCAGCGGCACGTACGAGCACTCGCTGGGCATCGAGCCGAACAACTCGATCCGGCAGCTGTCGATGCACTCGAATCTCGACGTGCAGGTGCGCCCATCCACGAACTTCGCCACGAGCCTCAATTTCGTGACGGCGGGCAATCATCTGGGCGCCGACGTCGGCGCCTCCCCGCTGCTCGGCGCGCAGGTCGGCCACGCCAACGTCTTTCCTGCCACGCGCGGCTTCTTCGCCGCCGTTCCCGAAGTGCCGCAGACATTGTACGACAACTCGGATCGCATCGATCGCTTCACGGCCAGCGCCACGCTCACGAACAAGCCCCTCGGCTTCTTCACGCAGCGCGCGATTGTCGGCATCGACTACACCGGGGAGGATGCGCGCTCGCTCGAACGTTTTGCACCGCCCGAACTCGCCCGCTACCTCACCCCCACTGCGGCGGCCGGCAGCATCGGACAGACGCTGCGTCGCAACAGCATCGTCAGTGCGGACTACAGCGGATCGGCCGTCTTCGACCTGCCGGGCAGCGTCAAGTCGCGCACGTCGGTGGGCGGGCAGTTCTATCGGACCGCCCTGAATACGAGCTTCCTGGGTGGGCTGGCGTTTCCGGCGCCCGGCGTCGAAGTCGTCTCGGGTGCCACCACCGCGCTGGCCTCGACGCAGTCCGAGATCATCAACACCACCATCGGCGCCTATACGGAACAGCAGCTGTCCTGGCGCGAGAAGCTGTTCATCACGGGCGGTCTGCGCGTGGACAACAACTCTGCCTTCGGCGCCGACTTCAAGTGGGTCACGTATCCGAAGATCAGCGGCTCGTGGGTTATCGGCGAGGAGAGTTTCTTCCCGTTGAAGGATGTCTTCAACACGCTGCGCCTGCGCGCCGCCTACGGTGAATCCGGCCGCCAGCCGGCGGCATTCGCGGCGCTGCGCACCTTTGCCGCCGCAACGGGACCCAACGGATCGAGTGCGGTCACGCCGGCCTCGCTGGGCAATGCCGATCTCCGTCCGGAGCGCGGCAAGGAGGTCGAAGTCGGCTTCGAGGCCGGGGTATTCAACCGCCTGACGCTCGACTTCACGTACTTCAACAAACGGACGCTCGATCAGGTTGTCAGCCAGCCCGTTGCGCCCTCCAGCGGATTCCCGGGGTCGCAGTTTCGCAATCTCGGTCGTGTGGACAACAGTGGCGTCGAGCTGAGTGCCACCTACCGTGCGGTGACGCGGAAGTCGTTCAGCTGGGACATCAACGGCAACATCGCCACGAACGGCGACAAGATCCGTGACCTCGGCGGTATCCAGAACGTGGTCGCGAGTGCCGGCAACGCCAATATCGTGGGGTATCCCATCGGTGGCATCTGGGCCAAGCGGGTGGCCTCGGCCGATCGGAATGAAACAACCAATCTCGCCACGAACGTGCTCTGCGACGGAGGAGCCGGGAAGCCGGCGGTGGCCTGTGCATCGGCACCGTTCGTGTACATCGGGACCGTGACACCGAAGGTCATCGGCGCACTCGGGTCGACGGTCACGATCGGCCAGCGGCTCCGACTGTACGCGCTGGCGGATTTCCGCAGCGGAAACCGCGTGCAAAATGCCGTCGAGCAGCTTCGCTGCACCGGCGGTGTGGGTGCGTCCCTGTGTCGCGCCAACTACTACCCGCTGGAATATTCCCCCATCTATCTCGCCGGTGCGGTGCCCACCGCTCCGGGGCAGGGCCTGACGGCCGAGTACTTCCAGGATGCATCGTTCGTGAAGCTCCGCGAAGTCTCGGCGACCTACACCCTGCCGGAGTCGTGGCTCCGGTCGCGCACCAGCATCACGATCGCCGGGCGCAACCTGATGACGCGTACGAACTATCGCGGTCTCGATCCCGAGGCGAACGCGAACAACGCCGGAACGACTACGCAGGCGCTCGATCAGGCCGTGACGCCTCCGCTCCGGATGCTCACCGCCACCATCAACGTGATCTGGTGATTCCCATGCGAACACAGAGTCTTCTCGGGCTCGGCGCCGCTGCACTCCTCGCGGCGACCACTGCCTGCACTGATATCACCGCGCTCGAGCAGGTCAATCCGGGGCAGGTGTCGGCGGCCACACTATACGTGCCGGCAAATGCCCAGCTGTTGGTCAACGGTGCGATCTCCGACTTCGAATGCGCCTACACGCGATACGTCGTGGGCAGTGGACTGCTCATCGATGAGCTGTCCAACGCGATCGGCAGCACGGCGAACTTCGACTTCGATGCCCGCCGTCTGATCACTAACGCGTCATACGGCACCGGCGGCTGCGCCTCCAATCAGCAGCCGCCTATTTACAGTACGCTCTCCACCGCGCGCGGCTCGGCGGACACCGTGCTCGCCCGGTTGCGTGAGTGGAAGGACGCCGACATGCCGGTGGGGGTGAACCGCACGCGCCTCATCGGGCAAGCGGCTGCCCATGCCGGCTTGAGTCTGGTGCTGCTCGGCGAAGGCATGTGCACGGCGGCTGTGAACCTCAGCGCCGAACTCACACCGGCGCAGCTGTTCGCCGAGGCGAAGATCCGGTTCGACTCGGCCGTGACGTCGGCGACGACGGCGAACGACGCCGCCACGCTCAACCTCGCGTTGCTCGGTCGGGCCCGCACGCTGCTCAACCTCAAGCAGCCAGCCGCAGCAGGGGTGGACGCGGCCAAAATTCCGGCCAGCTTCCTGGCGGTCACGGGCACGGACAACGTGAATGTGCGACGGCAGAACTTTGCTTTCCTGTCGGTGAATCAAAATCAGTGGAACACGGTGGATGCGTCGTTCCGCGGCCTGACGGTCAATGGGGTGCCTGATCCCCGCGTGGCGGTGACCAACACCGGCCGCAATGGCACGGCCCAGGGATCGGTGGTCTGGACCCCCGATAAGTATCCCTTGATCACGACGCCGACCGCTATCGCGCGCTATGCGGAGGCGCAGCTGATCGTTGCGGAAGCGCGTCTCGAGGCGGGCGACCTGACGGGAGCGGCGCAGGCAATCAACGTGGTCCGTGCCACACGGGCCGGTGTTCCCGCGTACGTCGTGACCGGACAGACGGCCGATCAGGTCCGTGCCACGATCGTGGACGACCGTCGGCGCGAGCTGTTCCTCGAAGGGCATCGTCTCGGTGACATCCGACGGTACGGGCTCGCGTTGTCGCCGGCAACCGGCACGGCATATCCCGGCGGCGGTGGCGTATACGGCAGCCAGTCGTGCTTCCCGCTGCCCGACGTCGAACGGGTCAACAATCCCAACATCGTCCGGTAACGATCATCATGCGCCTGCCATCGGGTCGCTGGGTGACGCGACCGTCAACCTCGCTCGTGCTGCTGCTGACCGGTGTCCTGCTGGGGGCGGTCGACGTCGGCCTCCCCCGGGCGCTGCCGGCGCAGGGGCTCTCGAGCACCGACAGCGCCCGTGTCGCCTCGTTCGATCGGCGCGAGGTGATGATCCCGATGCGAGACGGCGTGAAGCTGCACACGCTGATCTTCGCGCCGAAGGCGCAGACGGCCAACTTGCCGTTCATTCTCACCCGCACGCCGTATGGCATCGCCGGTGCGTCGGGGAGCTTCGTGACGTCGTACGCGGAGATGGCCGACGAGGGGTACCTGTTCGTGTTTCAGGACATCCGCGGGCGGTTCACGTCGGAGGGGCAGTTCGTGATGCTGCGACCACCGCGGGACCGCAAGGATTCGCGGGCGATCGACGAAAGTACCGACACGTACGATACGATCGAGTGGTTGCTGAAGAACGTGCCGCGAAACAATGGACGGGTGGGTCAGCTGGGGGTGTCGTATCCCGGCTGGCTCACCGTCATGGCGATGCTCGATCCACACCCCGCGCTCAAGGCGGTGTCGCCACAGGCATCACCGGCGTCGATGTTCATCGGTGACGATTTCCACCACAACGGCGCGTTTCGGCTGGCGTACGGCTTCGAGTATGTCGCCATGATGGAGAGCGGCAAGGGCGTGCAGCGCTTCGAGTTCGACAAGGCGGACAATTACTCATGGCACTTGGAGAGCGGTCCGCTCGAGAACATCGACCGCCAGCATTTCAAGGGCGAGCGACCGACCTGGAACGACTTCGTCACGCACCCTAACTTCGATGCGTTCTGGCAGCGCGAGGCGGTGGCGCAATATCTCGACCGCGTGAACGTGCCGACGCTCAACGTGGGCGGGTGGTGGGATCAGGAAGATTTCTACGGTCCGCTGACCATTTACCGCGCCCTCGAGAAGCACGATACCAAGGGGATCAATTATCTCGTCGTCGGTCCGTGGAATCATGGCGGCTGGCGCGGGCGGTCCGGGCAGACGTTGGGGACCATCGACTTCGGCAGTGCCACGGCGCCGTGGTTCCGGCAAACCATCGAGGCCCCGTGGTTCGCCTATTGGCTGAAGGACAAGGGCACCCTCACGCTCGCTGAGGCGACGACCTTTGAAACCGGCGCGAACGAGTGGCGCATGCACGATGCGTGGCCGCCGAAGCGGAACGTCACGACGCGGAAACTCTACTTTCAGCCGCAGGGTAAGCTGGGCTTCGACCCGCCGAAAGCCGGGGACCCCACGCCGTACGATGCATACGTCTCCGATCCGAACAAGCCGGTGCCGTATCGTCCGCGCCCGATTCTGCCGACGTTCGGCCCCGGCTCCACCTGGTCGCAGTGGCTCGCGGATGACCAGCGCTTCGTGCAGGACCGGCCCGATGTCGTGGCGTGGGAGACGCCCGTGCTCACCGAGGATGTGACCATCGCCGGCGAGCTGGTGGCGAAGCTGTATGCGGCCACGACGGGGAGTGACGCCGATTGGGTCGTCAAGCTGATCGACGTGTATCCGGAAACGCATCCGAAGCTCCCTGGCTACCAGTTCATGGTGGCCAACGATGTGCTGCGCGGACGCTTCCGGAACGACCTCTCGAAGCCCGAAGCCATCGTGCCGGGCAAGGCCACGGCGTTCACGGTCGATCTGCACACGCAGAATTATCGATTCCAGAAGGGGCATCGCATTCGCGTACAGGTGCAGAGCTCCTGGTTTCCGCTCATCGACCGGAACCCGCAGACGTTCGTGCCCAACATCTTCAAGGCGAAGGCCTCCGACTTCCGGGCGGCCACGCAGCGGGTCTATCGCTCTCCGACATTGTCCTCGTTCATCCAGATGTCCGTCATCACCCCGAACCCCATTCAGCCGTGACCCTCACTCCCCGGAAGTTTCTGCGGTCGCTGGCGCTGGCTGCCGCCGTTTTTCCCATGGGGCCGACGGAGAGCGCTGGCGCGCAGGACCGGCCACCGTCGCGTGAGCCGTTCGCCGGTCTCGACGCGTACGTGAACGAGGCGATCAAAAGCTGGAAGGTGCCCGGTGTCGCCCTGGCGATCGTGCGCAACGACTCCGTGATCTACGCGAGGGGATACGGCGTCCGCGACGTGACGAACGGCACGCCAGTAGATGAGAACACGATCTTCGCCATCGGTTCATCGTCGAAGGCGTTCACGGCCGCCGCCGTGGCGATGTTGGTGGACGAGAAGAAGGTGGAACTCGACGCGCCGGTCACCAAGTACCTGCCGTGGTTCCAACTGGCCGATCCCTACGCCTCCCGCGAGATCACGGTGCGCGACCTGCTGTCGCATCGCAGCGGGCTCGCGCGGGGAGAGCTGGCGTGGTACGGCTCGGGCTTCGACCGCGATGAAATCGTGCGTCGGGTGCGCTTCCTCCAGCCCACCTGGAGCTTCCGCTCGCAGTTTGGCTACCAGAACATCATGTACATCGCGGCGGGACAGATCGTTGCCAAGGTCAGCGGGATGACCTGGGACGACTTCGTCACGCAACGCATTCTCACGCCGCTCGCCATGACGTCGTCCAACACGACCATCCGCGGACTCGAGAAGCGTTCCAACGTGGCGTCGCCGCATGCCGATGTCGATGGCACCATCGTTCCCGTGCCATGGCGCAACATCGATAACGCGGGGCCCGCCGGGTCGATCAACTCCAACGTGATGGACATGGCGCAGTGGGTCAGCCTCCAGATGGGGACGGGAACCGTCGGCGGCCGGCAGATGCTCACGCGCCGTATGCTCGACGAGATGCATGCGCCCCACACGATCATCCGACTCGACTCGGCATCGCGGGCGAACAACCCGGACACCCACTACTCGTCGTATGGCATGGGGTGGTTTCTGGAGGATTACCGTGGGCGTGAGGTGATCCACCACGGCGGCAACGTGGACGGCTTCACGGCGTTGGTGGGCATGATGCCCGAAGAGCGTTTGGGCGTGGTACTCCTGACGAACATGAACGGGACCGGCATGCCCATGACGCTGCTGCGGCGCATCTTCGACATGCAGCTCAAGGCACCGGCGCGTGACTGGAGCGGCCAGGCGGTGACGCGCATGGAACAGCAGCGCAGCCGGGCGTTGGAGGCACAGCGCCGCGCGGGTGGACCGCCCAAGCCCTCGGGCGGCAAGCCGTCGCTTGCCCTGTCGGAATACGTGGGCACCTATGCCGACAGTCTGCACGGGGACATGGTGGTGACGGAACTGAATGGCGCGCTGCAACTGCGGTTCGGCCCCAACTGGCGGGGCACCATGGAGTACTGGAATGCGGAGAACTTCCGCGTGCGGTTCGCCACGCCGGTGTTGCCCGCCTTTTTCGTGACGTTCGCCGTCACCCCCACCGGCAAGGTCACCCAGCTGGTGGCTGAACTGGTGGGTAGTCCCGTCGTCTTCGGACGCCGTCCGCCCAAACCTCCCGTCGATTACTCCGCGCCAGCGGGTGCGCCGTATACGGCGGTGAACGTCACCGTGAGCACGCCGATGGGGCACACGCTCGCCGGAACGCTCACCCTGCCGGCCGGTGCCAGCAAGGAGAAGCCGGTGGCCGCGATCGTGACGATCACCGGCAGCGGTGGACAGGAGCGTGATGAACCGCTCGGCCCAAACAGCACCTATGTCCCCTTCCGGCAGATCGCCGATTCGCTCGCCCGCCGCGGCATCGCCACCCTGCGCATGGATGATCGGGGCATCGGGCAATCGAAGGGCAACCACGCCACGGCGACCAGCGCCGACTTCGCCGAAGATATCCGTGCTGGGCTGGCCTATCTGCGCACCCGTCCCGAGGTAGACGCCGCCCGTCTGGGACTGGTGGGACATAGCGAGGGCGGGCTGATCGCGCCGCTGGTCGCGGCCAAGGAGCCCGCACTCAAGGGCATCGTGTTGCTGGCCGGACCTGGCAAGGGAGGCGCCGACATTCTGAAGTTCCAACTCACCAATCTGGCCAACGGCGACACGTCGCTCACGACGGCGGCGCGCGCCGAGCGGATCCGACAGATCCCGATCTACATCGATTCGCTGAAGGCGTCGAATCCATGGATGAATTTCTTTTTTGCGCACGACCCGTTGGCGACCGCGCGACAGGTGAAGGTGCCCGTTCTGATCCTCAACGGTGCGACTGACCAGCAGGTGACCCCCGACCAGGTGCCGGTGCTGGCCCGCGCCTTCAAGGCAGCGGGGAACAAGGACGTGACCACGCGTATATTTCCCAAGATGAATCATCTCTTCGTGTACGATCCGGTCGGTTTCCCCGGCAACTATGGCAAGCTCGTGAACCCGCGCGTCGAGCTGGACGTCGTCGGCTCCGTGGCTGACTGGCTGACCGTGCGGCTGCGGTGACCCCGCGACGTCCGCGTGAGTTCCCAGCTAGCGGATCGGATGCCGCTCCAACCGCGGTGATCGCTGCCGACGTTGCCGGAAATCGCGGTGAGAGCGTCCAGCGTGCATACGATCTTCTGCGGGAGTTGATCGTGCACGGGCGTCTCGCGCCGGGCAGTCGAATCATTGAGAGCGAGATCGCTGACCGGCTCGGATTGAGCCGCACGCCCATCCGGAGTGCCCTGCATCGGCTGCAGCAGGAGGGGTATGTGACCAGTGTGGATCGCACCAAGGAGAAGCGGCTCATCGTGGCGCCGCTCACGCAGGCCGATGCCATGGAGCTGTTCCAGATCGTTGGGCAGCTCGAGGGGCTCGCCGCACGTGCGGCGGCTGAACGGCCGGCTTCCGTGCGGGCGGAACTGGTGACGCGACTGCGCGCGCTGAATGCCGACTTCGCCGCCGCGGGTTGTGCTGTCCCCCCCGACCCGTCGCGGCTGTTCGATCTCGATACGGCCTTTCATCGGGCGTACGTGGAGGCGGGTGCGGGTGCGCGCCTTCTGGCACTGCACGAGGCCACGAAGCCGCAGGCGGAGCGCTATGCCCGGCTGTACGTCAACGCGCTGTTGGTGGAGATCGCGACGTCGGCGGCCGAGCACGAGCTGATCAATCAGGCGATCGAGGCGGGCGCGGAGAGCGCCGCGCAGCAGGCGGTGGAGAGCAATTGGCGCAACGCCGGGCGCCGTCTGGCTGTGGTGATCGGCGCCCGTGGCGCCTTGGGGAGCTGGTAGGGCTTCGCCGTCTTGCCCGACCGGTTCACCGCACGTACGTTGGGCGACTCGGTGCCCAATTCTGTATACAAAACCTCGCTGCCATGAATCGTCTCCCTTCTCTTCGTTGCTGCACTCGGCGGACCACCGTCGCCGGTGTGCTCGCGCTGGCGGCGCTTTTCCCGATGCACGCCGCCACCGCACAGCGGCCCAAGACCGGTGATCCTGTCGCCGCGCTCGACGCGGCCATTGCGAAGGGGATGAAGGACTGGAACGCCGTGGGGCTCGCGGTCGCGATCGTGCGCAACGACAGCGTCCTGCTGGCCAAGGGCTACGGCGTCCGCGAGCTCGGGCGGCCAACGGCGGTGGACGCCGACACGCGCTTCGCGATCGGATCCACCACTAAGGCAATGACGGCGCTGGCGCTCGGGATGCTGGTGGACGAAGGCAAGGTGCGGTGGGATGCGCCGGTCATCGAGTACCTGCCGGCCTTTCGTCTCTCCGACCCCTATGTCACGCGTGAACTCACCGTTCGCGACCTGTTGACACACCGGGCGGGGCTTGGCAATGGCGACATGCTCTGGTCGGGTGCGGACTACGATGCCGACGAGATCTTCCGTCGGATGGCGACGATGCCGCTCGCCTATTCGTTCCGGTCCGGCTTCATCTACCAGAACCTCATGTACGCCGTGGCCGGTGAGGTGGTGCGCGTCGCGTCCGGGATGACGTGGGACGAGTTTCTCGAGCGCCGCATTCTGGGTCCCATCGGCATGTCGCACACGGTGACCCGTCTCGCCACGGTCGAAGGGCAGCCGAACGTCGCGACGCCGCACGGCGTGGTGGACGGTACGCCTCGCGTGATTCGCAACCGCAGCGTCGATCCCGTCGCCCCTGCCGGATCGGTGTGGTCCAGTGTGAACGACATGGCGAAGTGGATGCGATTCGTGCTCGACAGCGGCCGGGTGGGTGGGAAGGCGCTGGTCTCGCCGGCGAGCTTCCGTGAGTGGCTGTCCCCGCAGACCGTCGCTGACAAGGGCACGTACCCGGCGCTCGCGATGGCGCAGCCGCACTTCTTCCTGTACGGACTGGGATGGTTTCTGCAGGACTACGGCGGGCAGGCTGTCGCCATGCACACCGGCAGCATCGACGGCATGAGCGCGATCATCGGACTCATTCCCGATAAGAAGCTTGGCGTGTACGTGCTCGCCAACGCCGATCATGTGGAACTGCGCCACGCCATCATGTACGAGGTGTTCGATCGCCTGGGTGGAGCCGCCGGCGCCACGACGCGCGACTGGAGTGCCGAGCTCCTGGCGATGTTGACGGCGCAGCAGGAGCGAGCGGTGGCGGCACAGCGGCAGGCGGAGTCACGACGCGTGACCGGGACACGACCGTCGCTGGCGCTGGCAGAATACGTCGGCACGTATCGCCACCCGACCTACGGCGACGCGACGATCACGCTGCAGGGGGACACGCTGCAGGCGCAATTCGGCAGCGCCTATGCGGGTCCGCTCTCGCATTGGCAGTACGAAACGTTCCGTGCCCGTTGGCAGACCCGTCAGAACGCCGAGGGAACGCTCACGTTCCGCCCCGATGGAACCGGCCGCATCATGGCCATGCAGTTGCTGGGCCTCACGTTCAACCGCCTTCCCACCTCGCGCTGACCCGGATCGCTCCCATGACCGACCAGTCCTCTTCCATCGATCGCCGCACCCTGTTCACGCGAGTGGCCGCCGCAGGACTCGCGACGATCGCGGCACCGATGCTCAACATCGGCCGCTTCCAGCTGTTTGGCCAAGGGGCGCCCGAGTACTCGGCGCGCGCGATCTCACTCGTGCAACGTTCGCTGGTCATCGACATGTTGGGGGTCTTCACGCTCAACTTTCCCGACCAGGCGAAGTGGGAAACCAATCCGGAGACCTTCCCCGAAGCGAAGTACCAGGAGTTTCTCGACTCCGGCATCAACATCTTCCATCCAGCGGTCGGGCTTGGCGGCACCAATGCGTATGAACAGGCCCTGGCCTGGTTTGCCGGCTGGAATGCATTCATCGCCGGTAGCGATACGCGCCTGATGCGCATCGACTCGGTCCGCGACTTCGACCGGGTGAAGGCCTCGAAGAAGATCGCGGTGCTGCTGGGACTGCAGAACTCGCAGCACTTCCGGCGCCCTGACGACGTCAACTTCTTCCATGGCCTGGGGCAGCGCGTCTCGCAGCTCACGTACAACAGTCGCAACCTGATCGGGAATGGCGCCACCGAGCGCCGCGACGACGGCATCAGCGACTTCGGCGTCGCGATCATCGAGCGCATGAATGCGGTGGGCATGGCCGTCGATGTTTCCCACTGTGGAGATCGCACCACGCTCGATGCGTTCGAGCTGTCCAAGAAGCCAGTGCTGATCACCCACTCCAACAGCCGAGTGCTGGCCAACGGTCACCCGCGCGACAAGGCCGACGAAGCGATCCTGGCGGTGAAGAAGAGCGGCGGTGTCATGGGCATCACCGGCGTGCGGATGTTCGTGCGCGACAAGGAGCCCACCACCATCGAGCACGCGCTCGATCACTTCGACCACGTGGCGAAGCTCATCGGGCCAGAACATCTGGGTGTGGGCAGCGACATCGACCTGCATGGTTATGACGCCATGCCTGCGGAACTCAACAAGCAGCTCCGTGCGGGCTACAAGGGCAGCTACGGATTCCGCGAGAAGATCGACATCGAGGGGCTGGACCATCCCAAGCGGATGTTCGACCTCGCCGAAGGGTTGATCCGGCGCAAATACAGCGACGCGAACATCGAAGGCATTCTGGGAGGCAACTTCCGTCGGGTGCTCTCACAGATCTGGACCACCTGATGCGCCGACTCGCCGCCTCACTCTGGGTGACCCTGGGCGCTGTGCCGTTGATGCTGCATGCGCAGGCATCAGGGCGCGCTCCGGCGCGCCTGTCGGTGCCGGACTCCGGGTACGACGTGGTCATCCGCAACGGCCGTGTGTTGGATGGCGCCGGCAATCCGTTCATCCTGGCCGACGTCGCGATCCGCAACGGGCGATTCGCACGCATCGGCAAGATCGCGGAGAAGGGACGCACCGAGATCGATGCCACGGGGCTCTACGTGTCACCCGGCTGGATCGACATGATGGATCAGTCGGGCAGCGTCCTCCCGCGCGGGGGACGGGCCGAGAACAAGCTCCGGATGGGCGTGACCACGGCGATCGGCGGCGAAGGGGGAACGCCGGTGGCAGCCGGACGCATTCCCGAGTATTTCGCCCAGCTGGAGCGGCAGGGCATCAGCATCAACTTCGGTACGTATTTCTCCGAGGCGCAGACGCGCGTGCAGGTGCTCGGGCAGTCGTCGCGGGCGCCGAACGCGGCGGAGCTCGACCGCATGCGGGCCATCATGGATACCGCCATGCGCGCCGGCGCGATGGGCATGACGACGGCACTGATCTACCCGCCGTCCAGCTATGCGACCACCGACGAACTGGTGGAGGTGGCGAAGGTCGCCGCCAGATACGGGGGCGTATACGCCAGTCATATCCGCGGCGAAGGGGCGGAGGTGGTGACCTCGGTGCGCGAGGCGATCGCGATCGGCGAGCGCGCCGGGCTGCCGGTGGAAGTGTTTCACCTCAAGGTGGCGTATCAACCGGGGTGGGGCATCCTGATGGATTCCGTCCGTCAGGTGGTCGAGGCGGCGCGAGCGCGCAACGTCGATGTCGCCGCCGATCTGTACGTGTACACCGCGGGCGGGACGGGGCTCGAGGCCACGATTCCCAGCTGGGCATTCGAGGGTGGGCGTGACTCGTTGCGCCTGCGGCTGGCCGATCCGGCGATGCGCGCACGACTCAAGCGTGAGGTGGCGACAGGCTCCCCCGGATGGTGGAACATCATCGAGGCGGCGGGTGGTTGGGACGGTGTGGTTGTCGTGAACGCGCAGAACCCGGCGAACGCGCAGTACCACAACAAATCCATCGCGCAGATCGCGCGCGAGACGGGCAAGGATCCGGCCGATGCGGCCTGGGATCTCGTGGTGCAGGGGAACGCGCGCGTGATGGCGATCTACCACATGATGTCCGAGCCCGACATCGAAACGGCGCTCCGCTTTCCGTGGACGAGCATCGGCAGCGACGCCGGCGCGGTGGCGCAGGTCGGGGTTGAAGACGCCACGAGCTTCCCGCACCCGCGCGGTTTCGGAAACGCCGTGCGCGTGATCACGAAGTACGTGCGCGAGCGCAAGGTGCTCACGCTGGAGGACGCCGTGCGCAAGATGACGTCGTGGCCCGCCACCCGCATGCGGCTCGCCGATCGCGGCGTGATTCGCGTGGGCGCCTGGGCCGACGTGACGGTCTTCGATCTCGACCGTCTCGCCGACAAGTCTACGTATGACAAGCCCATGGAACTCGCCACCGGTGTAGAGTACGTGCTCGTGAACGGCGTGCTGGTACTCGATCGCGCGCGGCACACCGGGGCCACCCCCGGACACGTGCTGCGCGGCCCCGGGGCCACCATGCGCACGTCCAAGTGATGTCAGCGGTGAACGACCCCGCCGATGTCGCTGGTGTGCCGGCGGCGGTCCTGGCCCAATTCAGTGCGGCGCAGCGCGCGTCGCTGATCGCGTTGCGACGCGATCTGCACGCGCACCCGGAGTTGTCGTTCGCGGAAACGCGCAGCTGTACTGTGCTCGAGCGCGCGCTCGCTCCGGCGTCGCCCGTGTCGGTACAACGCGTTGCCGGTACCGGACTGGTGGCGCGCATCCGGGGACTCGATCCCCACGCGCCCGTCGTCGCCGTGCGCGGGGACATCGATGCGCTCCCCATCCACGAGGCGACGGGGCTGCCGTATGCGTCGCAGCACCCGGGGGTCATGCATGCCTGCGGGCACGACGTTCACGCCTCCTGGACCGTGGGTGCGGCCTACCTGTTGGCGCAGCAGCCGGCCGCTGGCGACGTGCTGATCGTCCTGCAGCCCGCCGAGGAGATCGGGGAAGGCGCGTCGGCAATGCTCCGTTCTGGCGCCCTGCAGGGCGTTGCAGCCATCTTCGGCGCGCACGTGGACCGTCGATTCCCGGTGGGCCAGGTGGTGGCGCAGGCCGGCCCGCTGGCCGCTGCCGCCGATTCGTTCACCGTGGTGCTGCGCGGACGTGGAGCGCACGGTGCGCGTCCGCATGAATCCGCCGACCCAGTGCTCGGGGCCGGGCTGCTGATCGCCGCGCTGCAGGGTGTTGTATCCCGCCGAGTCAACCCGGCCACGCCGGCGGTGCTCACGGTCGCCACCATGCAGGCCGGCGCTGCGCCCAACGTGATTCCCGATACCGCGAGCATCGGCGGCACGCTCCGCGCCACCGATCCGATCACCCGCGCGCTGCTCGCCCGCGAGCTGCAGCGGGTGGCCGAGGGCATCGCCCTCGCCCATGATCTCACGGCCGAGGTGCGCATCGAACTCGGCCCTCCGCCGATCGTCAATCCAGACCAACCGGCGGCGTGGGCGCGCGAGGCGGCGCTCTCGCTCGTCGGGGCCGATGGCGTCGTGCCGCTTGGCATCACCAACATGGCTGGCGAGGACTTCGCCTACTACATGGAATCCATTCCGGGAGCATTCATGCGCATAGGTGCCCGCGAGGCCGACGGCAAACCCACGCCCGCTCACACACCGCAATTCTTCGCCGCTGATGGCAGTCTGTTCGTCGGCGCCGCCGTACTCGCGCAAACGGCGCGTCTGGCGTCTGCCGCGCTCGCAGGCGCCACGTGAACGCGCCCGCCACCCCTCCCCGCGCCGAACTCGCACGGACCCTTGGCGTCACCGATCTCGTGTTGCTCGTGATCGGCACCGTGATCGGCTCCGGTATCTTCATCGTGCCGGCCGTCGTGTTGCGGCAGGTCCAAGGATCGCTGTCGCTTGCCGTGCTCGTGTGGGTCCTCGCCGGCGTGCTCTCGCTTCTCGGGGCGCTCACGTACGGTGAACTCGGCGCCGGTCGCCCCGACGCGGGCGGGTTGTACGCGTACATTCGCGATGCCTTCGGACCGCTGCCCGCGTTTCTCTACGGGTGGACCAAGTTCTTCGTGATCGCCTCCGGATCGGCGGCGACACTGGCAGTGGCCTTCTCGTCGTACCTCAAGGAATTCGTCGCGCTCTCGCCGATTCAGGCGAAGATGGTGGCGGTGGCGATGCTGATCGTGATCGGGTTCATCAATGTGCGTGGTACGCGCCGAAGCGCCGGCGTGCAGAACTGGAGCACCGGCGTGAAGCTCGGCGCGATCGTCATCATGAGCGTGCTGCTGCTCGGCCGGGGAAGCGGAATGTCCGGGGCGATGACGGCGTTGCCCACCTTTACGCCCTCGCTGCTCACGGGCTTGGGACTCTCGCTGATCGGCGTGTTGTGGGCCTACGAAGGGTGGCAGTACGTCACCTTCGCCGCGGGTGAAACACGCGATGCGCAGCGCACCTTCCCGTTGGCGATCACCGTCGGCACTGCGCTGCTGATCGTGCTGTACCTGCTGGTGAATCTCGGCTACGTGGCCGCGCTTGGTGTGACAGGGGTGCAGGAGACTGAACGGGTGGCCGCCACGGCAGTGAATGCCGTGTTCGGTCCCGTGGCGGCGAAGGGGATCACCGTGATCATTCTGGTGGCGATGTTCAGCGCGACCAACGGACTCACGCTCACGGCACCCCGCCTCTACTTCTCCATGGCGCGCGACGGCGTCTTCTTCGCGAAACTCGGCGAGCTGCACCCACGATTCGGCACTCCCGCGTTTGCGATCATTGCGGGCACCGTGTGGGCGTCGCTGCTCGCGCTCACGGGCACGTTCGAGCAGTTGCTCACGTACGTCGTGTTCTCCGGATGGATCTTCTACGGACTGGGCGCGATGAGCCTGTTCGTGTTCCGCCGCCGTTCCGGCCCGCCTGCCACGTTCCGGGTGCCGGGTTACCCGGTGACGCCGCTGCTCTTTGTCGGGGCCTCGGCTGCGATTGTGCTCAATGCGGTGATCACCGCGCCGGCGCAGGCGCTCATCGGCCTCGGTGCGGTGCTCGCCGGCATTCCGGCGTTCCTGTACTGGAGACGGGGGCGTCAGGGTTCACCACCGCCTCGCTAGTCGCGAAGCGGTGGTGTCTGCGTCTCCCACACGAAGCAGCGCAAGACGTCCGCCGTGCGTTCGTCCATATCGAGCACGCGGCGGTGCAGCGGAGAGTCGTGCATGTCGTCGGGAACCACGAGCCGCTCGAGGGAGACGGTGCGGGCGCGCAGGAGCGGAATCAGTCCGATCTCCGAGTTGCGGGCCAGTGCCTGCGCCGTGAGCCGGCCGGACTCGTGATCGAGGGGCCAAGAGTCCCGTAAAAAGGGAGCGGGTGGTCGCGGCCCGGTGTGCACCGCACCTCGATACTCGGGGGCCGCGTCAGGCCACCAACACGGCCATCCCTCTCCGGAACACCAGCCAGCGCGTGAGGATGATCGTGATCCAGTACAGGTTCATCCCCACAATGACCGCCGGGAGAAACCAGAACGCCGACCCGGCGAGGAGGCACACGATCAGCACGAAGGCGTGCGTGCCGAAACAGAGCGCGGAGTTCGCGACCATGAAGTTCCGCCGGTCGAACCAGGCGTTGTTGGCGGGATCCAGTGGGTCGGCGGGGAAGCCCGCCAGCTCGCGCTGCCAGCCGTCGAAGCGGGCGATCATGCGGTCCTGCCACCCGAACCAGAGGTCGTACACGCCGGCCAGCACGCCAACGATGCCGCTGTCCGATTCGGCCCGCTCGTCGAGGCGACTGGCGAGGGCGGCGCCCGATCGCCGCACGTAGTGCAGCTGGTGGTAGTTGAAGTACGAGCACTGCAGGAACAGCGACAGCCAGGCGGCGACGCCCAGGGCCAGCGTCACGGGGAGCGGGACACCCTGCTCCCAGCCCCGATAGGCGCCGGCGGCGATCCACGCGGTGAACACGACCCCGTCGCCGATGGTGTCCATGAACCGGCCGAGCCGGTGACCGGTATTCGTGAGCCGCGCGAGCGCGCCGTCACAGGCGTCGAACAGATCCTTCGCGTGCACGAGGAGCGCGGCCAGTAAAAAACCGGACAGCGTGTGCGCGGTGACGATGAGCCATGCGGCCGCGAGCCCCGCGCCGATCGAGGCGACGGTGGCGACTTCGTGGCGGATGCGCAGGCGGTACAGCGTGCGGATGACCCGCTCGTAGTAGAAGATCCAGAGGACGCTGATGTTGAAGTAGCGTCGCTGCGGAGGGAGCTTGTGTGGAGACTCGGTCTCTGAGGAGACGGGCATCTGGGCCAGAATCGTCAAGGGGTTCGCCTGCAAAGGGGACGGTCTGGTCGGGATAGCCTTGGGTCGTGCGGTCCACGGACCGGACGCCCTCGTTTCACGGGCACCGGGCCACGACGGCCTCTGCAATGTATCGGAACGATGGTGGCCGGTGGAACCGGCGGGGGCGGTGTGGGCACCGCGCCGGCCGCGGGGAACTGTGGTATTAGCACGGCACTGGTGGCGTGCGCGCAACATCGCGCGGGGCAGCGCGTGCGCGGATGGCTGCGGCGGGTGGGACAGCTGTTGCGCGATCCTTATTCCTGAATCGCCATGCCGTGGATGACGTGCGCGTCATTCGGCCGCGGCGGACTCGGCTGGCGTCCTTCTTGCGAGGGAGGATGCGTCAGAGGGTTCGCAACCCTGCTGTCTCGCTATAAAGACGTGAAGCGAAGAACGACCACGAGGGCAATGTCGCCCGCCACTGACCGATCATGACTTCTTCGCATTCGCGGGGCGCAAAGCGCGCCGTCCTGACGCTCGCGCTGTTCGCCGTCTCTACCTCTGCCGCCGCGCAAGGGTGGGTGCCGGAGAACGCGTCGACCATCGTGGTGTCGGACTACGGAAGCGGTGGTACTGGCTATAACAATCCCCGGTACAGGGCCGATCGCAGCGCCGGATCCGACTACAGTGGCGTGGTCAACCTGTGGTTTCGTGATGCGAACAATGCTGTGCAGGGCGCCTGCACGGGATCGTTGCTGACGGGTGGCAAGATCCTGACGGCGTCCCACTGCATCAGCAACGTGGCCTACACGAGCTTCACCGCGCGCTTCTACGAGGCGGGCACGGGGTGGGTGGACGTGCAGGGCACCGAGATGGTGGCCAAGACCGGCTACATCACGGGCAACGTGGTGTCCGAGAACGACGTCGCGGTGTTGACGTTGAGCAGTGAGCCTCCCTCGTTCGCGCGTACGTACTCGCTGGCCGTCGGGGCGGTGCTGGGGCAGACCATCACGCTTGCCGGATATGGGCGTATCGGCACCGGTATCCGCGGCGACGCATACGACAGTGACCAGTTCAACAGCAACGCGCTGTTGCGGACCGGTAAGAACGTGTTCGAAACCACGTGTATCACCGACCTCAACAACGATACGGACACGGATCATTGCGCCACGTTCGCCAGCGGCCGTGCCGCGACGCGCGGGGGCATTTTGCTGGCGGACTTCGATGTCGGCGGAGTGGACCCCAGGTTCACTGACCCCACGCCGGTGTATCCGGACGGGCTCTGCGGCCGCCTCGGCTTCTGCACGCCGAGCGTGGGCGATGCGTTCGAGGAAGTGCTGACGGGCCGTGGCGACTCCGGCGGCGCCAACTTCCTGAGCGATTGGACCGTGGCCGGCGTCACGTCGTTCGGGTGGTTCAACAAAGATCTGGGTGTGGGGGCTCGACTCGGATACCAAGCCGGCTACACCTGCGTCGCGAACGTCGACGACAACGCCGGCTGCCAGTCGAACTTCAACTGGGTGAACGCGCAACTCGGTATCGTGCCCGACCTCGTTGCCGTGCCGGAACCCGCGACCGGCGGACTCGTCGCGATGGGCGTGCTGGCGATGGGCGTGGTCGTGCGGCGTCGCTCGCGTCGCGCGTAACGCGCAACGCACCGCGCCTCACGCCGCGGCGGGGTCCATCCACATCGGACCAAAGCCGTTGCCGTCGGGATCTTCGAAAGCGCGCGAATACATGAAGCCGAGGTCCTCGGGGTCATGCAGGGACGTCCCGCCCGCGGCAATCGCGGCCTCGGTCATGGCATCCACTTCGGCGCGGCTGTCGCAGGACAGGGCGAACAGGCACGTCGCGCCGTCGGCGGGCAGGACCAAGGGTTTGGGCGAGAATTTGCGGAACTGTTCATGCGTGGACAGCATGAAATAGATCGCGTCCGAGACCACGACGCAGGCTGAGGTCGGGCCCGAGAACTGCTCATTGATCGAGAAGCCAAGCGCTTCGTAAAATGCCCGCGCGCGGGGCATGTCGGTCACGGGCAGGGTGATGAAGATCATCCGGGACATGGCGTCCTCGCGTGTTGGTGAATGGTTGGGATGGCCGACGTGGTGGGTGTTGGACACGCGTGGAGTCTGTACGCGGCGCCGTCAGCGCAGCCGGTAAAACTGCAAGCCGTTGCCGTCGGGATCGCGAACATGGAACTCGCGTGTTCCCCACGGCGTGTCGCCCGGACGGCGCCATGGGCTGTCACTCCGGAGCGCTTCATCGAGCGCCGGCTGGCTCGCGAATTCGGTGTAGAGCACATCGACGTCAGGCACCACGAACCGATACGTCGCGCGATCCACGGGGTACGCCCACTGACCCGCGTCCTGCCACTGGAGATGAAGTTCCACGTCGTCGCGTCGGATCGCCGCATACGTGGGCTGATCCGGATCATCCTGAAAGGTCACGCGAAATCCCAGCTGGGCATAAAAGCGCACGGAAACCGCGACGTCTCGGGACATCAACACGGGATGCACCGCTTCGATTCTGGCCGCCAACTTCGCTCCTTGCTGTCTAAGGTGAGGACGCGATCTCCTGCACCGATCACTGCTCTGGTCGTGCAAGGATAGCGGTGGGTGCCGCAATCTCCCAACGCCCAACCAATCCTCGGTGCTCGCGAGGCGGCGCGCCGCGGACTATACTCGGCGCACCCCGTTTTCCCTTCTTGTCCCGCTCCGCCCGGCGCCTGGGAGCGGACGCGATCGATCCCCCGCCTGCGCGACAGCAGCTTCTCCCACTCATGACCGCTCTCCCCTCCCCACCGCAGTCCCCCAAGGCGGCCGTGGTCACCACCAAGGAGCTTGCGCCCTTTTCGCGGCTCGCCAACGGACTCGAAGCGGCGCGC